>NZ_JBYTEK010000059.1:4029-17176 GCF_058783335.1 Stenotrophomonas sp. FW305-C-20-S1 | reverse complement strand
CGTGAGCCGCATGGATGCGGCGACCGAGCTTACATGGACGTACTTGCAGCGGCCCCCGCAACCGGACCCACCCCGCCTACCCACAGGAAGCCAGCTTTTGATGTTGCTTCGGCTCTTGCCGTGGACGTGGCCTTTGCGGGTGCAGGGCGCAGCCCTGCCGATAAACCCCCTCCTGCGACGGTTCGTCGCACGGTGCCTTCTGGAGGCACCTCTACACTAGCGCGGTGATCCGTACCGGCTGCCTGCGTCGAACCCTGCTCCAGCTCGCCTTCATCGCGACGCTGTTGATGGTGCTTGCGCCGCTGGTCAGCCGTGCGCTGCAGGCGCCGCAGGGTCAGATCCCTTCACCACAGGGAAGGGCTCTGACCCCATCCACAATGCATGGCGGCATGGACCATGCCCACATGCATCACGGCGACATGGCTGAGGGTCAGAGCCCTTTGCCGGGGCAAAGGGATCCGACCCCGCCCGCCGATCCGCACGCCATGCACGGGGAGGCCTGCGAGTACTGCGTGCTGGCCATGCGCCTGCTGCCGTGGCTGGCCGTGCTGGTGCTTCTGCTGCCCTTGCTGTGGCGGCCGAAGCCGATGTTCCCATGGTCGCAGCCGCGACTGCCGCTGCTGCATTGGCCGGCACATGCCGCGCGTGGCCCGCCGCTGATCTCCACCGTCCGCTGATTTCCCTATCGGATCCGCCGCATGAGGCCTGCAAGGGCGTCGTGCGCGCGTGCGTACCTTGGAGCTGTTTCCATGAAAATGACTTTCCCCGCTGCGGGTGCCCGTGCGCGCCTGCCGTTTGCGCTTGGCGCTGCCCTGGCCGCCCCCTTCGCCCATGCCACGCCCGCTGAAGAAGCGCGGACGCTGGATACGCTGGTGGTCACCGCCGCCGCGCCGTCCTCGCCGCTGCATTGGGTGACCGATCCGCGCCTGCCGCGGCAGCCTGTGCCAGCCAGCGATGGCGCCGATTACCTGAAGGCCGTTCCCGGCTTCTCCGCCATCCGCAACGGCGGCACCAACGGCGACCCGGTGCTGCGTGGCATGTTCGGTTCGCGCCTGAACATCCTCAGCAACGATGGCAATCTGATTGGCGCGTGTCCCTCGCGCATGGACAACCCGCTGTCCTACATATCGCCGGAGAGCTTTGACCGGCTGACCATCATCAAGGGCCCGCAGAGCGTGCGCTGGGGCGCGGGTGCCTCTGCGGGCACCGTGCGTTTCGAGCGTGATACCCCGCGTTTCGATGCGCCCGGGCTGCGTGCCGATGCCAGTGCGCTGGTCGGCTCACGCAACCGCAACGACCAGGTGCTGGACCTGACCCTGGGCAATCCAACGGGCTACGTGCGTGCCAGCGGCAATCGCTCCGAAGCCGATGACTACAAGGACGGCAACGGCGATGTGGTTCCGTCGAAATGGCGCAAGTGGAATGGCGACGTAGCGGTGGGTTGGACGCCTGACGCCGATACCCTGTTGGAGGTCTCCGCCGGTGCCGGCGATGCGATCGCGCGCTACGCGGGGCGCGGCATGGATGGTGCCGCGTTCGAACGCACCAGTTACGCCGCACGCTTCGAGAAGCGCAATCTGCCCGGGGCGTGGGACACGCTGCAGGCGAACGTGTACTACAACGAAGCCGACCACGTGATGGACAACTACACGCTGCGTACGCCGAACCCACACAGCATGATGCCGATGCCGATGGCGTCGAACGTGGTTCGCCGCACGCAGGGCGGGCGCATCAGCGCCGAATGGCGCTGGCAGGACGTGCAGCTGGTGGCCGGCATCGACGGCGAAGACAGCCGGCATCGCGGCCGCATGGGCATGGGGCGCGATACCTACAAGCAGGCGGACTGGAACACCGACGCCGATTTCCGCCGCTACGGTGCATTCACCGAACTGACCCTTGGCGTGGACACCGGGCAGCGTTGGATCGGCGGGCTGCGCATCGATCGTGCCAGCGTGCGCGATGCGCGTGCCGACATCGGCGGCATGATGATGGCCATGCCCAATCCCACCGCCGGCCAGCGCCGCAGGGAATGGCTGGGCAGTGGTTTCCTGCGCTACGAACAGGACCTTGCCGACGGCCTGACCTGGTATGCCGGGCTGGGCCACAGCCAGCGCATGCCCGACTACTGGGAACTGTTCTCGCCCGATCAGGGGCCGGCAGGTGCGGTGAACGCGTTCGCTGGCATCCAGCCCGAGCGCACCACCCAGCTTGACGTCGGCCTGCAATACAAGGGCCCGCGCGTGCAGGCCTGGGTCTCGGCCTATGCGGGGCAGATCCAGGACTACATCCTGTTCACCTATCGCGGCAGCGGCATGATGGGCATGAGCCAGGCTGACAATGTGCAGGCGCGCATCGCCGGTGCCGAGGCCGGCCTGCAGCTGCGGCTGGACGAGCAATGGAAGCTGGGGGGCACCCTGGCCTATGCCTGGGGCGAGAACCGCGATCAGCATCGACCGTTGCCGCAGATGCCGCCGCTGGAAGCACGCTTGAGCGCTGACTGGGAAGGCCAGCGCTGGAGTGCCGGTGCGCTGGTGCGCGCGGTCACCCATCAGCATCGGGTCGCGGACGGGCAGGGCAACGTGGTCGCGCAGGACCTCGGGCCGAGCAGCGGCTTTGCCACGCTGGCGCTCAACGCGGCCTATCGTTTCAGTTCGCAGCTGCAGCTCAGCGCCGGTGTCGACAACCTGTTCGACCGTGCCTACAGCGAGCATCTGAACCTGGCCGGCAGCGCCGACTTCGGCTTCCCCGCTGACCCGGTGCGCATCAACGAGCCCGGCCGCAGCCTGTGGATGAAGGTGAACTACCGGTATTGATCCGCCGGGCATGGCCCGGCGCTACCGGTGCGCCAGGCACAGAAGGCCTGCGTCCAAAGAAAACGGGGTCGGATCCCCGTCAGGTTCCGACCCCGCCCGGCGCCCTCGGCCAGGCCCCTCGACTGTACGACGGCATCGCCCCTGGCGGGATGGCCTGATACATCCCGACATACGCCGACACTGCGTCGGTGCCCCTGCATGGAATGGGAACACGGCGCTATCGCAGCCCCCGTTCCACGCCGGTAAACGCTTGGCACATACCGCTTTTGCGGGGCCTTGCCTACACTCGGCGGCCGTGTACCACTCAGGACGCTTCATGTTGGCTCGTATCGCTTCGACCCTGGCCCTTGGCCTCAGCCTGGCCGTGCTGGCCGGGTGCGCAGGCAAACAGGAGGCCGCCGCGCGTCGGCAGGGCGAAGCCGTGCCGGTCACCGCGCAGGTCGTGCAGGCGGTGCAGTGGAACGACACGCTGCAGGCGCTGGGCACGGCCAAGGCGCGCGAGTCGATCAGCGTGACCGCCAAGGTGAGCGAGATTGTCGAGCGCGTGCACTTTGAAAGTGGCCAGCAGGTCGCCGCCGGTGCGCCCCTCGTGACACTGCGCGGGCAGGCCCAGGAGGCCGCATTGGTGCAGGCGCAGGCGACCTTCCGCGAAGCCGACCAGCTGTACAAGCGCCAGCGTGAACTGGCGGCGCAGCGGTTGGTATCCAGTGCGACCCTGGACACGCAGAAGTCGATCCGCGACGCCGCCGAAGCGCGGGTGGCACAGATGCAGTCGGACATCGGCGACCGTCGCGTGCGCGCGCCGTTCGCCGGCGTCCTTGGCATCCGCCAGATCAGCCCGGGCACGCTGCTGACGCCGACCACGGTGATCGCCACCCTCGACGACGTCGAGCGCATGCACGTCGATTTCCAGGTGCCGGAAGTGGAACTGGCGTCGCTGACCACCGGCGACAAGGTGCAGGCCACCAGCGTGGCCTGGCCGGGCCGCACCTTCGAGGGCGAGGTCAGCACCATCGATGCACGCATCGACCCTGCCACCCGTGCGGTGACCGTGCGTGCCGACTTCGCCAATGGCGACCATGCGCTGCGGCCGGGCATGCTGCTCGACGTGCGCCTGTTCCATCCTGATCGACCGGCCCTGGTGGTACCGGAAATCGCGGTGGTGCAGGTCGGTCGCGACAGCTTCATGTACCGCATCAAGGCCGATGACACCGTCGAACGCGTGGACGTGGTCACCGGTGCACGCCGCGCCGGCGTGGTCGAGATCAAGCAGGGCCTGCAGGCAGGCCAGCGCATCGTGGTGGACGGCACCGGCAAGCTGCGGGCGGGCCTGAAGGTGGCAGCCTCCGACGCCGCGCCCGCCAGCGGCGCGCAGCCGGAGACGGTTGAAGCACCTGCAGCCGCCGAGGGTCACGGCGGATGAAGCTGTCCGACATCTCCATCCAGCGGCCGGTGTTTGCCGTGGTGATGAGCCTGTTGCTGCTGGTGCTGGGCGTGATGTCCTTCACCCGGTTGACGCTGCGCGAACTGCCGGCCATCGACCCACCGATCGTTTCGGTCTCGGTGGATTACACCGGCGCCTCGGCAGCGGTCATCGAGAGCCGCATCACCCAGGTGCTGGAAGACGCGCTGGCCGGCATCGAAGGCATCGATACGATCAACGCGCGCAGCACCAACGGCCGCTCGCAGGTCAGCATCGAATTCACCTCCAACCGTGATATCGAAGCGGCGGCCAACGACGTGCGCGACGCGGTCAGCCGCGTGGCCGACCGCATGCCCGAGGAGGCACGGCCACCGGAGATCGCCAAGGTCGAGAGCGATGCCGACCCGATCATCTGGTTCAACATGGTCTCCTCGACCATGGATACGCTGGAACTGAGCGACTACGCCGACCGCTACGTGGTCGACCGCTTCTCCAGCCTCGATGGCGTGGCCCAGGTCCGCATCGGTGGCCGCCAGCGCTATGCCATGCGCATCTGGCTGGACCGCGACCAGCTGGCCGCACGTGGGCTGACCACCGGCGATGTGGAAACCGCGTTGCGCAACGAGAACGTGGAACTGCCGGCCGGCCGCATCGAATCCACCGACCGCGATTTCACCCTGCGCGTGGAGCGCAACTACATCAAGCCGGAAGACTTCGCGACCATCCCGCTGGGCAAGGGCAGTGATGGCTATGTGGTGCGCATGGGCGATGTGGCGAAGATCGAGCTGGCCTCGGCCGAGCGTCGCGCCTACTACCGCAGCAACGGCGAACCCGGCATCGGCCTGGGCATCGTCAAGACCTCCACTGCCAATTCGCTGGATGTGGCGCGCACCGCGCGCGCCGAGGCCGAACGTGTCGCGCTGACCCTGCCCAAGGGCACGCAGATCTTCGTTGCCTTCGACAACACCACCTTCATCGAGGCTGCCGTCGACCGCGTGTACGCCACCCTGGTGGAGGCGATGATCCTGGTGCTGGCGGTGATCTGGCTGTTCCTCGGCAGCTTCCGCGCGGCGTTGATTCCTGCGGTCACCGTGCCGGTATGCCTGGTGGCGGCGTTCATCGCGCTGTACGCATTCGACTTCTCGATCAACCTGCTGACCCTGCTCGCGCTTGTGCTGTGCATCGGCCTGGTGGTGGATGACGCGATCGTGGTGGTGGAAAACGTGCAGCGTCGCATCGACCTGGGCGAACCGCCGCTGGTGGCGTCCAAGCGGGGTACCGCGCAGGTGGCGTTCGCGGTGATCGCCACCACCGCCGTGCTGGTGGCGGTATTCCTGCCGGTCGGCTTCCTGGAAGGCAATACCGGGCGCCTGTTCCGTGAACTGGCGGTAGCCCTGGCCGCCGCTGTCGCGCTGTCGGCGTTCGTCGCGCTGACGCTGACGCCGATGATGGCCTCCAAGCTGCTCAAGCCGCATACCGGGCAGGCACCGCGCGGGCTGCACGGCTTCATCAACCGCAATCTGGAACGCCTGGCCGGCGCCTACGGCCGCGTGCTCGATCATCATGTCGATCGCACGTGGATCTACCTGCTGGTGATGGCCGCTGCGTTGGCGGCCAGCTGGCTGCTGATCAAAGTGCTGCCTTCGGAACTGGCCCCGGCCGAAGACCGTGGTTCGTTCCAGATCATGATCGACGGCCCGGAAGGCGCCGGCTACGACTACACCGTGCAGCAGGTGCAGCAGGTCGAAGCGCTGCTGGCACCGCACGTGGGCGCGGACAAGCCGATCGTGCGCGCCAACCCGCGCGTGCCCGGCGGCTTCGGCGCCAGCGAGGAAATGCACACTGGCCGCGTCAGCGTGTTCCTGCAGCCGTGGCGTCAGCGCAGCGAAGGCACGCCGGAAGTCGCCAACGAACTGCAGAAGGAACTGGACACCATCCGTGGCGTGCGCGTACGTACCCAGGTCGGTGGCGGCCTGGTGCGCAGTGGCGGGCAGCCGTTCCAGATCGTGCTGGGTGGCCCGGAATACGCCGAGATCGCGCAGTGGCGCGACCGCATCCTGCTGCGCATGGCCGACAACCCCGGCCTGGTCGGCCCGGACTCGGACTACAAGGAAACCCGTCCGCAGATGCGGGTGAACATCGACCGCCAGCGTGCGGCCGACCTCGGCGTGCCGGTCACCGCGATCGGTTCGGCGCTGGAAACGATGATGGGCTCGCGCCGCGTCACTACCTTCGTCGACAACGGCGAGGAGTACGACGTGCTGGTGCAGGCCGGCCGTGATGGCCGCGCCAGCCCCGCCGATCTGGCCGCTATCCGCGTGCGTGCGACCTCTGGCGAGCTGGTGCCATTGTCCAACCTGGTCACGCTGAGCGAAGTGGCCGAGGCCGGAACCCTGAACCGCTTCAACCGCCTGCGCTCGATCACCATCAGTGCCGGCCTGGCACCGGGTTATCCCCTGGGCGAGGCCATCGCCTGGGCCCAGCAGGTGACCGGCGAAGAGCTGCCGCAGTACGCGCAGGTGAACTGGAAGGGCGAATCGCGTGAGTACCAGAGTGCGGGCGGCGCGGTGCTGCTGACCTTCGCCATGGCCCTGCTGGTGGTGTACCTGGTGCTGGCCGCGCAGTTCGAGAGCTTCATCCACCCGCTGACGATCATGCTGACCGTGCCGCTGGGCGTGCTCGGCGCGCTGGTTGGCCTGTGGCTGAGTGGCGGCACGGTGAACCTGTTCAGCCAGATCGGCATCGTCATGCTGGTCGGCCTGGCGGCCAAGAACGGCATCCTGATCGTCGAATTCGCCAACCAGCTGCGCGACGATGGCCGCAGCGTGCGCGAAGCGATCATCGAATCGGCGATGGTGCGCCTGCGTCCGATTCTGATGACTTCGATCGCCACCGTGGTCGGCGCCATCCCGCTGGTGGTGGCCGGTGGCCCGGGCTCGGCCAGCCGTGGCACCATCGGCATCGTGATCATCTTCGGCGTCACCCTGTCCACCTTCCTGTCGCTGTTCGTGGTGCCGGCGTTCTACGCGCGGCTGGCCCCGTACACCCGCTCGCCGGAGGCGGTGAAGCGCGAGCTGGAGAAGCAGGAGGCCGACTCGCCGTCGGTGGGTGGTCATGCCTGAGCCGGCGCGGATCCTGCACGGCGCAGGCTTCCTGCTGCGCCCCTGGCGCAGTGATGACCTGCAGTCGCTGCTGCATCACGCCAACGACGCGGACGTCTCGCGTGGGCTGCGTGACCGCTTCCCGTATCCGTACACCCGCGAGGATGGCGAAGCCTTCCTGGGCGGGCGCGTACTGGCCCCAGGCACGCTGAACCTGGCCATCGAGATAGAGGGCCAGGCCTGTGGCAGCGTTGGCGCCCAGCAGGGCGTGGCCGAGCGCGGGCATACCGCGGAACTGGGCTACTGGCTCGGCCAGGCCCACTGGGGGCAGGGCCTGATGACCGCTGTGGTCGGCCTGTTCGCGCCCTGGGTGATGGATGAGCTTGGCCTGTTCAGGCTGCAGGCCACGGTGGTCGACTTCAACCTGGGCTCGGCCCGGGTACTGGAAAAGAACGGTTTCCAGGAGGAGGGCGTGGAGCGCTGCGCCGTCTACAAGCGCGGCGTCCTGCATGACCTGCGCCGCTTCGCCCGGGTACGCAGGCAGCTTCCGTAACAGGCCGCCAGGCACGGCCCGGCGCTACCCGTGGTGCGGCCGGCATACCCGGTAGCGCCGGGCCATGCCCGGCGGAGAACACGCCCCCACATCCGGCGCTATCGCAGCGACCTTCGATCAGGGAGAATCGACCGGTCCCTTCCAGCCGACGGGACGTCCTCACAACCCGCCGACTGGAGAGAGCGCGCGTGGAAGCTACCGTACATTTCATCAACAGCATCATCTGGAGCAAGGCGCTGATCTTCATGTGCCTGGCCGCCGGCCTGTTCTTCAGCCTGCGCACCCGCTTCATGCAGATCCGTGGTTTCGTCGAGATGTGCCGCCTCACCGTGTCCGGTGAGAAGTCCGACGCGGGCGTGTCCTCGTTCCAGGCCCTGGCCATGTCGATGGCCGGCCGCATGGGCATCGGCAACATCGCCGGCGTGGCCACCGCCATCGCCTTCGGCGGCCCCGGCGCGATCTTCTGGATGTGGGTGATGGGCTTCCTCGGCGCCTCCACCTCGTATGTGGAATGCACCCTGGCGCAGATCTACAAGACCAAGGATGCCGAAGGCCGCTACCGCGGTGGCCCGGCCTACTACATCGAAAAAGCGATGGGCCTGAAGTGGTATGCCATGGCCTTCGCCATCGCCACGATCATCGCCGCCGGTTTCCTGATGCCCGGCGTGCAGGCCAACGCGATCGCCGACAGCGTCATCAACGCCTGCCGCGGTACCGCGCTGTGCGGTCCGCTCGATGGCCAGGCCTTCGGCATGGAATCGGCGCAGGCGCTGAAGCTGGGCATCGGCATCGTCGTCGCCCTGCTGCTGGGCGTGGTGATCTTCGGTGGCGTCAAGCGCATCGCCAACTTCGCCGAAGTGGTGGTGCCGTTCATGGCCGCCGGCTTCATCCTGATGGCCATCGTCATCATGATCATCAACTACGACCGCGTGCCGGAAATGTTCGGCATCATCTTCAAGAGCGCGTTCGGTACCCATGCCGCGTTCGGCGCGATGATGGGCCTGGCGGTGGAGTGGGGCATCAAGCGCGGCATCTACGCCAACGAGGCCGGCCAGGGCTCGGGTCCGCACGCTGCGGCGGCCTCGGAGGTCTCGCACCCGGCCAAGCAGGGCTACGTGCAGGCGTTCGCCATCTACTTCGACACCATGATGGTGTGCACCGCCACCGCCTTCCTGATCCTGGCCAGCGGCACCTACAACGTGTATTCGCCGGTCGCCGGCGCTGCGCCGATCTTCCAGGGCCTGGCCGGCATTCCCGAAGGTGCGGGCTACGCGCAGGCGGGTGTGGAAGCGGTGCTGCCGGGCTGGGGCTCGGCCTTCGTGTCGGTAGCGATCTTCTTCTTCGCCTTCACCACGATCATGGCCTATTACTACATGGCCGAAACCAACCTGACCTACGTCAACCACAACAAGCGCCGGCCGCTCACCGTGCTGCTGCTGCGCCTGGGCATCATCGGCATGGTGGTGTTCGGTGCCTTCCACAACGCCACCCTGGCCTGGGCGCTGGGTGATATCGGCGTGGGCCTGATGGCCTGGCTGAACATCATCGCCATCCTCATCGTGCAGAAGCCGGCCATGCTGGCCCTGCGCGATTACGAACGACAGAAGAAGCTCGGTCTCGACCCGATCTTCGACCCCGATGCCCTGGGCATCAAGAACGCCGATTTCTGGCGTCAACGCAAGCTGGAGTTGTCCCGTAGTGAATGATCCCTGGAAGAATGCCCGCCGCCCGTCGTCGCGACCGCCGCGGGCCACCCCGCTGCCACCGCGTGAGGGCGGCACCCCGCCACCGCCGGGGCGGGGCAACGACGAACTTCGCCTGTACGGATGGAACGCGGTGCAGGCGCTGTTCGCCAAGCGTCCGCAGGCGCTGCGCAAGCTGTACCTGGTGGAATCGCTGATTCCGCGCATGCAGCCGGTGCTGAAGTGGTGCGTGGCCAACCGCGTGGGCTATCGCGTGGTGGAGGAGGGCGACCTCAACAAGCTGGCTGCCACCACCCACCATGAAGGCCTGGTGGCCGACGTGCTGCGCGCGCCGGTGTTGCCGCTGGCGCAGTGGCTGGCCGAACTGGGCGAAGGCCCGGCGCTGGCACTGTGGCTGGATGGCGTCGGTAATCCGCACAACTTCGGTGCGATCCTGCGCTCTGCCGCGCACTTCGGCGCCAAGGCGCTGCTGCTGCCGGCCAGCAGTACGCTGGCGTTGTCCGGCGCGGCCGCACGCGTGGCCGAGGGCGGCGCAGAGTCGGTGCCGCTGGTGCAGTTGCCTGAGGATGCAGAAGCGATGGCGCAGCTGCGCGCGGCCGGTTTCGGCCTCGCCGCGACCCTGGTCGAGGGTGGCGATGACGTGTTCCGCGCGTCGTTGCCGGCCCGCCTGGTCTACGTGATGGGCGCGGAAAGCGAAGGCATGGATCGCGGCCTGGCCAGCCAGTGTGACCAGCAGCTGTCGATTCCCGGCAGTGGCGCGGTTGAAAGCCTGAATGTCGCTTCCGCCACGGCCGTGTTGCTGGCGCAGTGGGTCAGCCAGCGCGGCTGATGGGCGTGTCTGCGGGCACCGCAAACCGGTGCCCGCACAGCGCAGTTCCAGGCCGAACGGGACTTCCCGGCAGCCGGGCAACGTCTGGCGGTTTTCCTGGCAGTGCCATGCGCAAAGCAGGCATGACGAATTGAAAGTTTCCTTATTGGTGTGCCGTTCCCGGCGACGCAGGGTGGAAGTCCATCCAACGTCGTACAGGAGCGGTTCCCATGCATCATCCTCCTCGCAGTGCGGTGCGTGTCTGCCTGGTACTGGCACTCAGTGCGCTTGCCGCCGTTTCCGCGCAGGCCAACGAGCGCACGCTCGACGGCGTCAACTTCACCGGCCCGCTGATCACACCCAATCCTGCCGGCATGCCGGCGGGTCACTGGTACGTCGAACCCTATCTGGTGCGGGTCGATAGTTCCTCGTCCTTCGACCACAACGGCGACCGCCAGCGCAGCAGCGAACGCAGCGGCGCGTGGGCGATGGTGGTGCCCATCGCATACGGCTTCAGCGAACGGGTGACCGGCCAGGTCAACCTGAGTGCATCACGCGCCGAATCCGGCAACGCACGCAGCCGAGGCTTCCGCGCCGGTGATACCACCGCACGCCTGCAATACCTGTTGCAGGCCCCCAGCGCCGATGGCACCACGCCGGCGGTGTCGATTGCGCTGGTACAGCGCTTCAGCACCGGCAGCCACGACCGCATCACCGGCAATCCGCTGGATGCGCAGGGTGATGGCGTGCAGCGCACCGTCGCCGCGTTGGCCGTGCAGCAGGTGCTGTGGCTGGGCAACGATCGGCCGCTGCGCTGGCGGGCGCAGTTCAGCGCGGGGCCGGCGCCATCGCGAACGGCCATCTCCGGCACCAGTGTGTACGGCACCGAGGACGGCTTCCAGGGCCATATCGCGCGGGGCTCGGTACTGGGTCTTTCCGTGGGCGCCGAATACAGCTTCAACGAACGCTGGGTCGGCGTGATGGAAGTTGCCGCCAGCCGCGAGACCGGCCAGCGCCTGACCGGTTTCGCGCCCGACGCTGCAGGTGGCGTCCGGCCCATCAACGAACACCGCCCGGCCAGTCGCAACCTGACCTTCGCGCCCGCTGTCGAGTACCACTTCAGCCCGTCGCTGGGGCTGATCGCCGGCGTCGAATTCACCGTTGCCGGCCGCAATACCGGCCGCATCATCAGTCCCCAGGTCGCCCTGGGCATGTTCTTCTGATGGGGGCCCTGCGATGAATGTCGAATCGATCGTCAATGCCGTGCTTGCCGTTGTCTGGAGCCCGTACCTGGTGGTGCTGTGCCTGGCAACGGGCCTGTACTTCAGCGTACGTACCCGCTTCGTGCAGTTGCGCGCGCTGCCGGACATGCTGCGCCTGATGTTCCGTCACGAGCGCTCCGATGCCGGTGTCTCGCCGTTCCAGGCGTTGTCACTGTCGCTGTCCAGCCGGGTGGGCGTGGGCAACATCGCCGGTGTCGCCATGGCCATTGCCTTCGGCGGTCCGGGCGCGATCTTCTGGATGTGGATCGTCGCCTTCCTCGGTGCCTCCAGCGCGTTCATCGAGTCCACCCTGGCGCAGATCTACAAGGATCGCGACGCCAAGGGGCAGTATCGCGGTGGCCCGGCGTACTACATCGAGAAGGGGCTGGGCCAGCGCTGGTACGCCGTGCTGTTCGCGCTGGTCACGGTGCTGGCGGGGGCGATGCTGGCGGGCACGCAGTCCAACGCCATCACCAGTGCGGTGAACGAAGCGTGGGACGTTCCGGTGATGGTCACCACCGGTGTGCTGCTGGTGGTGTTGGCGGCGATCCTGCTCGGCGGCGTGCGTCGCATCGCGCGCGTCGCCGAATGGGTGGTGCCGGTGATGGCCGTGGCCTATCTGCTGGTCACTGCGGTGGTGATGGTACTCAACGTCGAGCGCGTGCCTGAGGTCATCGCCCTGGTGCTGCGCAGCGCCTTCGGTGTTGACGCCGCATTCGGTGCGATGATCGGGACCGCGATCCAATGGGGGGTACGTCGTGGCGTGTTGTCCAATGAAGCTGGCATGGGCAGTGGCGCGCATCCTGCCGCTGCAGCGGAAGTATCGCACCCGGTGAAGCAGGGGCTGGTGCAGTCGTTCTCGGTGTACATCGACACCATGGTCGTGTGCAGCGCGACGGCCTTCCTGATTCTCTCCACCGGGCTCTACAACGTCTACGACCCGGCGGTGAACGGTGTGCCGGACGAGGCGCGCCTGCTGCTGGGCAACCTTCCCGGCGTGGAAGCAGGGCCACGCTTCGTACAGCACGCGGTGGAGTCGGCCTTGCCCGGCTTCGGCAAGTCGTTCGTCGCGCTGGCGATCCTGCCATTCGCGTTCACCACCATCCTGGCCCTGTACTACATGGCCGAAACCAACGTCAGTTATCTCTGCCGCGATCGTCCCCGAGGGTGGGTGATGGGCACCTTCCAGCTGCTGTTCCTGGCCGCTACGGGCTACTCGGCGATGAACAGTGCGACAGTGGCGTGGGCGCTGGGCGACATCGGCGTAGGCATGATGAGTTGGCTGAACATCATCGCCATCCTGCTGCTGCAGAGGCCCGCGCTGGCCGCGTTGCGCGACTACGAAGATCACCGGCGTCACGGGCGTGACCCGTTGTTCAACCCGAAGCTGCTGGGGGTTCGCAATACCAGCGTGTGGGCGCAGTAAGCGCCCAGGCCGGTAGCGGGGGGGGGGGGGGGGGGGGGGGGGGGGGGGGGGGGGGAGG
>NZ_JBYTEK010000059.1:0-4023 GCF_058783335.1 Stenotrophomonas sp. FW305-C-20-S1 | reverse complement strand
CCCCCCCCCCCCCCCCCCCCCCCCCCCCCCCCCCCCCCCCGCTACCCGGTCATGAGTCACTCCACGCACAGCGTGGAAGTGGACTCACTCGTTGGGCGGCGTGGTTGCCTTGGCTTCGCTACCGAAGTTGCCATCGGCCTCGGCCGCCAGGTAGGCAAACACGGTATAGGCCGCCACGTTCTGCGCCAGCGCCTTCGGGTCGATCTTGTCGAGGGTGTCGTCGGCGGTGTGGTGCAGGTGGAAGTAATCCGAGCCATCCTGCGCCAGCCAAGCCCATGCGCCACCCTTGGCGGCCAGCGGACCGACATCCGGCCCCGGGCCACCCTTGTCGGCGGCGTACTCGATGCCCAGCGGCTTCATCACCTCGGCAATCTGCCTGGTTGCCTCGCGCGAGCCTTCCGGGTTCGGCGAACCGGTGTTGAAGGCGTAGATGCGACCAGCACCGAAATCGCTCTCGGCGGCCAGCTGGTGCAGGGCTACGTCCTTGGCATGCGCCTCGGCGTAGGCCTTGCCGCCATACAGGCCCTGTTCTTCGTTGGCGAAGGCGACCACGCGGATGGTGCGCTTCGGCGCCTGCTTCAGCTGGCCGATCAGATGACCGGCGGCCATGGTGATGCCCACGCCTGCGCCGTCATCGACCGCGCCGGTGCCCAGGTCCCACGAGTCCAGGTGTCCACCGATCACCACCACTTCCTTCGGCAGCGTGCGGCCGGTGATCTCACCGATCACGTTGTACGAGGTCGCCGTGCCATCCCAACCGCAGTCCAGTGCGACCTTCACCGTGGTTGCGCCACGGGCAAGCAGACGCGCCAGCTGGTCGGCGTCGGGTACCGACAGCGCCGCCGACGGCACCGGGGTCAGGCCGTCATCGAAGCGGGTGATGCCGGTGTGCGGCACGCGGTGCGAATCGGTACCGGCCGAGCGCATCAGGAAACCGATCGCGCCCTTGCGGATGGCCTCGGACGGGCCCTTGCTGCGGATCGCGCCGCCACGGCCATAGTCGCGGCCATCGCGGAACGGCAGCATCTGGTAATCGACGAAGGCGATCTTGCCCTTCAGCGAACCCGCCGGTGCGGCCTGCAGCGCGGCCAGATCGGCAAACCGCACTACCTCGGCTTCGACCGTACCGCCCGGGCTGCCACCCAGCGCGGTGATCTGCAGCGGTTGCGGGTTCCTGCCGGTCACGGCGGCGTGTTCACTGCGGCGCTCCCATTTCGGGAAGGTCACCGGTTCCTTCCACACCTTGTCAAAACCCAGTGCCTTGAACTTGGCTTCGGCCCAGGCCACGGCACGGGCGTCGGCCTCGCTGCCGGCGATGCGAGGGCCGATCTCGGTGGTCAACGATTCGACCACCTTCCAGCCGGTGTCATCGGCCAGCGCCTGGTCGCGCAGCTGCGCGGCGGTGGCCAGCGAAGCCGGCGGCAGGGTGGTGGCACGCGGCGCCGCGAAGGCCGGCGCGGCCAGCAGGGCGAGGGAGGATGCGATGGCAAGGACGCGGCGACGCATGGACAGCTCCGGGAAGGGTGTAAGCCTTGGAGCTTAACAGTCGTTCAGCGCCGCGCATGGGCGGGAGGTCATGGCCGGCGCGGATGCTGTTTTCCGCCAGATGCAGCAAAGCGAAAGCCCCGCCGGAGCGGGGCTTTCGCATGCCTCTGCGGTAGCGCCGGGCACGCCCGGCGAGCGCAGCGGCAAGATGGCGTTCCGCCGGGCATGGCCCGGCGCCACCCACCTTATTTCTTCAGGCTGTCGCGGATCTCGCGCAGCAGCACCACTTCCTCGGCCGGCGCTGCCGGTGCGGCTTCCTTCTTGCGCGACAGGCGGTTGATCACCTTGATCACCAGGAAGATGGCGAAGGCCACGATCACGAACTGGATCAGCGTGTTGATGAAATCACCGTAGCCGATCACCACGGCCGGGATTTCCTTGCTATCAGGCCCGATGCTGGCCGGCGACAGTGTCCACGCAAGCTGGGAGAAATCGACCTTGCCGATCAGCATGCCCAGCGGCGGCATGATGATCTTCTCCACCAGCGCGGTGACGATCTTGCCGAAGGCAGCGCCAATCACCACGCCGACGGCGAGGTCGATGACGTTGCCGCGCATCGCGAATTCCTTGAACTCGGTGAGCATTCCCATTGTTGTTTTTCTCCTGAGGGCGAGGGGGGACAGCGCGAAGGGTAGCGCAGGTGATGTCAGCCGGCGATCACGCCGTGGCGTTCGGCCACGTTCTCAAGGCGTGCACTGAAACGGTCGCCGGGCTTCAGCGCGGCCACGCCGGACGGCGTGCCCATGAACACCAGGTCGCCGGCGCGCAGCTGCCACAGCTTGGACAGCTCGTGCAGGATCTCCGGCACGTTCCAGATCATCTGGTCGAGCAGGGACTGCTGGCGGACTTCGCCATTGATCTCCAGCGACAGATTGAGCGCGGCCAGATCGCCGACTTCACCGGCGTGCACGATCTCGCTGATCGGTGCAGAGGCATCGAAACCCTTGGCCGAATCCCACGGGTGGCCCTTCTCCTTGGCGGCCGCCTGCAGGTCGCGGCGAGTCAGGTCCAGGCCTACGGCATAGCCATAGACCAGGGCCTCGGCGTCGGCCACGGCCAGCACGCCGGTGGGCGCGTCACGGCCGATCGCCACCACCAGTTCCACCTCGTGATGCAGGTTGCTGGTGGCAGGCGGGTAGGGGATCACATCGTCGTGGCCGACCACGATGGCGTCGGCCGGCTTGGTGAAGAACATCGGGCGGCCGCGATCATCTGCTGCGGGCACGGCAGCACCCATCTCACGCGCGTGGTCGGCGAAGTTGCGGCCGACGCAGTAGATGCGGTGCACGGGAAAGCTGCCGCCACCCACCACCGGTACACGCGGCGTGGCTGCAGCAGGGATCACATCGGAGACATCGGGCATGCGGGCATCCAGGAAGGGAGTGCCCGCAGTCTAGAACGCAGCAAGGCCCGCCGTCAGCGGGCAGCGTCGATCAGCGCGAGGACGGCAGCGCCGACTTGCGCACCACGTGGTACTCGCCCTCGACCACGTTCGGGTCGACCGGGCGGCTCGGGCCGGGCTTGCGCGAAGCCAGCAGCTTCCACGCCAGGCCCACCAGGATCATGGCTGCACCGACGAATACGCCGATGAACACCATCGCGGCCAGGATCGCCAGGCCGAGCAGGCCCACGGCAACGCGCACCAGCGGATGGCGCGGCTTGCGCGGGGCAAACAGGGTGCGGAACTGGTTGAAGGCGAAATCGCGATTGAACATGGTGGCTCGATAGGCTGGAAATCAGCGAGCCATGAGTATCGGCAGGTGCCACTGTCATTGAGTGAAAAACTCGTTAAATATAGCCTTGGCTTATTACGGATCAATGACTTGTGTTCATGTCGCAGCTAGTCACATGACCAGGCGTGCGACAATGCGCGATTCCGTCCGAGCCTTCGCCATGACTGCCGCTGTTGCCCTGATCACCCTGGATGCCATTGCCGATGGTGCGTTTGCCGAGGTTGAAGCGGTGGTCGATGGCGATGCCGAGTCGCTGCTGCTGTACCGCGACGGTGAACAGGTGCGCGCGTTCCTGAACATCTGCCCGCACGCGGGCCGCCGCCTGGATTGGGCGCCCGGCCAGTTCCTGAAGAGCCGCGAAGGCCATCTGGTCTGCGCCGCCCACGGCGCCTCGTTCGCGCTGGACAGTGGCGACTGCATCGCCGGCCCCTGCAAGGGCGACCGCCTGCGCGCAGTGCCGGTGGATGTGCGGGATGGACAGGTCTACCTGGCCTGAGGCATCGGTGTGCGGACCAACGGTCCGCACCCACCGAGTTCAGAAGCCACCAAGTTCAGAACTCACCACATCAGCGAAACATCCAGGAATCCATCCACGCATGGCGTGGATCTACCGTGCCCACTAAGGTCGACGCCTACCAACAGCAGCACAGAACGCCGTTTCCACAGCGCGCGGAAATCTGTCGAAGGCGGGGTGGGTCCGGTTGCGGGGGCGTGAGCCGCATGGATGCGGCGACCGAGCTTACAT
>NZ_JBYTEK010000058.1:0-18647 GCF_058783335.1 Stenotrophomonas sp. FW305-C-20-S1 | reverse complement strand
CCCCCCCCCCCCCCCCCCCCCCCCCCCCCCCCCCCCCCCCCCCCCCCCCCCCCCCCCCCCCCCCCCACTACCGGTCAGTTCTTCCTGTATTTCGGGATGAACTGCTGCTGCACGGCTTCGGCCAGCTGGTCCGGCGGCAACAGGCCCTGGTCGAGCAGGAAGTTGTTGAACGCCAGGCGGTCGAACTTCGCGCCCAGTGCCAGCTCGGTCTGCATGCGCAGTTCGAGGATGCGGGTGTAGCCGTAGAAGTAGCTGCCCGCCTGGCCCGGCATGCGCACCATGTAACGGTCCAGTTCCTGGGTGGCCATCGCCTTGGACAGACCCACCTGCTCGATCAGCACGCGCTCGCCGTTGGCACGGTCGGTCAGGCCGAGATTGAGCATCGGGTCCAGCATCGCGCGGGCGGCACGCAGCAGGCGGAACTGCAGCGCGATCATCTGCCCGTCCAGCGGCTCGTACGGCACCATCTCCGCCTCGGCATACAGCGCCCAGCCTTCCACATTCACCGAATTGAACGCGAACATCGTGCGCGCCAGCGACACGCCACGCTCGACCATCGCGGTGAACTGCAGCTCGTGGCCCGGACGGCCTTCATGCGCGCTCAGCGTCCAGGCCGCCGAACCGAAGTTGAAGTCGTCGTACTGCGCACCCGCACCGGCGGCCGGGTTGCCCAGCGGCAGCACGAAGGTGCCCTGCTGCCCGGTGTTGTTGACCAGCGGCGCAGGCAGGAAGTGCGGTGCCGGGCTGGCAGCGCTTTCGGCGGCCGAACCCAGGCGCATCTGCATCGCGCGCTGCGGCACGTCGACGATGCGGTGTTCGCGGATCAACGGATCGATGGCATCGATCACCTTGCGGTAGTGGCCTTCAAGCTGGTCATCGGCAATCTTCTCGCCCTTCAGCGCGCGGATCACCGCCACCGGGTCGCTCGGATCACTGACCTTCAGGCCCTTCTCTTTCACCACCAGCGGCGCCAGCTGGCGCATCGCCGAGCGGGTTTCCATGAACTCCAGCTGCGCGCGCTGCATCAGCAGCTTCGGGTCGATATCAATGCCGACCTGCTTGAGCTGGTAGGCGTACAGCGGAGCCGGCAGGCGCGCATCGGCACGTGCCTTCGGCAGCACCTCCTTGCGGGTCCATGCGGCGTAGTCCTTCATCTGTGCGGCAAGCGCCTTCATCGCCTCGTCGGCACCAGTGACCTGGTACTTCTTCAGCAACGACTCGATGCCGGTGATGTAGGTCTCGACGTTGTCCAGCGACTGCTGCACTTCTATCTTCGTCGGCTGCAGCAGCGTGCTGTCCTTCAACCGCTCTTCGTAACGCTGGCGGGCCAGCGTGGTGAACGCGGTGCCGCCCGGCTGCAGGCCCGCATACGCCTTGAGGCGATCGACCGCCTTGGCCCGGCGCTCGGCCGGCACCTGGTCGGACAGCAGCAGGTTGAGGCCGCTGAACACGCTCTGCGGCGCATCACGCCACGGCAGCAGGTACTTCTGGTTGAGCTCGCTGCCCTCGATGCTTTGGTTGGCGGCGGCGATCATGATCTCCAGGTCCTGGCGGACGTTGGGATCCTTCTCGCTGGCCAGCTTGGCCTTCAGTTCGTCGCGGGCCTTGGCCATCGCGGCGCGGTAGCGCTGGTCGTTGTCCGGGCCGAGGTCGGCGACCTTGTCGTCATAGCCGGGCACGCCGAAGAAGCCGGTCTCCTCGGGCTGGAACGGCCCCTGCGCATCCAGCAGGATCTGCGCCAGTGCATTGCTGCGCGCGACCCAGGCCGGGCTGGCCGGCGTGGAGGCCTTGGCGGCCGGTGCGGCCAGGGCCGGTGGGGCCGACAGCAGCGGGGCGGCGGTCAGGGCCAGGGCGATGGCAAGCGCGATCGGCTTCATGGAGCACTCCAGGACAGGGTTGCCCGCACCCTACGCGCTCACGGCGGTGGCGACAATCGGCCGGAGGTCACGCCATCTACAGCGCTGCCGTCAGCGCGCATTCGCCACGATCGCGACAGGCCTGCAGTTCGCATTCGCCGGCCGCCTCGGCATCATCCAGCGCGCTCAGGTCGAAGGTCTGCTTGTCTTCGGCCAGCACGTACATCACCGGGTAATCCCACACGTCGTCGCTGCGGGTGCCCTTCACGAACAGGCGGCCGTGCGCATGCGGCCCTTCCAGCGCCACGGTCAGGCCAACGTCGCGCTCGCCGTTGATGGCGGTCTGCATGCTGCCCAGCGGCAGCGTGCCGGCCTGCAGCGGTTCCCCGAACACCTGCACCAGTTCGACGCTGCAGCCGGCGCGGCGCATGGCCTCGCGCATCGGCGCACTGTCGTGCGCGGCCTCGGTCCAGCGCAGCAGGCTCCAGGCGATGGCGCCGCCCAGTGCGGCCAGGAACAGCAGCACCGCCAACGGCATCGCCCAACGCCAATGCCGGCACCACCAGCCGGAAGCCAGGGTGGAGGGCGCAGGAATCGGCGGCGGCAGGGTCATGGGCGGGCTCCTTCCCGGATGATGATCAAGGTTTCAGGCAACGCCCCAGGAAAGCTTCGGCAACGCGGTAGCGATGCAGTGCGTCGGCACCGGACAGGCCGTGCTTGGCACCGGGGTAGGTCATCAGTTCAAACGGCTGGCCGCGCTTCTGCAGCGCGCTCATCAGGCTGGTCGAATTGGTGAACAGCACGTTGTCGTCGGCCATGCCGTGGATCAGCAGCAGCGGCGAGCGCAGGCCCTCGATGTGGGTCAGCACGCGTGCTTCGCGGTAACCGGCGTCGTTGCGCGACGGCAGGTCCATGTAGCGCTCGGTGTAGTGGCTGTCGTACAGGCCCCAATCGGTGACCGGTGCGCCGGCCACGCCACAGGCGTAGCTGTCCGACGCCTTGGCCAGCAGCATCAGGGTCATGTAGCCGCCGTTGGACCAGCCCTGCACGCCGATGCGCGCCGGGTCCACCCACGGCTGCTGCTTCAGCCAGGCCACGCCGCGCAGCTGGTCGGCCACTTCCACCGTGCCCTGCTTGCCATACAGCGCGCCACCGAAGTCACGGCCGCGGCGCGGTGTACCGCGGTTGTCCAGCGAAAACACCACATAGCCCTGCTGGGCCAGGTACTGGTTGAACAGATGGTCGCCACGGCCAGGCCAGCTGTCGGTGACGGTCTGGCTGGCCGGGCCGCCATACACGTACACCGCCACCGGGTAGCGCTTGGCCGGATCAAAGCCTGCCGGCTTGATCACGCTGTAGTTCAGCGGCGTCCTGCCGTCGGCCGCGGTGAGCGTGCCGAATTCGACCGGGCGCTGCGCGTCGCGGTAGCGTGCATACGGATGCTTGGGATCGGCCAGATCGTTCTCGACCAGGGTGGCGATCTTCTCGCCATTGGCGCGGAACAGTTCGATCTGCGGCGGCGTGCTGCTGTTGGACCAGCTGTCCACGTACACGCTGGCGTTGCGCGCGAAGCTGGCGCTGTGCATGCCTGGCGCCTTCGACAGGCGCTGCGGCTGGCCACCCTGCAGTGGGACGGCGTAGATCTGGCTTTCGCGCGCCGATTCGATGCCGGCGCGGAAGTACGCCAGGCCGGCCTTTTCATCGACCGCCAGCAGTTCATCCACCGACCAGTTGCCGTGGGTCAGCGCGGTGGCCTTGCCCTTGCTGTCGATGCGGTACAGATGCTGGAAGCCGGTGCGCTCGGACGACCACAGCACGCTGCCGTCATCGAGGAAACGCAGGCTGTTGTGCAGCGGCACCCAGGTCGGGCTGGTCTCGTGGGCCAGCACGCGCTGCTGGTTCGAGGCCAGGGTGACTTCCACCAGGTCGAGCTTCTTCTGGTCGCGCGACTGGCGCTGGAAGCTCAGGTGCTGCGGATCGCGCCAATCGACGCGGGCCAGGTAGATGTCCTGTTCCTTGCCGAGGTCGATCCACTGCGTCTGCGAATGTTCGGCCGGCGAGATAACACCCAGCTTCACCTGCACGTTGGCATCGCCGGCGGCCGGGTAGCGCTGTTCGATCACATCGGTGCGGTCGGCATAGACTTCGTAACGCTTCTGCACCGGCACCGGGCTTTCATCGATGCGGGCGTAGGCGATGGCCGAATCGTCGGGTGCCCACCAGTAACCGGTATGGCGATCCATCTCTTCGTCGGCGACGAATTCGGCGACACCGTTGCCGATGGTCGTGCTGCCATCCCCGGTCAGCTGCATCTGCTTTCCGCTGGCCAGGTCGATTACCCACAGGTTGCGGCCGCGGATGAAGCTGACGAAGCCGCCCTTGGGCGACAGCTTGGCGTCGGTGGCAAAGCCTTCGCCGTGGGTCAGCTGGCGCACCGCGGCCTTGCCTTCCTGCTTGAGGTCGTACAGGTACAGCTCGCCACCCAGCGGGAACAGCAGGCGCTGCGCGTCCGGCGACCACTGGTAGTCGACGATGCCGGTCATGGCGGCGATGCGCTGGCGCTCGCGGCGGGCCTTTTCCTCGTCGCTGAGGGTTTCGGTGCCGGGCAGCACCACCTTCGAATCCACCAGCAGGCGGGTCTGGCCGCTGCCGATGTCATAGCTCCACAGGTCCAGCTGGTTGCGGTCGCTGTCCTTGCCGCGCAGGAAGGTCACGCGCGAACCATCCGGCGCCACCTTCGGCTTCATCAGGGTCGGGCCGGACAACGGCAGCGGGCCGGTGATGGCTTCCAGGGTGAGTTTTTCAGCGTGGGCGACGGTACTGGTGGCAAGCATGAGGGCGAGCGAGGCGAACAGATGGCGCATGGAGGATCCCGGCAAACGGCAGGTCCGCCACCGCGACAGGCGCGGGACGGTCAGCGTCCATCCTAACCAAGCCGGTGCAGGAAGACAGCATGACCTTCTGCCCATGAGGTCTTCCCATAATGAGTGCCGACCAACGGTCGGCACCCACCTTCCCGGGTCAGCGCTTGCCGAACAGGTGCCTGCGCTCTTCGTCGCTGAGCGGCTTGCCCGCGTCCGGGTTGACCTGCTGGCGCAGCGCATAGGCGCGCTGGGTCGCCGGGCGGGCGGCGATGGCCTGGTGCCAGCGCTTGAGGTTCGGGAACGCGTCGAAGTCCGCCGGCAGCTTGTCGTAGGCGCCAACCCACGGGTAGCTGGCCATGTCGGCGATGGTGTACTCCTCGCCGGCCAGGAAGGCGTGCTCGGCCAGGCGCTTGTCCATCACCCCGTGCAGGCGGCGCACTTCATTGTCGTAGCGCTCGATCGCGTACGGGATCTTCTCCGGTGCGTACACATTGAAGTGGCCCATCTGCCCGCTCATCGGGCCCAGCCCGGCCATCTGCCAGAACAGCCATTCCAGGGTGGTGACGCGGCCACGCGGGTCGGCCGGCAGGAAGCGGCCGGTCTTCTCGGCCAGGTACAGCAGGATCGCACCGGACTCGAACACGCTCAGCGGGGCACCGCCGTCGGCCGGGGCGTGGTCGACGATGGCCGGCATCTTGTTGTTGGGGGAAATGGCCAGGAATTCCGGCTTGAACTGGTCGCCCGAACCGATGTTGACCGGATGGATGCGGTACTCCAGGCCGGCTTCTTCCAGCAGCAGGGTCACTTTGTGGCCGTTCGGGGTAGGCCAGTAATACAGGTCGATCATGGCGGCGGCTCTGGGGTACGGAAAGGAACCTGAAGTCTAGTGCGTGCGTTGGCTTGGCACCGTCATGGCGGGCCGGTAACCTCGCCTCTCCCCCGAAACGCAGCATCCTCCGCATGAGTGCAAACCGTCCGCCGCTCTCCCCGCTGTCCACCCTGATCTTCGCCTCGCGCTGGCTGCAGCTGCCGCTGTACCTGGGTTTGATCGTTGCCCAGTGCGTCTATGTGTTCCTGTTCGGCAAGGAACTGTGGCACCTGATCTCGCACTCGGTGTCGATGGGCGAGCAGCAGATCATGCTGATCGTGCTGGGCCTGATCGACGTGGTGATGATCTCCAACCTGCTGGTGATGGTGATCGTCGGCGGCTATGAAACCTTCGTCTCGCGCCTGCGTCTGGAAGGCCACCCGGACCAGCCGGAATGGCTGAGCCACGTCAACGCCAGCGTGCTGAAGGTGAAGCTGGCGATGGCGATCATCGGCATCTCCTCGATCCATCTGTTGAAGACGTTCATCGCCACCGGCGCGCTGGGCGGTATCCCGCTGTGCACCCCGGAGCAGATGAGCGTGGCTGCCGCCAACATCGGCGTAGCGCGCTGCTCGATGCTGACGGCCGACGGCGTCCTCTGGCAGACCATCATCCACTGCGTGTTCATCCTGTCGGCCATCGGCATCGCGTGGACCGACAAGCTGATGTCCGGCAGCCACGACAAGGCTGAGAGCCACGGCAAGTCTGCCGTCCATTGATCCCAATCCCGGTGGCGGTCCCTGTGCCGCCACCGGCCCGCTACGCCTGCCCTTGTGCGCAGGTGAGGCCGGGATGCTAGATTGCACCCTCGCTACAGGCGACGGTGACGCTGGGAAACGTCCCCCGCCACGCCCGGACCTTGCGTCCCGGCCATGCGTATCTACGTTTTTCGTAACGTCGTCTTCTTAGAGGGGAGCAGGATGTCGCACGTCGCAATGATCGCTGCCGCGCGCCGGTGGTTGCCGGTCGCTCTGGCTTTGGCCCTGGCTGCCTGCTCGGGCAAGGATGAAACACCGGCTCCGGCCGCGCAGGGCGCCGCCGCTCCCGCCGCTGCAGCACCAGCCGCACCGGCAGTGGCCGCCAAGGTGCAGTCGATGGGTACCGAGCAGCTGCGCGAATCGGCCAGCCAGGCACTGCGCGAGAACCGCATGTACGCCCCGGCCGGCGACAACGCCATCGAGTACTACCTGGCACTGCGCGACAAGACGCCGGACGATGCCTCGGTGAAGAGCGCGCTGACCGATCTTCTGCCGTACACCCTGATCGCCGCCGAGCAGCATCTGGGCCGCGAGGATTTCACTGAAGCGCAGCGGCTGGTCGCCCTGATCGAAAAGGTCGATGCCTCGGCCCCGGCCCTGCCGCGCCTGAAGGAAGGCCTGACCAAGGGCGTGCAGGTTGCCGCCAAGCGCACCGAAGACGAGACCGAGAAGGTCAAGAAGGACGCTGAAGACCGCACCAAGCAGCTGGCCGAGCAGCAGCGCCTGACCGAACAGCGTGCCAAGGAAGCCGAAGCGGCCAAGCAGATTGCTGCGCAGCAGGACGTTGCCCGCCGTGACAGCGAGCGCCAGGAAGCCGAGCGCCAGGCTGCCGCGCGTCGCGATGCCGAGCAGAAGCAGCAGCAGGCCGCTGCGCAGCAGGCCAACGCCGCCCGCCAAGCCGCGACCGCCGCTGCGCCAAGCCTGCGCCCGGTCAGCACGCCAGCCCCGCGTTACCCGGCCGAAGCACTGCGTTCGGGTACCTCCGGCGAAGTCCTGGTGGAGATCACCGTCGGCACCGACGGCTCGGTGACCAATGCGCGCGTACTGCGCGCCACGCCATCGCGTGTCTTCGATCGCGAAGCCCTCAACGCGGTCAAGCGCTGGCGCTTCGAGCCGGTGACGGCCCCGGTCACCACCCGCCGCACGCTGGTGTTCGCACCGGGCGGCTGATGCCCAAGGCGGTAGCGCCGGGCCGCGCCCGGCGGTTCTGGAGCAAGGCCCGGCATGTCCGGGCCTTGTGCGTTTCAGGCTGCGCTGTCGATCAACCGTTGCAGCGCAGGATCACGCGCGGTCAGCACCTGGAACAGGCCCAGCGCGTGCAGCCCGGGCAGCAGGCCGCGCAGATCAGCTTCGGCGGCGGCACGGAGGTCGGCATCACGGGCCGGGTCCTGCCACTCCCGCACGGTGGCGAGAAAGGCGCCGACGCTGCCCTTGCGTACGGTGAGGCCGTTCACCTGCACCTCGTTCTGGTGGTCGGAAAGGATGTCGTGCGGCTGCATGGCGTGCTCCTGGGAGGTGGACGCCCAGTGTCGACGCTCGCCACCGGCGGTTCTGCCGTATAACTGCCAATGGATATGGCAGAACAGACATTCCAGACACCACTGATCGACCCTGCGTTGGCTGAGGCCAGCGGCGGGCCGGCCCTGCTCGGCACGCAGCTGGCGATGCCGGGTTCACGGCGCACCGCCCGCCCCAGCACGCGCGCGGGCAACTGCTGGGCGCCCACACCGGCCTGTTGCGGATCGAGGTGGGCGACACCCACTGGCTGCTTCCGGCCGGGCACGTGGCGTGGCTTCCGCCACAGCAGCCGCATGCGCTTTCCAGCATCGGCAGCTTCGATGGCTGGAGCCTGTACTTCAGCAAGGCGGCCTGCGCGGGACTGCCCAATGCACCGCGCATCTTCCAGCCCAGCGACCTGCTGCAGGTGGCGGTGCCGCGGGCACTGCACTGGTGCGGGCAGGCGTTGGATGCGGGGCAACAGCGCTTGGCTGGGGTGATCATTGATGAGATCGCCGCCGGCACGCCATTGCCGCTGGCACTCCAGCAACCCAGCGACCGCCGCCTGCGCCGCATCGCCGCCGCCCTAGCACGTGCGCCACATGACACCCGCACCGTCGAGGATTGGGCAGTCGCCAGCGGCCTGTCCAGTCGCAGCCTCGCCCGCCGCTGGCAGGCCGAAACGAACATGACCCTGACCCGCTGGCGGCAGCGCCTGCGCGTGCTGCTGGCGCTGCCGCGATTGCTGGCCGGTGAATCCGTCACTACCGTGGCGCTGTCATTGGGCTACGACACGCCCAGCGCTTTCATCGCGATATTCAAGCGCGAGATGGGAGTGACGCCGGCGCGGTATGCAGAAGGAAACGCTTCACAGCGCTGAAATGCACGAGGCCCGGCATGACCGGGCCTCGTGCCACATCCGCCGGGCATGGCCCGGCGCTACCGGTTCCACTCAGCCGGAAATCGCCAGCCGCTCGTTGTGGTAGCGGCGCACGGCGGCGAACCACAGCACGGCGGCCAGCGCCAGGCTGGCGCCGAGGTAGATCGCCCAGATGGTCGGGCTGATGTCCTCGTGGCGGATCACCTTCAGCAGCATCTGGTTCTGCGACAGGAACGGCACCGCGTACTGCCACAGCTCGCTCTTCACCGGGTAAGCCATCAGCGCGTAGCCGGGCAGCATCGGCAGCAGCACCAGCCAGGTCATGTGGCTCTGCGCTTCCTTCATGCTCTTGGCCGCAGCCGAGAGGAAGGTCAGCAACGAGGTGCCGATCAGCAGCATCGGCACCATCACCAGCAGCATCTGCAGCATCGAGCCGATGTTCATGTTGAGCTGCCGGCCGACGTTGCCGGGCGCGATCTGTGCGCTGGCCTTGAACGCAATCAAGGTCAGCAGCAACGAGGCGAAGCCGACCACGCAGGCGGCGGCGATCTTGCCGCTGACGATGGCACTGCGCGATCCCGGGGTCGCCAGCAACGGCTCCAGCGATTGCCGTTCGCGCTCGCCGGCGGTGGCATCCATCACCAGGTAGGCGCCGCCGATGAACGAGGTCAGCGTCAGCAGCACCGGCAGCAGCATCGACAGCATCATGCCGCGCTTGGCCTCGGCACTGGCCATGTCCTGGGTGGCCACATCCAGCGGTCGTGCAACCTGTGCGTCGACGCCACGCGCCATCAGCCGCAGCGCACCAACCTGGCCGTTGTAGGTTGCCAGGGCCGCCTGCAGCCGCGCACTGGGCACTTCGGCGGCACGACGGGTGCTGTCACGGATCACTTCCACCAGCGCGGGCTTGCCATCGGCCCAGTCCTTGCCGAACTCAGGGCTGATGCGCAGGGCGACGTCGATCTCCTGCGAGCGGATCGCTTCGGCCAGATCCTTCGGTGCCGGCGCGGCGTTCAATCCCTGCGCCGCCAGGAAGCGCACCAGGTTCGGCGCATTCTCCGCACCGATGGTCGGGATCTGCAGCGGCTGTTCGATCTGGATCCGCACGCGGCTTTCAGCCAGCTTGCCCATGCCCAGGATCAGCAGCGGGTACAGCACGGGGCCGAACAGCAGGGTCAGCAGCAGTGTGCGGCGGTCACGCGAGAGGTCGCGCAGTTCCTTGCGCATCACCGTCATCAGGGTCGACATCATGCTCATGCGTGCAGGCCCTCTTCGCTGCCGATCAGTTTCACGAACGCATCTTCCAGGTTGGGCTCGCCGGACTGCGCGCGCAGTTCATCGGCACTGCCGGCGGCCATCACCGTACCCTTGGCGATGATCACGATGTGGTCACACAGCGCACCGACCTCCTGCATGATGTGGCTGGACAGGATCACGCAGCGCCCTTCCTCGCGCAGGCCCAGCAGGAAGCGGCGCAGCGCGCGGGTGGTCATCACGTCCAGGCCGTTGGTGGGCTCATCAAGGATCACGTTGCGTGGGTCGTGCACCAGCGCGCGGGCAATGGCGGTCTTGGTGCGCTGGCCCTGCGAGAAGCCATCGGTCTGCCGATCGAGGATGTCGGCCATGTCCAGCGCATGCGACAGCACTTCGATGCGTTCGCGGATGCGCGATGCGGACAGGCCATGCAGCTCGCCGAAGTAGGCGATGTTCTCGCGTGCGGTCAGCCGCTTGTAGACGCCACGTGCATCCGGCAGCACGCCGAGGTGGCGACGCACTTCCACCGGATCGCGGGCCGCGTCGATGCCATCGACGGTGATGCTGCCTTCATCGGGCGTCATCAGCGTGTACAGCATGCGCATGGTGGTGGTCTTGCCGGCGCCGTTCGGCCCGAGCAGGCCGGTGATGCGGCCGTCCTCGGCGCGGAAGCCGACATCGGCCACCGCCTGGATGCGACCGGTGCGGGTATTGAAGGCCTTGTGCAGGTTGTCGGCGACGATCATGGGGCCCATCCGTTGAACGAGGTGAACGCCGGCACGTAGCTCAGCGTGTCCAGGCAGCTGGCATCCAGCGCCTTGGCATCGGTGGTGTCGATGAACTGGCCGAGCAGGCGTGGCATGCAGCCGGCGGTGAGGGTGCCGTGGCCTTGGCCGCGGGCAACCAGCGCGCGTCCCTTCGGCAGGCCCTTGAGCACCTGCTCGGCGTAACGCGGCGGCGTCACCGGGTCCAGTTCGCCGGACAGCAGCAGCACTGGCAGCTCGCTGTGCAGCGGCACTGCCGCAGCCGCCGCGGCCGGTTGGTGCGGCCACACCGGACAGGCGGCGAAGAACGCGCGCGCCACTTCCGGGCCGACCAGGCTGTCGCTGCTTTCGGCCGGCGCCTGGTAGCGCGGAGCGTCTTCGCTGCAGATCACCGACCACTGCATGCCGCGGTTGATCTGGAAATCCATGCTGCGGGTCGCACCGCGCGCCAGCGACGCCAGTGGTGCATAGCGACCCTGTGCCGCTTCATCCAGCACCAGCGGCAACAGCGAGGAGTACTGCGGTACGTAGGAGAAGGCGAACGCCAGGCCGACCACGCTGTCCGGGGTCAGCACCTCCTGCCGCGGTGCGTTGGTGCCGGGGTCGCGGTAGTCGACCGTGACCGGCGCGCGGCGCAGGGTTTCCACCACGCTGCGCAGCTGCGCACGGGTGTCGACCGGAAAGCGCTTGCTGCAGACAGCGTCCTTGCGGCACTGCTCGGACTGCAGGGTGATCGCGTTGTCGAAGGTCGTGGCGAAATCGCCGCCGACCACCAGCTCGTTCGGTACCACGCCATCGATCACGATGCTGCGGGTGTGCTGCGGGTACGCGGCCGCGTAGCGCTGGGCAACGCGGGTGCCGTACGAGCCACCGACCAGGTTCAGCGTGTTGGCGCCCAGCGCCTGGCGTACCGCGTCCAGATCGGCGATGGCTTCGGCGGTGGTATAGAAGCGCGGGTCGGCACGGCCCTTCAGCGACGCAGCGCAGCGCTCCGCGTACTCGCGCAGCAGCGCCTCGCTGGGCGCAGCGTCTTCATCCATCGGCAGCTCCTTGCCGTCCGCGCCCAGGCAGCTGAGCGGATTGGAGCCGCCGGTGCCGCGCTGGTCGATCAGGAAAATGTCGCGCTGCTTGCGCACCTGGCGCAGTGCCGTATCGACGATGACGGCCACCTCGCTGGCCGCTTGGCCAGGTCCGCCGGCCAGGAAGAACACCGGGTCCGGCAGGCCCGAACCGCTGTTGCCCGACTCCAGCCAGGCCACGCGCAGATCGATCCTGCGGCCATCCGGCCTGCTCCGGTCTTCGGGCACCTGGAACGTCGCGCACTGCGCCTCGACGTTGGCATTGGCGCCTTCGGTGGCCAGCGTGCAGGGGCGGAAATCGATCTGGCCGTAGCGGCGGCTGGGTGTATCGCCCGCGCCGTCGGACCCTGCCTGCGGCGGTGCACTGCAGCCGGCAATCAGCATGCTGGCCAGCAACCCGGCCCGCGCGAAATGGTGTCTTTGCATCGTGCGTGATTCCCCTGGGGATGTTCCTGTCCACCACGACGGTGTGCCGCGGCAGATGTGACCAATCGAATGTGACCCAACTTACACGCGCCGGGCGCTGGCGGCGACAGGCGGATGTCCTGGGCCGGCGTCGGCACGGCCACCAGGCGGTTGCGACCCTCGTCCTTTGCCCGCTACAGGGCGGTATCGGCCAGCGCGATGAGGTGGCGGAAAATGGCGAGCAGGCGGCCCGTGGCGCCGGCAGAATGCGCGCAGAACCGGGAGACACTCCATGCATCCGTGGCAACTCAGTGGCATCGACCACCAGCCGTTCGAGGCGCTTTTCGAATCCAGCGACGATGCGCTGGCCACGCGGGGAATCGTGCGCCGGCGCGCCGGCGACAGCGGCGGCTACCCCTGCAGGGTCAGCCTGACCGACGCGCCTGCCGGTGCAGAACTGCTTCTGCTGCCCTACACACACCTGGCCACGCATTCGCCATACCGCGCCTCGGGCCCGATCTTCGTGCAGCGCGGTGCAACCCGCTGCGTGCTGCCAGCGGGCGTGGTACCTGCCTACGTGCAGCGTCGGCTGATCTCGGTGCGCGCCTATGACAGCGCGGACTTCATGCTGAGCGGCCTGGTCTGCCAGGGCACCGAGGTTGCCACGCACCTGGACCGGCTGTTCGCCGATACAACGGTGGCCTTCGTGCAGCTGCACAACGCAGGACATGGATGCTTTTCGTGCCAGGTGAATCGGGTCGGCCCCCCGCGGCAATGACGTTGCACGGGAACGTGATCGTCGCCGCGCCGCAGGCGTGACCGCCAGCGTGTTCGTTCAGTGTGGCGTGAAGCCTGCGGGAAGGGCTTCACACACGTAGTCACGGATCGGCATTGACGTGGTTTCCCACTGCGTGTTGCAGCTCGATACTCGCGGCGGTACCGCTCCTCGTCCGTCGCGCGATACGGCGTGGGTGCTGCGGTCACCGCTCCCTTCGACGACCACAAGGATGCGCCATGTCTCTGCGATACACCCCATTGCTGTTGGCCACCGTCTTCGTTGGCGCCGGTGTTGGGGTTGCCGGCAACGCCGCTGCACACGGCACGATGATCACCCCGGTCAGCCGCGTCTATGCCTGCTTCCAGGGCAACCCGGAGAACCCCACCAACCCGGCCTGCGCGGCCGCCAAGGCAGTGGCCGGCTCGCAGGCGTTCTACGACTGGAACGGCATCAACCAGGCCAATGCCAACGGCAACCATCAGGCCGTGGTGCCCGACGGCAAGCTGTGCAGCGGCAACAACCCGACCTTCCGCGGCCTGGACCTGGAGCGCAGCGACTGGCAGACCACACCGATCCAGCCCGATGCGAACGGCAGGTTCACCTTCGTGTTCAAGGCGACCGCCCCGCACGCTACGCGCGACTGGAAGTTCTACGTCACCCGCGCCGGCTGGCAACCGGGCAGCCCGCTGCGCTGGGCCGACCTGCAGGAATTCTGCTCGCTGGGCAACACGCCGCTGTCGGCCGATGGCACCTACAAGCTGCAGTGCACGCTGCCGCAGCGCAGCGGCCAGCATGTGATCTACAACACCTGGCAGCGCGCCGATTCCACCGAAGCGTTCTATACCTGCATGGACGTGCGCTTTGAAGGCGGCGGCGGTACCACGCCGGTGCCGCAGTGGCAGGATGCCGGGCCGGTGACTGCACGTACCGAGCTGCCGGTGGGCACCACCCTGGCGCTGCGTGTGTTCAATGCCAACGGCAACGACGTGGAACGCGTGGAAGCCACCTTGGCCGCAGGCCAGACCACGCCGGCGCAGTGGCCGTTGGCGCTTGCGCGCAAGGTCAACGCCATTGCCCAGCATGCGCGCGTCGGCGTACTCAGCAACGGCGCGATCACGCCCACCGCCTCGGCCACCGACAACCGCGTGTACCTGAAGGATGGCAATCGCTTCCAGCTGGACACCAAGGTGCCAGATCCGGGTACGCCGTCACCCGGCGGTGATTTCGACCATGTGTATCCGGCCGGTATCGGCAGCTACGTGCCCGGGCAGACCGTGGTGAAGAGCAGCGACGGCAAGCTGTACGCCTGCCGCCCGTTCCCGGAAGGCGCGTGGTGCAACGTCAATGCCGAGGCGTACCGGCCGGGTGTGGGTTCGGCCTGGCGCGATGCCTGGCTGCCGTACTGAGTGACTGAGTGACTGAGCGGGGGTGGCGCGCGCGTGCCGCCCCGCTTCTGCAATGGGGCAGAGGCAGGCCTGCGGGTCCGGCTTGAAGTGTTAACCCGTTCGCGCAGGCACTGCACATCCCGTCGCAGCCTGCAGCTTTTCGGAATCGTTGAATGGTTAGCGCTGTGCATCGTGTGGAGACTCGCTGGACCTTCCACCGTCCACAGGACCCCATCATGCAACCGCTCAATCGACTTGCTCTCGCGGTGGCTGCCATCGCCAGCCTGGGCGCCTCTGCCAGCGCGCTGGCACACGGCACCATGTCCAAACCCACCAGCCGGGTGTACGCCTGCTACCAGGGCAATCCAGAGCAGCCGACCAACCCCGCCTGTGCTGCGGCCAAGGACATCGGCGGCGCACAGCCCTTCTACGACTGGGCCGGCATCAACCAGGCCAATGCCAATGGCAACCACCAGGCAGTCGTTCCCGACGGCGAGCTGTGCAGCGGTGGCAACAGCAAGTACCGCGGCCTGGATCTAGACCGGTCCGATTGGTCGACCACGCCGATCCGCGCCGATGGCAACGGCCGTTACACCTTTGAATTTCTTGCCTCTGCCCCGCATGCCACCCGCGAATGGAAGTTCTACGTCACCCGCGATGGCTGGCAGCCGGGCAGCCCGCTGCGCTGGGCCGACCTGCAGGAGTTCTGCACGCTGGGCGACGTCCCGTTGTCCGCGGGCGGTGTCTACAAGCTGGACTGCCCACTGCCCCAGCGCAGCGGCCAGCACCTGATCTACAACACCTGGCAGCGCTCGGATTCGGCCGAGGCCTTCTATACCTGCATGGACGTGCGTTTCGAGGGAGGCGGTGGCGTCGAGCCGCCACCGCAATGGCAGGATGCCGGTCCGGTCACCGCCCGCGGCGCGCTGGAAGTGGGCACCACCCTGACCCTGCGCGTGTTCAACGCCCAAGGCAACGATCTGGAGCGCCCGGAGATCACCCTGGCCGCCGGCCAGACTGCGGCGAACCAGTGGCCGCTGGCTCTGGCCCATGTGGTCAACGCCAGTGCACAGCAGGCGCGCGTTGGTGTGATGGACAATGGTGTGATCAGGCCGATCGCCTCGGCCACCGAGAACCGCGTCTATCTGAAGCCGGGTCATCGGTTCCAGCTCGACACACGCGTTCCGGATCCGGTCGATCCTGTGGATCCACCGCCGGGTGGCGACTACGACTTCGTGTACCCGGCCGGACTTGGCAGCTACAAGCCCGGCGAGACCGTGGTGAAGGGCACCGACGGCAAGCTGTACGCCTGCCGCCCGTTCCCGGAAGGCGCGTGGTGCAACGTCAACGCCGAGGCCTACCGGCCGGGCGTGGGTTCGGCCTGGCGCGATGCGTGGGTGCCGTACTGAGGCATGGTCCCGGGGGCGGCGTGATGCCGCCTCCGGTGCGTGGGGTTGCCGGCCAGCGGCCGGCACTACTTGCTGCTGACGTACTTCTCGCGGCGGATCTGCGGATTACCCAGGCCCGCCGCCTTCAGCGCTTCGGCGCAGGCGTCGACCATGTCCGGGTTGCCGCACAGGTAGGCGATGTCGGTGGCCGGGTCCGGCGTGAACGCCGCCAGCGCCTGCTGCACATAGCCATGGTGTACGTCCGGGTGCGGCTCGGCCGGCAGTTCCCGCGACAGGCAAGGCACATAACGGAAGTTCGGGTGCTTTTCGGCGAAGCTGTAGAAGTCTTCGCTGTACAGCAGCTCCCCCGGGCTGCGGGCGCCCTGCAGCAGGACCACCTGCACGCCACGCTCGGCCATCGCCGTTGCCAGCAACGGCAGCATCGAGCGGTACGGGGTGACGCCGGTACCGGTGGCGATCAGCAGGTAGCGGCCGTTGTGGTCGCCCGGGTTCAGGCAGAACCGACCGTAGGGACCGGACGCGCTGACCTGGCCACCGATGTCCAGCGCCTCGAACAGCGCCGTGGCGGCGCCACCGGGTACGAAGCTGACCGCGATATCCACCGCCTCGCCTGGCCCCAGCGCGTGGTCATGGATGGTCGCCAGCGAATAGCTGCGCTTGGTTTCGGTGCCATCGGCGTAGCTGAAATGGACCTGGATGAACTGGCCGGGCTGGAAATCCAGCGGCTGGCCGTCGTCACGCACGAACTGGTAATGGCCGATGGAGGGCGCCAGCATGCGGCGGTCGACCAGTTTGATGGGGAATTGGACAGGCACGACTTTTCGGGACAGTGTGTAGCCGGGGCAAGCCCTCGGGGTCTTCTATAATAGACCTTCCCCGCCCCTCTCCAGCGCCAGCCCATGGGCGCGAAGGCTTCGAGCTTGGCTTCCCTGAACGATACGGCGCCCGCCCTGCGCGTGCGCGACCTGCGTAAAACCTATGACAACGGCACCCAGGCCCTGAAAGGGGTCTCGCTGGAAGTGGCCCCGGGCGACTTCTTCGCCCTGCTGGGCCCGAACGGTGCCGGCAAGTCCACCCTGATCGGCATCATCAGTTCCCTGGTCAACCTCAGCGAGGGCCAGGTGGAAGTGTTCGGCAGCGACCTGGTGCGCAACCGCAGCGCCACCATGCGCCTGATCGGGCTGGTGCCGCAGGAGATCAACTTCAACCTGTTTGAAAAGCCCTTCGACATCCTGGTGAACTACGCCGGCTTCTACGGCGTGCCGCGCGCCGAAGCCGAGCAGATGGCCGAAGTCGAGCTCAAGCGCGCCCACCTGTGGGAGAAGGCGCAGGTGATGAGCCGCACCCTGTCAGGTGGCATGAAGCGCCGGCTGATGATCGCCCGCGCGATGATGACCCGGCCGCGCCTGCTGATCCTGGACGAACCGACCGCTGGCGTGGACATCGAGATCCGCCGCGACATGTGGCGGGTGCTGAAGGAGATCAACGCCGCCGGCACCACGATCATCCTCACCACCCACTACCTGGAAGAGGCCGAGCACCTGTGCCGCAACCTGGCCATCATCGACCACGGCCAGATCGTCACCCAGGGCCCGATGCGCGAACTGCTGGCCAAGCTTGACGTGGAAGGCTTCCTGCTGGACATCGACGGCACCCTGCCCGCCCAGTTGCCGGTGATCGAGGGGGCAACCCTGACCGCCACCGACGGCCATACGCTGGACATCGACATGCCACGTGCGATGGACCTCAACCGCGTGTTCGAGGCACTGAACGCGGCGGGCATCCGCGTGCGCTCGATGCGTACCAAGAGCAACCGCCTGGAGGAACTGTTCGTGCGCCTCACTGGCAACCAGGAGACGTCCGCATGAGCAGCACCCCGACCCCGGTCCTGACCGACGGCCAGCGCAACCGCATCGCACTGATGACCATCGTGCGCCGCGAAGTCGCCCGCATCATGCGCATCTGGGGCCAGACCCTGGTACCGCCGGCGATTACCATGACCCTGTACTTCCTGATCTTCGGCGGCCTGATCGGTTCGCGCGTGGGCGACATGGGCGGCTACACCTACATGCAGTTCATCGTGCCGGGCCTGGTGATGATGAGCGTGATCCAGAACAGCTACGGCAACATCAGCTCCTCATTCTTCGGCGCCAAGTTCGGCCGCCACGTGGAAGAGCTGCTGGTCAGCCCGATGCCGAACTGGGTGATCCTGTGGGGCTACGTGGCCGGTGCGGTGCTGCGCGGCCTGATGGTGGGCGTGATCGTGCTGATCATCGCGATGTTCTTCACTCCGGTGCGCATCCCGCATCCGCTGGTGACGCTGACCACGGTGATCCTGGGCGCGACGATCTTCTCGCTGGCCGGCTTCATCAACGCGGTGTATGCGAAGAAGTTCGATGACGTGGCGATCGTGCCGACCTTCATCCTGACTCCGCTGACCTACCTGGGCGGCGTGTTCTATTCGGTGGAGCTGCTGCCGCCATGGGCGGAGGCGGCCACGCACGCGAACCCGATCTTCTACATGGTCAACGCGTTCCGCTATGGCCTGCTGGGCAGCAGCGATGTGCCGGTGGTGGTGGCGTATGCGCTGATGATCGGTTTCGTGGTGGTGCTGACGGCGCTGGCGCTGTGGTTGTTGCGCCGTGGCGTGGGCATGCGCAGCTGAGGCTGTTCTGCAGGGCCTGCGGCCCTGCACCCGCAGTGGTAGGTAGTGCCGGCCGCTGGCCGGCAACAGCAACAGCAACAGCAACGTCAAACGCGGACTATCCGTGGGATGGCGGGGTGGGTCCGGTTGCGGGGGACGCCGTAAACCCATCCCTGGGGGCTTGGCCGCGGCATCCATGCCGCGGA
>NZ_JBYTEK010000057.1:0-19833 GCF_058783335.1 Stenotrophomonas sp. FW305-C-20-S1 | reverse complement strand
CCCCCCCCCCCCCCCCCCCCCCCCCCCCCCCCCCCCCCCCCCCCCCCCCCCCCCCCCCCCCCCCCCCCCCCCCCGCCCCCGGAGTACGGGGGCCCGATTCAACCGCGGGTGATGCGCCCGACCGGGGTATTGCCGCCATCGCCGAGGAACTTGCGCGGGTTGACCACGTTGCCGTTCTCCCACACCTCGAAGTGCACGTGGGCGCCGGTCGAACGACCGGTGGAACCGGCCTTGGCCACTTCCTGGCCGGCACGGACGAGGTCGCCGACCTTCACCACCAGGCGCGAATTGTGCGCGTAGCGGGTGACGTAGCCATTGCCGTGGTCCACATCGACCACGTTGCCGTAGCCGCCCTTGACCCCGGAGAAGCTGACCACGCCGTCAGCCACCGACATCACCGGGTCACCGACGCGGGCGTGGAAGTCCATGCCCTTGTGGGTGGCGGCACCGCGACCGAACGGGTCGGCACGGGTACCGAAGCCGGACGTGACGTAGCTGTTGCGGATCGGCATGCGCGAAGGCACGGCGTTCTGCTGCAGCTGGTGGTCGAACATCAGCGATTCCATCACCGACAACTGGCGGCCTGAAGCAGCGAAGCGCTGCTCCAGCACCTGTAAGTCGGCGTTGACGTCCTTCACCGGGATGTCGGCGGTCGGGCCGCCGGCATCGCCGTCACCGAGGCCGGGGGTCTCGTTGAAGTCGAATTCGCCGTCTTCCAGCTTGCCCATCTGGGTCAGTCGCTCGCCCAGGGCGTTCAGGCGGGTGGCCTGTGCCTGCAGCTCGCCGAGGCGGGCAGCCAGCGCGTTGACCTGGGTCTGCGCATCACGCTGGACCTTGGCCAGTTCGGCCTCCTGGCGGTCGACCTTGGCCTGCAGGCGCGAGTCATTGAGCGCGCTGACGCCAATTCCACCGGCAAGGCCGATAATGCAACCTGCGCCGAGCACGCTGCCCAGCAGGGCTCGGGGGCGGTCCTCGAAGTAGAACCGCAAACGCGTGAGCGCCGATTTGGCCTGTCCTTCACGCGTTTTGATTACGATCTTTTTGAATGCCATCAGTGAGTTTTCATGTCTGAGCCGAAATCCAGCGTTCGTCCCGCATCCCGACCGAAACCGGCCCTGGATGCAGTGATGGCGGACAAAAGCGGGAACCCGCTGCGGCGTGCCCTATGGCTCGACGCGCTGGACCGTCAGTTGCGCCCCCAGTTGCCGCCACCTCTGCGCAGCCGTTGCCGGCTGGCCAATGTGGACGGGGAACACCTCGTTTTTCTCGTCGAGTCCCCGGTCTGGCATGCCAAGTTGCGGCTTGCCGAAGCCCAGTTGCTCGACGCGGCCCGGTCCATCGGGCTGAAGGCCACCAAGGTGACCGTCAAGACTGCGTCTCCCACTCCCACGCGCTCCCCAGCGCTCGACAACCGGAATGGACCCCACGCAGTTTCAGCCGCCACGCACAAAGGGCTACGCGACGCCTTGGCAGCTCTGCAGGACCTTCCTTCGAAACCGAAGCGGGAAACCTGAGAGCAGCGGAGCGTCCTGCTCCACTCCCCGTCGCGCGTGTCACCGCAGCGTGAAACATTTCGGGGGCCGGGTCGCATCCTAGCTGGCCCCGGTGGGCCAGTCGTTAGATTGTTGTTAAAACAACGTTAAATTCAGGCTTCGGATCCAACAGGTTCACAAAACCGTGACCTCGGCCCGGCCGTCGCGTCACCAACTGCGCCAGTGCGTCAAACAACGCCGGAAACGCAGACGCCGCCCTGGAAGGCGGCGTTTTTGCATTCAAATTCAACAACTTGTGAAATCAGGCATAGGCCGGTGTGGCGTACACCACCGGGTCCGGCACGGCCGGCGAGTCGTAAGTGACCCATTCCCAGGCGGTGGCATCGGCCATCAGCGCCCGCACCAGCTTGTTGTTGAGCGCGTGGCCGGACTTGAAGCCCTCGTAGGCACCCAGCACCTGGCCGCCGGCCAGATAGAGGTCGCCGATCGCGTCAAGAATCTTGTGGCGCACGAATTCGTCGGCGTAGCGCAGGCCGTCTTCGTTGAGCACGCGGAACTCGTCGAGCACGATGGCGTTGTCCATCGAACCGCCGAGGCCGAGATTGCGCTCGCGCATGTATTCCAGGTCGCGCATGAAGCCGAAGGTGCGCGCGCGGGAGATTTCCTTGGTGTAGGCCATCGTCGAGAACTCGATTTCCTGGCGCGACTGCTTGGCCGGGATCATCGGGTGGTCGAACTGGATGGTGAAGCCCAGCTTGTACCCCTCATACGGGGTAAAGCGGGCCATCTTGTCGCCCTCGGTCACTTCCACGGTCTTCAGCACGCGGATGAAGCGCTTGGGCGCATCCTGTTCGACGATGCCTGCCGACTGCAGCAGGAACACGAACGGGCCGGACGAACCGTCCATGATCGGCAGCTCGGCCGAGGACAGTTCGACGATGATGTTGTCCACACCCAGACCGGCCAGGGCCGACATCAGGTGCTCGACGGTCTGGATCTTGGCGTCGTTGCAGGTCAGGCCGGTGCACAGGGTCACTTCGGTGACCAGTTCGGCCTTCGCAGGCACTTCCACTACCGGGTCCAGGTCCACGCGCCGGAACACGATGCCATGGTTGACCGGCGCCGGGCGCAGGGTCATGTAGACCTTGTCGCCGCTGTGCAGGCCTACACCGGTGGCGCGGATCGTGTTCTTGAGGGTGCGTTGCTGGATCATGGGGGACGACCGGAAGTGACACAGTAGATTAACACGCAGGGTCCCCTACCCCGGCTGAAACGCCGGTGGGACGCGCGTGAAGCAGGGCGGCCGGGCCCATCCTGGCCCGGCGCCCGCGTTTTCAGGACATGGTGGCGCAACCCGGGGGGGACAAGCCCCGGGCAGCGTCGATCAGTCCGCCTGGCGGCGCAGGAACGCCGGGATGTCCAGGTAGTCGTTCGGCAGTTCCGCCGCGGCCGGGGCCGAGGAGGCCGGAGCCGACGGGGTGGAAGCTGCCACGCTGTCGCTGCTGGCACGACGCAGGCCCAGGCCCATGCCGCCGACGGCCTTGGACACGGCATCGCCGCCGTTGTCGAACTCGCCGAACTCCGGCTGGCCGGTGGTGGCGTTGCGGACCAGCTTGATCGGTGCACGCTCGCCCGGACGCTGGGTCTTGCTGGCCGAGACGCGGTTCAGGCCCGTGGCGACCACGGTCACGCGCACTTCGTCCTGCATGTCCGGATCGAGCACGGTACCCACCACCACGGTCGCGTCTTCCGAAGCGAAGCCGTCGATGGTGCGGCCGATCTCGTCGAACTCGGCCATGGTGAAGTCGGCACCGGCGGTGATGTTGACCAGGATGCCGTTGGCGCCAGCCAGGTTCACATCGTCCAGCAGCGGGTTCTGGATGGCCGACTCGGCCGCGGCCTGCGCGCGGTCATCGCCGCGGGCGGTACCGGTACCCATCATCGCCAGGCCCATTTCGGACATGACGGTGCGCACGTCGGCGAAGTCGACGTTGATCAGGCCCGGACGCACGATCAGGTCGGCGATGCCCTGCACGGCGCCCTGCAGCACGTCGTTGGCGGCACGGAAGGCCTGGATCATGGTCGCGTTGCGACCCAGCACGGTGATCAGCTTCTCGTTGGGGATGGTGATCAGCGAGTCGCAGTGCTGGCTCAGCTCTTCGATGCCCTTCAGCGCGACCTGCATGCGGCGGCGGCCTTCGAACGGGAACGGCTTGGTGACCACGGCCACGGTCAGGATGCCCATTTCCTTGGCCAGCTGTGCCACCACCGGCGCAGCGCCGGTACCGGTGCCACCGCCCATGCCAGCGGTGATGAACACCATGTCCGCACCCTGCAGCGCGTCCATGATGCGCTCACGGTCTTCCAGCGCAGCCTGGCGGCCGACTTCCGGATTCGCGCCTGCGCCCAGGCCCTTGGTGACATTGGTACCCAGCTGCAGCTGCAGCTTGGCACCACAATTCTTGATGGCCTGCGAGTCGGTGTTGGCGGTGATGAATTCCACGCCATCCACTGCCGAGTTGACCATGTGCGCCACGGCATTGCCGCCGCCGCCGCCCACGCCAACCACCTTGATCACCGCATTGGGTGCCATCTTTTCGATCAGTTCAAAATGCGCCATGTCCGTGTCCTCGTTGTATCCGCTTTGGATTGCATGGGCGTTCGGGCGTCCTGCCTTCGTGCTGCATGCCGTCGTTGCGGCTGTGTGGGTTATGTGTGTTGCCGGTGTAGCGTCGTGTTGCCGGTGTTGCGGCCGGGCTGCGCCCGGGTGGTACAGGTGCCGCGTCAGAATTCGCCGCGGAACCAGGTCTTGAGTTTCTTGAACATGCTTCCAGCGCGGCCGGTCGGCAGCGACGGCCGGCGCGGATGCTCGATCTGGCTGCCCATCAGCAGCAGGCCTACGCCGGTGGCATGCACCGGGTTGCCCACCACTTCGCCCAGGCCGGTAACGTGCTGCGGGATGCCCACGCGTACCGGCATCTGCAGCATTTCCTCGGCCAGTTCGACCACGCCTTCCATCTTCGAGGCACCACCGGTCAGCACCATGCCGGCGCGCACCAGTTCCTCGAACCCGGAGCGGCGCAGTTCGGCCTGCACCATTTCGAAGATCTCTTCGTAGCGGCCCTGCACGGCCTGCGCCAGCGCGTGGCGCGGCATGCGGCGCGGCGGACGATCACCGACCGACGGCACCTGGATGCTTTCCTCGGCGGTGGCCAGCTGGGCCAGGGCGCATGCATAGCGCACCTTGATCTGCTCGGCTTCCGGGGTCGGCGTGCGCAGCATGTGCGCGATGTCATTGGTCACGTGGTCGCCGGCAATCGGCAGCGAGGCGGTGTGGCAGATCGCGCCCTGCACGAACACTGCGATGTCGGTGGTGCCGGCGCCCATGTCGACCAGCACCACGCCCAGCTCGCGCTCGTCGGCGGTCAGCACCGCCACGCTGGACGCCAGCGAGGACAACACCAGGTCGTCCACCTGCAGGCCGCAGCGCTGCACGCACTTGCTGATGTTGGCCGCAGCCGACTGCGCGCACACCACCAGGTGCGCATGCACCTCCAGGCGCACGCCGGTCATGCCGACGGGATTGCGGATGCCTTCCTGCGAATCATCCAGCACGTACTCGCGCGGGATCGCATGCAGGATCTTCTGGTCGGCCGGAATCGCCACTGCCTTGGCCGCATCGAGCACGCGATCCAGGTCGCCCCAGGTCACTTCGCCGTCGCGGATCGGCACGATGCCGGGCGAGTTCTTGCACTGCACGTGGTTGCCGGAAATGGAGGCATAAACCGAGCGGATCTCGCAGCCGGCCATCAGCTCGGCTTCTTCGACCGCACGCTGGATCGACTGCACGGTCGATTCGATATCCACCACCACGCCGCGCTTGAGGCCGCGCGACTCGTGCGAGCCGATGCCGATCACTTCGATCGGGTTGCCCGGCGAATACTCGCCCACCAGCGCCACCACCTTGGAGGTGCCGATATCCAGGCCGACGATCAGCGATTTGTCACCCTTGCGATTCATGTTCTTTCCTGCGTCCTTCTTGCCGGGGTGCCCGGTGCATTGGCCGGGGCGGCCGGAGTGCCCCAGCTCAGCGTGAAACCATTGGTATATCGGAGGTCGGCGCGCTCGATCGGCGCGGCCTGGTTGGCCAGCTGCGGCAGCACGCGCACGAAGCGCTGCAGGCGCGAGCGGGCATCGTCGCGGCCGACCACCACTTCAGTGCCGTTGCTCAGCAGCAGCGACCAGCTGCCGCGCGCGTCCATCGTCAGCCGGCGCACGTCGACGCCTGCCGGCGCGAACAGTGCGCGCGAATCGTTGTACAGCTTGACCACTTCCTCGGTCTGGCTGTCCGGGCCATCCAGCTCGGGCAGCTGCAGGTCGGCCAGCTTCTTCGGCGTGGGGAACAGCTTGCCCTGCTCGGACAGCAGGCGATCTTCGCCCCAGCGCGCGAACGGCTTGTGCTCGACCAGCGTCACTTCCAGCACGTCCGGCCACTGCTTGCGCACCTGCGCGCTTTCCACCCACGGCAGTTTTTCCAGTGCGTCCTGCGCGTCCTGCAGCTTGACCGCGAAGAAGCCGGCATGCGCATACGGCAGCAGCACCTGCTGCAGCTGTTCCGGCGGCACCCGCTTGAACTCACCGTGCACGCGCAGCTTCGCCAGCGGCCAGCGCTCGGCGCCGACCCAGCCATTGACCACGGCCACCACCGGCAGTGCAACCACCGACAGTGCCAACAGCCAGACGAAGATGCGCAGCACCGCGTTCATGCGTGCGATGCCTCCAGGGTCTGTTCCAGCACGCGCCACACCAGCTCTTCGAAGCTGATGCCGGCCTGCCCGGCCGCCTTGGGCACCAGCGAGTGGCTGGTCATGCCCGGCGCGGTGTTCACTTCCAGCAGGAAGAAGCGGCCGCTGCTGCGGTCACGCATCACGTCGACGCGACCCCAGCCACGGCAACCGGCCGCGCGGAAGGCAGCCAGCGCGATGCGGCGGATCTCGTCTTCGTCATCACCATCCAGGCCCGGGCACAGGTACTGGGTGTCTTCGGCGATGTACTTGGCGTTGTAGTCGTACCACTGGCCCTTGGGCACGATGCGGATCGACGGCAGCGCGACATCGCCGAGGATGGCCACGGTCAGTTCGTCGCCCACCACCATCTGTTCCATCAGCAGCTGGCCGTCGTAGCGCGCGGCCAGGGCAACGGCTTCGTCCAGGCCGGCGTCGTCGGTGACCCGGCTGATGCCCACGCTGGAGCCTTCGTTGGCCGGCTTGACCACCACCGGCAGGCCGAGCTCGGCCGCCAGCGCGTGGACATTCTTTTCGGCCGCTCCCGGCATCCTGCCTCCCGCGGCACTCGTACCTCCGTGTACTTCGCGGTACTGCGGGGTCGGCAGGCCCAGCGACAGCCACACCTGCTTGGTGCGGATCTTGTCCATGCTCAACGCCGAGCCCAGCACGTTGGAGCCGGTGTACGGCACGCCGAAGGCCTCCATCAGGCCCTGTACGATGCCGTCCTCACCGCCACCGTTGTGGCCGTGCAGGATGTTGAACACGCGATCGATGCCGCCGGCCGCCAGCGCCTTGGCCAGCGCCGGAATGCCGTCGATGGCGATGGCATCGACGCCGCGCGACTGCAGCGCTTCGAGCACGTTGCGGCCCGAATCCAGCGACACTTCGCGTTCGCTGGAGCTGCCACCGAGCAGCACGGCGACGCGGCCGAACACGGCCGGGTCGGTGCTGCGCAGCGGTGGGAAGGTCAGCGTGCTCACGCCTCGCCCTCCGTCTTGAAGCCTTCCACGGCAATGTGGCTGGCGACGGCGCCGATGTCGCCGGCACCCATCATCAGCAGCAGATCGCCGTCCTGCAGCACGTCCGGCAGCACGGTGGCCAGCTCGGATGCCTTGCCAACCACCACCGGCTCGCTGCGGCCGCGCGCACGGATGGCGCGGGCCAGCGCATGCGAATCGGCGCCGGCGATCGGCTCTTCACCGGCCGGGTAGACCTCGCTCAGCACCAGTGCATCGACACTGGACAGCACTGCGGCGAACTTGTCGAACTGATCGCGGGTACGACTGTAGCGGTGCGGCTGGAAGGCCACCACCAGGCGCTTGTCGGCCCAGCCGCCACGCGCGGCGGCGAACACCGCTTCCAGCTCGCTCGGATGGTGGCCGTAGTCGTCGATGATGCGGACCTTGGCACCGCTGGCAGTGGTCACTTCGCCCAGATCATTGAAGCGGCGACCGACGCCAGCGAAGCTGGCCAGCGCACGCGCGATCGTGTCCGGGGCCACGCCCAGCTGCCAGCCCACCGCCGCAGCGGCCAGCGCGTTGAGCACGTTGTGCTTGCCCGGCAGCGCCAGTACCACTTCCTGGCTGGTGCCCTGCGGCAGGCGCAGGGTGAAGCGCATGCGCGAACCTTCCTGCACCACGTTCTCGGCGCGCACGTCGGCCTGCGGGCTCATGCCGTAGCTCATCACGTGGCGCGGGGTCTTGGCGGCCAGTGCGGCCACTTCCGGATCGTCGATGCACAGCACTGCCAGGCCGTAGAACGGCAGGCGCTGCAGGAACTCGGCGAACGCCGCCTGCACGCGGGCGAAATCGTTGCCGTAGTTCTCCAGATGATCGGAATCGATGTTGGTGATGATCGACATCAACGGATTCAGGCGCAGGAAGCTGCCGTCGCTCTCGTCGGCCTCGGCCACCAGCCACTGGCCACCACCGAGCTTGGCGTTGGCACCGGCCGCCAGCAGCTGGCCACCGATCACGAAGGTCGGGTCCAGCCCACCCTCGCTCAGCACCGCAGCGGTCAGGCTGGTGGTGGTGGTCTTGCCGTGGGTGCCGGCCACGGCGATGCCGCGGCGGAAGCGCATCAGTTCGGCCAGCATCGCCGCGCGCGGCATGATCGGAATGCGCTGGCTGCGCGCTTCCATCAGCTCCGGGTTGTCTTCGCGGATCGCGCTGGAGACCACCACGCAGTCGGTGCCCAGCACGTTGGCGGCGGAATGGCCGCGCATGATGCGCGCGCCCAGGCCGGCCAAGCGGCGGGTCGCGACGTTGTCGGCGTTGTCCGAACCGGACACTTCGTAGCCCAGCGTCAGCATCACTTCAGCGATGCCGCTCATGCCGGTGCCGCCGATGCCGACGAAATGCACGCGCGGGAACGCGCGCACCAGATCGTTGGTGTCATGCAGGCGGCGGATCATGCGCGGCCTCGCGCAGGGCAGGCGCTGGAGCGTGCCTTCTTCATACAGCTTCCTCGAGAATGATATCGGCGATGCGCTCGGCGGCATCGACCTTGGCCAGGGCACGCGCGGCTTGCGCCATCTGCATGCGGCGGGCGGGATTTTCGGACAGATCACGCAGCAGCGCGGCAATGCCGTCTGCCAGCGTTTCGTCCTGCTTCAGCAATACGGCTGCATCGCGCTCGACCAGGTACTCCGCATTGCGGGTCTGGTGATCGTCGACAGCAGCGGGGAATGGCACCAGCACGCTGCCGATGCCGACCGCGCAGAGTTCGGCCAGCGTGGACGCGCCGGAACGGCACACCACCAGGTCGGCCCAGGCGAAGGCTTCGGCCATGTCGGCGATGAACGGTGTCACTTCGCCCTGCACGCCGGCCTTGGCATAGGCCTCGACCGCTTCGGCATGCAGCTTCTCGCCGCTCTGGTGACGCACCACCACCGGCACCTGCGCACCCAGGCTGGCCAGTGCCTGCGGAACGCCACTGTTGAGCGCGCGTGCGCCCTGGCTGCCGCCCAGCACCAGCAGGCGCAGCGGACCGCTGCGATCGGCCAGCCGCTGCTGCGGCGGCGCGACGGCGGCGATTTCGGCGCGCACCGGATTGCCCACGAACTCCTCGCGTGCAGCGAAGGTGCCCGGGAAACCGGTCAGCAGGCGGCGCGCGTAGCGCGACAGGATGCGGTTGGTCAGGCCCGGCGCGCGGTTCTGTTCGTGCACGATCAGCGGCAGGCCGTGCAGGCGCGCGGCCATGCCACCGGGGCCGGAAGCGAAGCCGCCGAAGGCGACCACCGCACGCGGCTGGCGATCACGGATGATCAGGCCGGCCGCACGCAGCGCGCGCATCAGGCGCCACGGCGCGGCCAGCAGGGCCAGCTTGCCCTTGCCACGCAGGCCGGTGATGGCCAGCGTATCGATGGCGATGTCGTGCTGCGGCACCAGGCGGGTTTCCATGGCGCCATCGGCGCCCATCCAGGTGACCGGCACGCCACGCGCGCGCAGCACGCGGGCCACGGCCAGGCCCGGGAAGATGTGCCCGCCGGTACCACCGGCCAGGATCATCACCGGCCGGTTGTTGTTCTGGGCCGCGCTCATCCGAGCCTCCCGAAGGTGGGTTCGACGCGCGACTGCAGGCGGCTGGTGCCACGCACGGCGGCCGGCTCGGCCGCGGCCGGTTCAGCGGCCATCGGCACGTTCTTCGCCACCGGTGCAGCAGAAGGCTCGGCGGCGGCAGGGCCGGCAACATCGTCGGCGGCGCCCATGCGCACGGCCTGGCGGCGCTCGGCGCGCTTCAGTTCATAGGACACGCGCAGCAGCAGGCCCATCGCCACGCAGGTCATCAGCACCGACGAACCACCCGACGAAATCAGCGGCAGGGTCAGCCCCTTGGTCGGCAGGATGCCCAGGTTCACGCCGATCGAAACGAAGGTCTGCATGCTGATCCACAGGCCGATTCCGAAGGCGATGTAGCCGGAGAAGTGGCGCTTCATTTCCACGCAGCGCATGCCCAGCCAGAAGGTGCGGCCGACCAGCAGTGCGTACAGGGCCACGATCACGCAGGTGCCCAGGAAACCGAATTCCTCGGCGGTGACCGAGAAGATGAAGTCGGTGTGCGCCTCGGGCAGGTAGTACAGCTTCTGCACCGAATTGCCCAGGCCAACGCCGGTCCACTCGCCGCGGCCCACCGCCATCAGCGCGTTGGACAGCTGGTAGCCGTCGCCCTGCTGGTCGGCCCACGGGTCGAGGAAGGAGGTGATGCGGCGCATGCGGTACGGCTCGATGATCGCCAGCGCGCTCATGCCGACCAGGCCGATCACCACCGGCATCGACATGCGCGGCATGTTCACCCCGCCCAGCACCAGCATGCCGGCGGTGATCGCCAGCAGCAGGGTGGACGAGCCGAAGTCGGGCTGCAGCAGCAGCAGCACCACCAGCGCACCGGCCACGCCCAGCGGCTTGAGCATCGCCGGCCAGGTCGCGTTGACCTCGTCGCGGAAGCGCACCAGGTAGCTGGACAGCCAGACGATGTAGAGCACCTTCACCGCTTCGACCGTCTGGAACTTGGAGATGCCCAGGTTGATCCAGCGGCGGGCACCGTTGACGCTGCTGCCCAGGCCGGGCACGAACACCACCACCAGCAGCGCGAAGCAGCCCAGCAGCAGCATCTGGTTGTACTGCTCGATGGTCTTCAGTTCGGTACGCGCGGCGAAGATGGCCAGCACGATGCCGACCGCCAGGAAGATCAGGTGGCGGTTGAGGTAGTAGAACGGGCTGCTCATCAACGCGATCGAGCTGGACGCCACCATCACCACGCCCAGCCCGGTGAGCGCGATCATCGCGCCGAGCAGCCACTTGTCGTAGCTGCCACCGATGGCCTCGAGGCGTGTTGCCTGGTGCGACAGGTCATTCATCAGCGTACCTTCAACGTGGCCAGGCCGATCAGCACCAGCACGACGGAGATGATCCAGAAGCGCACGATCACGCGCGGCTCCGGCCAGCCCTTCAGTTCGAAGTGGTGGTGGATCGGCGCCATGCGGAACACGCGCTTGCCGGTCAGCTTGAACGAGGCGACCTGGATCATCACCGACAGCGTTTCGATGACGAACACGCCGCCCATGATCACCAGCACCAGTTCCTGGCGGGTGATCACCGCGATGGTGCCCAGCACCGCGCCCAGCGACAGCGCGCCGATATCGCCCATGAACACCATGGCCGGATAGGTGTTGAACCACAGGAAGCCCAGCCCCGCGCCGGCGATCGCCGCACAGATGATGACCAGCTCACCGGCGCCCGGAATCTGCGGGATCTGCAGGTAGTTGGCGAACACCGCGTTGCCCGACGCATAGGCGAACACGCCCAGCGCGCAGGCCACCAGCACCGTCGGCATGATCGCCAGCCCGTCCAGGCCGTCGGTCAGGTTGACCGCGTTGGAGAAGCCGACGATCCAGAAATAGGCGATGGCCACGAAGCCGATGCCGGCCAGCGGCAGCGCCACCGACTTGAACATCGGGATGTAGAAGGTCAGCGCCGCCGGTACGTCGGCGGTCTGGAACAGGAAGATGCCCGCAGCCAGGCCGAAGATCGACTGCAGCAGATACTTCCAGCGCGACTTCAGGCCGTTCGGGTCGCGACGGACGATCTTGATCCAGTCGTCGTACCAGCCGATGGCGCCGAAGCACAGCATCACCGCCAGCACCAGCCACACGTAGCGGTTGCGCAGGTCGGCCCACATCAGCACCGACAGGGTGACGGTGAGCAGGATCAGCGAACCACCCATGGTCGGCGTGCCGGCCTTGGAGAAATGGGTCTGCGGACCATCGGTCCGGATCGGCTGGCCGCCCTTGAACTGGGCAAGCTTGCGGATCATCGCCGGGCCGAGCCACAGCGACAGGAACAGCGCCGTCAACGCGGCAAGGATGGCGCGGAACGTCTGGTAGTTGAACAGCCCGAACAGGCTCTCCAACTGCTGCAACCATCGAGCCAGTTCATACAACATGCGGGGATTCCTCTCCTTGCGCCAGCAGCGCTTTGACAATCGTGTCCATGGCGCTGCCACGGGAACCCTTGACCAGGCAGCGCACGCCGGCGTGCAGCGCTTCCTTCAGCGCCTGCGACAGCGCGTCATGGGTGGTGAAATGATGTCCGCCCTCGCCAAACGCAGCGGCGGCAGCGGCGCTGAGCGGGCCCAGCGCATACAGGCGCTTGAGGCCGGCGGCACGCGCGCGGATGCCCGCCTGTGCATGCAGCGCCTCGGCGTCGGCGCCCAGCTCGCGCATGTCACCCAGCACCAGCCAGCCCTCTTCCGGGGCGGCGGCCAGTGCGTCGATGGCGGCGGCCAGCGAACCAGGGTTGGCGTTGTAGCTGTCGTCCACCAGCACCGCGCCGTTGTGCAGCTGATGGGCGATCTGGCGGCCCGGCACCGGCTGCGCTTCCGCCAGGCCGGTGGCCACCAGTGACAGCTCGATGCCGGCGGCAAGCGCCAGGCTGGCGGCGGCCAGCGCATTGCTGATGTTGTGGCGGCCCGGCAGGCCCAGCACCACGCCCGCCTCGCCCATCGGCGTGACCAGGGTGAAGCGGCTGCCCTGCGCACCGGCGCGGATGTCGCGCGCGGTGACGTCGGCGGTGTGTTCCAGGCCATAGCGCAGCACCCGGCAACGTGCCGGGGTACCGATGAAATGCTGTTCGAACCAGCGCCCGTAGGCATCGTCGGCGTTGATCACGGCCACGCCATCGGCAGGCAGCGCGGCGTAGATCGCGCCCTTGGTCACCGCCACGCCGAGCAGGCTGCCCATCCGCTCCAGGTGGGCCGGGGCGATGTTGTTGACCAGGGCATAGCGCGGGCGCGCGATGTCGGTCAGGTAGGCGATGTCGCCCGGCTTGCCGGCGCCCATCTCGTAGACGGCGTAGTCGGCATCTTCCGGTGCGTCGATCACCGCCAGCGGCAGGCCGATCTCGTTGTTGCGGTTGCCCGGGTTGGCGTAGACCACCTTGTGCGCGTGCTGGGCCACCTGCTGCAGGATCGCCAGCAGCAGGCTCTTGACGCTGGTCTTGCCGTTGCTGCCGGTGATGGCGAACAGTTCGGTCGCGCGGTCGCGCTGCATGCCGGCGGCGATCTTCGCCAGCGCGCGCTCGCTGTCGGCCACCAGCACCTGCGGCAGGTCCAGCGACAGCAGGCGCTCGACCAGCAACGCGCTGGCGCCACGTGCCTGTGCGTCGGCAGCAAAATCGTGGCCGTCGAAGCGTTCGCCACGCAGCGCCACGTACAGGCTGCCCGGGCCAAGGCTGCGGGTATCGTTGCTGACCGCGTCGATGGCCACGTCGTCGCCATGGATCTCGCCACCGGCCCAGTGCGCGATCAGCGAAAGCAGGGTGCGCTTCATGCGGCGCCCTCCCCTGCCTGAGCGGCCAACACACCGGCCTTCGCAGCCAGCGCGGCGGCCGATACTTCGGTGTCGTCGAAGTCATGCCGCACGCCATTCACTTCCTGATAGGGCTCGTGGCCCTTGCCGGCGATCAGGATGATGTCGCCGGCACCAGCGCGCTTCACCGCCAGGCCGATCGCACGCGCGCGGTTGCGCTGCACGGTCACGGCCGAGGCATCGGTGAAGCCAGCCAGGATGTCGGCCACGATCACGTCGCCGTCTTCGCCACGCGGGTTGTCGTCGGTGACGATGACCTGGTTGGCCAAGCGCTCGGCAATGGCAGCCATCTGCGGACGCTTGCCAGTATCGCGCTCGCCACCGCAGCCGAATACGCAGAACAGCGTGCCCTGCAGGTGGCCGTGCAGGCTGTCCAGTGCCTGTTCCAGCGCGTCGGGCGTATGTGCGTAATCAACCACCACGGTCGGCAGGCCATCTTCGCCGCCCAAGCGGTTCATGCGGCCACGGATCGGCTGCAGTGCCGACAGCACCTCGGCGATGCGCGGCAGCGGATGCCCCAGCGCATGCAGGCTGCCGGCCACGGCCAACAGGTTGTCCACGTTGAAGCGGCCCAGCAGCGGCGACTGCACCGCAACGCGCTGGCCGTCGATGACCAGTTCGAAACCGATGCCGCGGCCGTCCAGCTGCAGCGCTTCAGCGCGCACGCTGGCACCGTCGGCACCACGCGAGCTCAGGCCGATGGCCTGCACGCCCGCCGGCAGGCCGGCGAACAGCTGGCGACCGAACGCATCGTCAAGATTGATGACCGCCGCCTTCAGGCCCGGGCGATGGAACAGCCGCGCCTTGGCCGCGCCGTAGCTGGCCATGTCGCCGTGGTAGTCAAGGTGATCGCGGGTGAGATTGGTGAACACCGCCACGTCGTAGTGCACCGCATCCACGCGGCCCTGGTCCAGCGCATGCGAGCTGACTTCCATCGCCACCGCGCGCGCGCCATCGTCGCGCAGCTGCGCCAGCAGCGCATGCATCTGCAGCACCAGCGGGGTGGTGAAACCGGTCGGCTCGACCGCACCATAAAGTCCGGCGCCCAACGTGCCGATACTGCCACTGGGCGTACCGAGCAGGTGCCAGGCCTGGGCCAGCAGCTGCACGGTGGAGGTCTTGCCGTTGGTGCCGGTCACGCCAACCATGGTCATCGCCCGCGAAGGCGCGCCATGGAACTGGTCGGCCATTGCCCCCAGACGCGCGCGCAGGTCCGGCACGGCGATGGCATCGGCCGGTGCAGGCAATTCGGCAGGCGCCGGCGCTTCGAACAGGATGGCGCCGGCACCGGCAGCACGCGCCTGCTCGACAAAACCCAGGCCATGCGCGCCGAAACCGGCGATGGCAACGAAGGCATTGCCGGGGCGCACGGCACGGCTGTCCAGCACCAGGCCGGTCAGAACGGGATCATGGCCCGCCAGGGCCACGTCCGGAAGCAACTGCGAAAGCAACATCGAAGGGCTCATTGCGTGCCTCCCGTGGCGGGCGGCACATGGGGGTGCGCGCTGGGCAGCGCGGCATCGAATTCAGCGGCGGCATCCACCGGCAGTGCGGCTTCGGCCGGCGGCACCGGCAGCACCGAGGCCGAATGCCCGATCTTTCCGGACTGCTGGGCAGCCAGCCACGACTGCAGGTCATCCAGCGGCACGTCCATCAGGCGCAGGGTGCCTTCCATCACGTTGTGATAGACCGGCGCCGACACCAGGCCGCCGTAGAACTTGCCGCCCTGCGGATCGTTGATGACGATGACGGTGGCAAAACGCGGATTGGTGGCCGGCACCACGCCGGCGAACAGCGCGTTGTAGTGGCCGCGCTCGTAGCCACCGGGGCCGGTCTTGCGCGCGGTACCGGTCTTGCCGGCCACGCGGTAGCCCAGCACCGCCGCCTGCTTGGCGCCGCCCTGGGTAACCACCGTTTCCATCATCGCCACCACCTGCTTGGCGACATTCTCGTCGATGATCTGCTGGCCTTCGTTGCGCTGGCCCTTGACGAAGGTCGGCGCGATCAGCTTGCCGCCGTTGGCCAGCGCCGAGTACGCGGTGGCGATCTGCAGCGGCGTGACATTCAGGCCATAGCCGTAGGACATGGTCGTCTTGGTCGCGCCGTCCCAGTTGGCGGGGCGCCGCACGACACCGCCGGACTCGCCGGGGAAGCCACTGTGCGGCACCGAGCCGTAGCCGAAACGGCGCACGCCGTCGTAGAACACCTGGTCGGGCATCTTCGCGGCGATCTTGGCCGCGCCGATGTTGGAGCTGCGGGTGATCACACCGGTGACGTTCAGCACGCCGTTGTTGCGCGGCACATCGCGGATGGTGAAACGGGCAACCTGCATGTAGCCCGGGTTGGTATCGATGATGGTGTCCTTGGTCACCACCCCGGACTGCAGCGCGGTGGCGATGGTCAGCGGCTTCATCGTCGAACCCGGCTCGACCAGGTCGGTCACCGCGCGATTGCGGCGCGTGTCCGGCACCGCGCCGTTGAGCGAGTTCGGGTTGTAGGTCGGCAGGTTGACCATGGCCAGGATCTCGCCGGTGGTCACGTCCATGATCACCATCGAACCGCCGGCCGCCTTGTTGGCCACCAGCGCGTTGCGCAGTTCCTTGAAGGCCAGGTACTGGATGCGGCGGTCGATGCTGAGGGTCAGGTCCTTGCCCGGCTCGGCCGCACGCAGCAGATCGCTTTCGACCGTCTCGCCCTTGCGGTTGCGGATCACCCGCTTGCCGCCGGGCTTGCCACGCAGCCATTCGTCGAAGGCCAGCTCCAGGCCTTCCTGGCCGCGGTCGTCGATGTTGGTGAAGCCCAGCACGTGCGCCATCGCTTCACCCTGCGGGTAGAAGCGTCGGAACTCGCGCTGTGCGGCCACGCCCGGAATCTTCAGCGCGACCACGCGCTCTGCCTCGTCCGGATTGATCCGGCGACGCAGGTACATGAACTCCTTGTCCGACTTCTGCGACAGGCGGCTGCTCAGCTCGTCCACCGACATGCCCACCGCCTGTGCCAGCTCGGGGATGCGCTCGGGCGAACGCAGCAGGTCCTGCGGGTTCACCCAGATCGAGGCGACCGGGGTGGACACCGCCAACGGCTCGCCGTTGCGGTCGGTAATCATGCCGCGCGAAGTCTTGATCGGCAGTTCGCGCAGGTAACGCGCTTCGCCCTGGCGCTGGTAGAAGTCGCTGTTGATGATCTGCACGTAGGCGGCACGACCCACCAGCGATACCGAGCACAGGCCGAGCGCCAGGGCCACCCAGCGCAGGCGCTGGCGCAGGTTGAAGGCGTTGCGGGGACGGTTGCGGCCGGTCTTGCTCATGGGCGCACCACCACCACGTCGGCGGCTTCGGGGAACTTCATGCCGAGCTTTTCGCGGGCGATGCTGTCCACGCGGTTGGCTTCGGCCAGGGTCGCCTGCTCCAGCTGCAGGCGGCCGAATTCGATGTTCAGGTCATCGCGCGCACGCTCGGCGCGCGACAGCTCGATGAACGTCTGCCGGTGACGGTGACGCACGAACACGACGCCGATCGCCGAGGCCACGGTGCAGGCCAACAGGATGATCAGCAGCAGCCGGCTCATGCATCGGCCTCCCGCTTCTGGGCCACACGCAGCACGGCGCTGCGGGCGCGCGGGTTCATCGCCAGCTCTTCGTCGGTGGCCTTGATGGCGCCGCCGATCAGGTCCAGGGTCGGCACGAAGGCCTGCGCCTCGGGCAGCCGGCGGTTGGCCGGCGGCGCCTTGGCCAGGCGGTTCATGTACTGCTTGACGATGCGGTCTTCCAGCGAATGGAAGCTGATCACCGCCAGCCGGCCACCGGGCTTCAGGCGCTCCACCGCCGCGTCCAGGCCGGCTTCGAGGTCGGCCAGTTCGCGGTTGATGTGGATGCGGATGGCCTGGAAGCTGCGCGTGGCCGGATGGATCTTGTCCTTGCCGCGCGGCATCACCGAGGCGATCAGTTCGGCCAGCTCGGCGGTACGGGTGAACGGCTGCTTTTCGCGGCGGGCCACGATGGCGCGGGCGATGCGCCGGCTCTGCCGCTCTTCGCCGTAGGTCCACAGCACGTCGGCGATCTCGCGATCTTCCACGCGGTTGATCCACTGCGCAGCGCTTTCGCCACTGTCCGGGTCCATGCGCATGTCCAGCGGGCCGTCCTTGCCGAAGCTGAAACCACGCTCGGCCACATCCAGCTGCGGCGAGGACACGCCAAGGTCGAACAGCACGCCATCCAGGCCTTCGGCGGTCTCGTTCCACTGCAGCAGCTGGGCGAAGCTGCCACGGAAGATCGACACGCGCGGGTCCGGCGCGAAATCGCGCTCGGCAACGGCAATGGCTTCCGGATCCTTGTCCATGACCAGCAGGCGTCCCTCGGGACCGAGCTGGGTGAGCACGCCACGTGCATGACCGCCACGACCGAACGTGCCATCCAGATAACGTCCGTTTTCGATCACCCTCAGGCCTTCCAGGACCTGGGTGTACAGGACCGGCAGATGCACCGCCGGCGACTGCGACACCGGAAGGTGACCGGTCTGCGCTTCTGGGCGCATCCGGGCACCCCGGCTCACAACTTCAGGTCGAGCAACCCATCACCCAGATCCTCATCAGACAACGTCTGCTGGATCAGGGCCCGATGCGCCTGCTCGCTCCACAATTCGAATTTGTCGCCCATACCGAGCAATACCGCCTTCTTCTCAATGCCCACCGCACCGCGGTGGCTGGCGGGAATGCTGATGCGACCGTTGCCGTCCAGCTCCAGGTGGGCGGCTGAACCGACCAGCTTCTGCTGCAGCAGACGTACGACGCGCTGTGTGTTGGGTTTGGACATGACGTCGTCGCGTACCCGCTCCCATTCCGACTCGGCGTACAGCCACAGGCAGCCGGATTCGAAGGGGTTGTAGGTCAACACGAGACGGTTGTTGCTGACGCGCGCAACCAGGTCGCGGTGAGCGGTGGGAACCGCCATGCGTCCTTTGTCGTCAACTGTGATGGCCGTCTCGCCCTGGAACACGACGCCTGCACCTTATCCTTCGCCCGGTGAAACATTGAACCACGAAAATCCACAAAACACCCGGATTTCCCTCTGATGCCCACCTTAGCAGCGGCCCAAGGGTTGTCAACAACTTTTCAGCAGGGAAATCGCCAGCCGCATCAATGGTTTGCGCCGATGTTTAGAGAGTTGTTCAAGGTTTATCCACAAGTTGCTGATCCGTCTCAATTTTTGAGATTGAACGGAAGTTCAGGGGTGTGGAGGGCGCGTGAAACATGGGCTGCGCATTCATCCGGAACGGGCCGAAAGCGACGTCGGACTGCGCAAACCGGGCACAATGGCGCCATGTGCCTGCTTGCTATTGGCTGGTTGCACCACCCGCGCTGGCGGCTGGTGATGGCCGGCAACCGTGATGAGTTCCACGCCCGCCCGACCGCGGCCCTGGCCCCCTGGCAGGATGAGACGTCGGTCATCGGCGGACGCGACCTGCGCTCGGGCGGCGGCTGGGCCGGGGTGGGTGCCGGCGGCCGGATGGCGGTGGTGACCAACGTCCGCGATCCGCAGGCTTCCCAGACCGGGCCGTCGCGTGGCGCCCTGGTGGCCGACTACCTGCGTGGCCGCGATCCGGCGGGTATGCATATAGAACGCCTGGCCGGGATCTCCACTGCCTATGCCCCGTTCAACCTGCTGCTGGCCGATAGCCACAGCCTGGAGTATCTGGGCAACCACCCGGCCGAGCGGCAGACGCTTGGCCCGGGTGTGCACGGCATGTCCAACGGCGCGCTTGATGCGCCCTGGCCGAAGACCCGGCGGCTGATGGATGCGCTGTTGGCGTGGCTGGAGCAAGACGGGGTCGGCGCCCTTTCCCAACGGGAAAGGGCGCTGACCCCGGACCTGACCCCACTGTGGGATGCCCTGGCCGATGAACATCGCCCGGTCGACAGCGACCTGCCCGATACCGGCATCGGCCTGGAACGCGAACGCTGGCTCAGCCCCGCTTTCATCCGTGGTGACGATTACGGCACCCGCGCCAGCACCGTGCTGATGATTGATGGCAACGGCCACGGCGAAATCCACGAGCGCCGCTTTGGTCCGCAGGGCGTACCCAGCGGACAGGGTCACGTCATTTTCTGACTGGAACGGTAGTGGGGGGGGGGGGGGGGGGGGGGGGGGGGGGGGGGGGGGGGGGGGGGGGGGGGGGGGGGGGGGGGGGGG
>NZ_JBYTEK010000056.1:0-20130 GCF_058783335.1 Stenotrophomonas sp. FW305-C-20-S1 | reverse complement strand
GCCGGCAACCCCGGCAACCCATGCATCCCAGCGATTGCCGGCCAGCGGCCGGCACTACCAGCCGTCCAGCCGGCCCGCTCAGCCCAGCAGCGAGCTCTCGCCGCGGCTCTTGCCGCCGCCCTGCGGCGCGGCCATCCACATGCGGCCGGCCAGGCGCGAGAACGGCAGCGACTGCAGCCAGACCTTGCCTGGCCCGGTCAGGGTGGCCAGGAACACGCCCTCGCCACCGAACAGCACGCTTCGGATGCCTTTGACCCGGCGCACGTCCATGTCCACGGTCGGGTGGTAGGCGACGATGCAGCCGGTATCGACGTCCAGGCGTTCGCCGGCGGCCAGCTCACGCTCGACCACGCAGCCGCCGGCATGGATGAACACCCAGCCATCGCCTTCAAGCTTCTGCATGATGAAGCCCTCGCCGCCGAACAGGCCGGTCATGATCTTGCGCTGGAACTGCACGCCGATCTGCACGCCGCGCGCGCCCGCCAGGAAGCTGTCCTTCTGGCAGATCAGGCGCCCGCCGTGCTGGTCCAGCTTCATCGCCAGCACGGTGCCGGGATAGGGCGCGGCGAAAGCGACCTTGCCGCGGCCCTGGCCGGTCTGCGTGTAGACGGTGGCAAACAGGCTTTCACCGGTCAGCACGCGCTTGCCGGCCGCCATCACCTTGTCCATGAAACCGCCACTCTGGCCGCTGCGCGCGCCGCCGCCGAAGACGGTGTCCATCTGCACCGAGGCATCCTTGAACATCAGCGCGCCGGCCTCGGCCACCGCACCTTCGCCGGGATCCAGCTCGATTTCCACGAACTGCATTTCATGGCCGACGATGCGAAAGTCGATGCGGTCGGCGCGGCCGCCGGTTGACGCTGTTGCGACTGCAGGGGTGACTGCAGGCATCGGCGGCGGAGCCGCAGTGCCGGTGCCGGCGTGCTGCAGGGCGGCGATTTCGGACACTGGTGTCCACCCTGTCATGCCCTGGCACCAGGCCAGCGCGCGCGGATTGGCCTGGGCAAAGCGGCGCGCGGCCTCCTCGTCGAACGGACCGACACGGTCGGCCTGGCCGGGAGCATGGAAGTACCACTGGGTCATCGCAGCAGGTCCGTTGCGGGGAAAAACCCCGAGTCTAGCGGCAGCGTCCGGCGGCGCGCGAGGCGGCCATGAACGATCGGCATTTGCGAGGGAGGTGCTGTATTGCAACAATTATCTGGTAGCGCCGTTTTACCACCCCTCCAAACACAGCCTACCGCCATGTCTCCGACCCGTACTTCCCGTGGCCGCTCTCCGGTCGCGCGCCCGCTCGTTGTCGCTCTTTCCGCCCTGCTGCCGCTGGTAGCAGCCGCCCAGGAAACCCCCGCCGCCAAGGATCCGGTCGCCCTCGATGCGCTGCAGGTGACTGCACAGCGTCGTGTCGAGAACGCCAAGGACGTGCCGGTTGCGATCAGCGCGATCCAGGGCGAAAAGCTCGACGTGCTCGGTTCGGCGGGCGATGACATCCGCTTCCTTGCTGCGCGCGTGCCGAGCCTCAACATCGAGTCGTCCTACGGCCGTGCCTTCCCGCGCTTCTACATCCGCGGCCTGGGCAATACCGATTTCGACCTCAATGCATCGCAGCCGGTCTCGCTGGTGTACGACGATGTGGTGCAGGAAAGCCCGCTGCTGAAGGGCTTCCCGCTGTTCGACCTGGCCGGCGTGGAAGTGCTGCGCGGCCCGCAGGGCACCCTGTTCGGGCGCAACACCCCGGCTGGCGTGGTCAAGTTCGATTCGGCGCGGCCGTCGCAGGATGCCGATGGCTACGTGCGCGTGGGCTATGGCAGCTACAACAGCTGGAATGTGCAGGGCGCCTACGGCGGCCCGCTGACCGACCGCTGGTCCGCACGCGTGTCGGCCATCTACCAGCGTCGTGACGACTGGGTCGACAACACCCGTGCCGGTGCGCCCAACAGTGGTTTTGAAGGCTATGACGAAGCCGCCGGCCGCGTGCAGTTCCTGTACGAAGGCGATGACTTCGAAGCGCTGTTCAACCTGCACAAGCGCAAGCTCAACGGCACCGCGCGCCTGTTCCGCGCCAACATCATCGAGAAGGGCGGCAACGCGCTGGTCGAGAACTTCGACCGCGACAAGGTCGCCAACGACGGCGTGAACTTCTCCGACCTGGAAACCTGGGGCGGCAGCTCGCGCCTGCAGTGGAACCTCGGTTCGGTGACCCTGCATTCGATCACCGGCTATGAGACCGCCGAATCGCTCAATCGCGGCGACATCGACGGCGGCTACGGCGCCGCGTTCCTCGGCGCAGGCAACTCCGGCCCGGGCCTGATTCCGTTCTCGTCCGAATCGGCCGACGGCCTGCCGCACCATCGCCAGTGGACCCAGGAATTCCGCGTGGAATCCAACGAATGGGGCCGCTTCGACTGGCAGGCCGGCGTCTTCTACTTCGATGAAGACGTCACCATCAACAACTTCAACTACGACTCGCTGACCCCGGGCAACCCGCAGACCGGCCACGTCGTGCAGCAGCAGCGCAACAAGGCATGGGCGGTGTTCGCTTCGGGCGACTTCGATGTCACCGACCGCTTCAAGCTGCGTGCCGGCGTGCGCTATACGCAGGACAAGAAGGACTTCAGTGCCAGCGTGCTGCAGGCCGTGCCGTTCGGCACCCCGGTCAGCGGTCCGTACCTGGCCAACACCGACGTCAACGACGTCAGCTGGGATGTCAGCGGCGTGTACAAGCTGACCGACAACGTCAATGCCTATGCACGCGTGGCCAAGGGCTTCCGCGCACCGTCGATCCAGGGTCGCCTGGCGTTCGCACCGGGCCTGTCGCAGGCCGATTCGGAGAAGGTGATTTCGTACGAAGCCGGCATCAAGGCCGACCTGTTTGAACGTCGTGCGCGCCTGGGCTTCAGCGTGTTCCGCTATGACGTTGACGGCCAGCAGCTGATCGCCGTCGGTGGCACCAACAACACCGCCACCCTGCTCAACGCCGACAAGACCATCGGCCAGGGCGTGGAGCTGGACCTGGAAGCCTACCTGGCCGACAACGTGCTGCTGACCTTCGGCAGCAGCTACAACGACACCGAGATCAAGGACAAGAACCTGGCGGTGGCAGTCTGTGGCGGCGGCTGCACCATCACCGACCCGACCACGGTCATCAATGGCGGCACCTATGCGCTGGTCAACGGCAATCCGCTGCCGCAGGCACCGAAGTGGATCCACAACGCGACCCTGCGCGTGGGCTTCCCGCTCAGCGACGGCAGCGAGCTGTATGCCTACACCGATTGGGCCTACCGCAGTGCGGTCAACTTCTTCATCTACGAGTCGCCGGAATTCCGCGGCCGCAGTTCGCTGGAAGGTGGCCTGCGCCTGGGCTACAACTGGGATTACGGCCAGTACGACGTGGCCGTGTTCGGCCGCAACCTGACCAACCAGACCCGCGTGGTCGGCGCGATCGACTTCAACAACCTGACCGGCTTCCTCAACGAGCCGCGTACCTGGGGCGTGGAGTTCACCGCGAAGTTCTGATGCGGTTGCAGCAGTGATGCAATGACGAAGGGCCGGCGCAATGCCGGCCCTTCTGTTTTTCGCGTCCGCCGGGAACGGTCCGGCGCTACCCATGCGTCGCGCCCGGTAGCGCCGGGCCATGCCCGGCGAGCGCAGCGGCGGTGGATTACAAGGCGCTCTGCGGGCGCACCTTCAGCACGGCGTTCTCGGTGGCGCAGTCGCGGCTGGAATGCAGGCCGGCCTTGCGCGCAGCAGCGATCTCCCTGCGCGCGGCAAGCAGGTCGCTGTTGAACGCCGCGTTGTCATGCAGGCGGGCCACGGCGGCGGCGCCCATGAAGCGGCCTTCGAGGATGTCGCTCTGCCAGTGCACGTTGCACACCAGGCGACTCTCGCCGTAGTTGCGGCCGCGCGCCTGGATGGCATCGGCGCGATCCGGTGCGATCTCCGACAGGATCAATGCCCATGCCCAGCCGATCGAGGTGTGACCGGACGGATAGGAGCCGTTGCTGCGCAGCCCCTCCTCATCCTTCGGCGAGCAGGTCGGCTCGCCGTTGACCATGAACGGGCGGGGGCGCTGGTACGTGTTCTTGGCGGCCTTGGTGGCAGCACTGGCGTCGATGCGGCTGCGCTCCAGCAGGCGGTACAGGGCGGGGGTCTTCACTGCATCCACGTCGATGTCGGCGGCACAGGAAAAATGGTTGGCACCTTCCGGAAAGCCGAGTTCGGCATCGACGCCGGCCTGGGCGAAACGCGGGCTGCCGCGCAGCGCACGTGCTTCACGGCTGACCTGCTCGTCCAGCGCAAAGGCCGCCGAGCCGGCGGCCGGTGGTGCCGGCACCAGATCGATGCTGGCCGGCACTGCGGTCTTGTCCAGGTAGCCCACGGCCTTGGTGGTGACGTTGGCTTCGACGGCGGTCGGTTTGCTGGTGGTGGTGGCGGCGCAGCCGGCCAGCGACAACGCGATGGCCAGGCCCAGCAGCGGCCGGGCAGGGGGGAGGATCGACGACATGGGCAGACTCGGGCAGGGAACTCTCCGGCCATGATCGCAGCCTCGATTGCCGGCCGCAGCGTCCATCGGTCATACGGCCAGACCCGGCATGGTCCCGCTGCACTGGGTGAAAACGGTCATCAATTGTCGGCAATCTGCTGAATCCGGGCGCAGCGCACGGATTTTCACGCGCTGCCGCCATGAGCATCAGGTCACAGCCGGGCCGGGGGGATCCGCTGAAGGGAGAGACGCGATGCGCAGCACCGCAACAGGAAGTACCGTTCTGGCCCTGCTCCTTGGGGTGGCGACCGTACCGGCGCAGGCCGCCGATGTGTACGGCGTCGCCTTCGTGCACGGCACCGGCGCGCAGACCAATGCCACGCAGGACTACTGGCAGCCGGCGATCATCGACACCGTCCGCCAGGGCCTGCCGAACAGCAGCAACTACGTGGTCATCAACTGCGACTTCACCCAGTACATGTGGAAGCCGGAAGCGGCCGGCTGCCTGGCCAACCAGCTCACCGGCTTCATCGACAGCCGGGGCATCACCCAGCTGGTGGTGATCACCCATTCCAACGGCGGCAACGTGATGCGCTGGATCCTGTCCAATCCCACCTACGACAGCCGCTACCCGAAGATCATCAACCGGCTGCGCAAGGTCACTGCGCTGGCGCCCTCCTCGGCAGGTACGCCGCTGGCCGACGCCGTGCTCAACGGCAACACCTTCGAGACCTCGCTGGGCTGGCTGCTGGGCTACAAGAACGATGCCGTGCGCATGCAGCAGGTGGGGCACATGGCCACCTACAACGCGCAGAACCTGTACGGCACCGCCGGCCGTCCGGCCCTGCCCAAGCCGTTCCGCGCAGTGGTCGGCAGCGATGTCGAATCGGCGGTATGGGACAGCAACAGCTACTGCGGCGGCTACTCCGCCAATGTCGGCCTGGAGTTCACCCAGAACTGGCTGTCGTCGTGCTCGGACGGTTTCCTGGAGTGCAGCAGCCAGAAGGCGGCCGGCACGCTGTGGTTCACCGACAAGGCGCGCACCCAGGGCGCCGAGCCGCTCAGCCACAACCAGAGCCGCCGTGAGTGCTTCGGCCTCGGCGGCATCCTGCGCAACGACCTGACCCAGTGAGGGAGATGACCATGACGATCCATTCCACCTTGCTGGCTGCCGCCGTGCTGGCGGTCCTTTCCACTGCATCGGCGCAGGCCGCGCAGCCGCTGCGTGTTGCCGCTGGCGACCAGATTCCCGCCGGCCTGGTTGCCGCGCCGCTGCCTGCCGATGAAAGCGAGCACGCGCCGCTGGCCTTCGCCTGGGCACTGGACCCGGCGCAACCCCTGCAGGCCCCCGGTCCCCAGGCCGCCATCAGCCGCAGCTACTGGCAGCAGGTCGACGCTGCCGAACTGCAGCGCGGCCTGGAACTGCCCCTGAGCGCACCGGATGCGGTGATCCAGCTCAGCCCGGCGCCGGGCGCCCGCGCGCTTCCGGCAAGCTCGCTGCAGGTACGTGATCCGGCGGGGCGCAGCAGCATCGCGCGCAGTGTGGACGCACGCCAGCTGCAGGATGCGGGTATGCCGGTCGGTGATGGCAGCAGCATGCTGCGCACCGGTACCACCAGCGCGGCCGGCGCTTACCGCCTGCAGAGTGCGCAGGCGCAGGGCCGCTATGTGGTGCAGGTGCTGGAGCCCAACAGCCCGCTGCGGTTGGAAGTGCAGGCCAGCCAGGCGCAGGTGTTGGCTGGTGGCAACGTGCAGCTGCAGGCGCGTCTGCTGGAAGACGGTGCCAGCGCGGCGGCGTTGCGTGCACGGCGTGGCAGCCTCGGCGGCGAAGCGCTGCTGGTCGCACCCGATGGCCGCAGCTGGCCGCAGCGGTTGCTGCGCACCACCGATGGCAGCCTGCGTGCACAGGTAAGGATTCCGGCCGAGGCCAGCAACACGCAGGGCCTGTGGGAACTGCAGGTGTTCGCCCAGGCCGACGGCGTGCTGCGCGATGGCAAGGTCGCCTTCGCCGTGGCGCGGCCAACCGCACGCTTCACCGGCCAGGCCGCCCCCGACCCGGCCAGCCGCCAGGTCAGTCTGCCGTTGCAGGTGGCCGCCGCTGGCCGCTACGAGGCGCGCGGCACCCTGTATGCCACCGCAGCCAACGGCCAGTTGCAGCCGGTGGCGCAGGCGCATGCCGCAGCGTGGTTCGATGGCCCGGGCCGCGGCGCGCTGGTACTGCCCTTCGACCAGGCCGCGTTGCCTGCCGACTTCGGTGCGCCCTATGAACTGCGCGACCTGCAGCTGCAGGACCAGAGCCGGATGGCACCGATCGAGTCGCGCGCGCTGGCGTTGCGGTTCTGAAGCAGGGCGTGGCGGGCCGGACGTCCGCCCCGCCACAGACGCGGTGTCACCCCGCGTACGCGGTCAGCCGTCCTTCCTGTTCCACCACCGTGATCGCGCCGCCGAACACGGCCGACAGCGGTTCGTCGCGCAGCAGCTCGGCGCGCGCTCCATCGGCCACCACGCGGCCGTCGCGCAGCAGCACCACGCGCTCGATCTCGGGAATCACTTCCTCGATGTGGTGGGTGACCAGCACCAGGGTGATGCCCTGCTGCGCAAGCACGCGCATGGTGGCGATCAACTGCTGGCGGGCTACCAGGTCCAGCCCGGTGGAGGGTTCATCCAGCAGCAGCGCCTGCGGCCGGTTGACCAGCGCGCGGGCGATCAGCACCCGGCGGGTCTCGCCGGCCGACAGTTCGGCGTAGGCACGCTCACGCAGGCCCGACGCACCGGTCATCGCCAGGGTCTCGCCCACCCGCATGCGCATATCGGTGGTGACCTCGCGGAAGGCCGGCACCATGTAGCTGGCGAAGAACCCCGACAGCACCGCCTGCTCCACCGTCAGCCCCGGCATGTCGGCCAGGTTGCTGCTGAGGTCACCGGTGACGATGCCCAGCTGCGAACGCAGCCGGTCGACCTGCCAGCGGTTCTGCCCCAGCACCTTCACCGCCACCGTGCCGTCGGCCTGCGCCAGCGGGTACAGCTCGCGGGTGATCAGCTTGATGAAGGTGGACTTGCCACAGCCATTGGGGCCGAGCAGGGCGGTGTGCTGGCCCTGCGCGATGCGCAGGCTCAGCCCGTGCAGGACCTTCACCTGGCCGCGCATCACGCTGGCGCGGTCCAGTTCGATCAAGGGCGGCAGGTCCCCGGCGGGTGGGGCAGGGTCTACGGCGCGGATGCGCGGATCAAGGGTCGACAACACGGGTCCCCAACTGTGAACGAAGCCACGGAATGGCGCTGCCAATCCAGCGGTGCAAGGTGCAGTTTGCAACGCAAGCGCCCATGATGTCTTCCATACCTGTGTCGCTCTGGAGAGCCGCCATGCCTGATGCCCTGATGTCCCTGCTGACCGGTGGCGTACTGGGCCTGGGCTGGTGGCAGCTGGCCCTGGTGCTGCTGGTCTTCACCCAGCTCACGATCTTCTCGGTCACCCTCTACCTGCACCGCAGCCAGGCGCACCGGGGCGTGGACTTCCATCCGGTGGTCGCGCACTTCTTCCGCTTCTGGACCTGGCTGACCACCTCGATGATCACCAAGGAGTGGGTGGCGATCCATCGCAAGCACCACGCCAAGGTGGAAACCGAGGACGACCCGCACAGCCCCGTTACCCGTGGCATCGGCCAGGTGTTCTGGCGCGGCGTGGAGCTGTACCGCGAAGCACGCGGCATGCGCGAGGACATCGAACAGTACGGTCGCGGCACTCCGGACGACGCGATCGAGCGCCGCCTGTACACCCCGTACGCAACCCTCGGCCCGGTGCTGCTGTTTGCCATCAACACGGTGCTGTTCGGCCTGCCGGGCGTCGCCCTGTGGGCGATCCAGATGGCGTGGATCCCGTTCTGGGCCGCCGGCGTGGTCAATGGCCTGGGCCACTGGTGGGGCTATCGCAACTACGAGTCGGCCGACACCTCCACCAACCTGACGCCGTGGGCGTTCTGGATTGGTGGCGAGGAACTGCACAACAACCACCATGCGTTCCCCAGCTCGGCGCGCTTTGCGATGCGGCGCTGGGAATTCGACATCGGCTGGAGTGCGATCCGCCTGCTGCAGGCATTGCGCTTGGCCAAGGTCCTGCGTGTCGCGCCGGCCATGGACGTGCGCCCCAACATCGCCGTGCCCGACGCCGATACCCTGAAGGCACTGCTGTCGCATCGCTTCCAGGCGATGACCGACTACCAGCGCAACGTGTTCATGCCGGCATTGCGCGAAGAAGCGCGATACGCGGGTGCAAAGCTGCGCCGGTTGCTGCCGCGCCGGCTGCGCCGTGGCCTGGTCAACGACGGCCGCTGGTTGAAGCCGGACAGCCGCGCCCAGCTCAGCGAATGGGTCGCCCAGCGCCCGCGCATCCGCACCCTGGTGGAATACCGCGCACGCCTGGCGACGCTGCTGGAAGCACGCGGCCATGATGCCGCCGAGCGCCTGCGTCAACTGCAGGCCTGGTGCCGCGAGGCCGAGGAAAGCGGCATCGCCGCGCTGCAGGCCTATGCCGCGCGACTGAAGGGCTACACCCTGGTGGGCGGATGAGGGCTGCGCTGACGGCATTGCTGCTGGCCGCCGTGTGCGCACCTGCCGTGCAGGCCCAGGTCAGCGACACTGCCAGTTACCTGCAGCGCATGGACAGCGATGGCGACGGCAAGGTCAGTGAAGCCGAGTACCTGCAGTGGATGCTGTATGCCTTCGATCGCATGGACCGTAACGGCGATGGCGTGCTGACCGCCGACGAACTGCCCGGCGGCAAGGGCAGGGCCATCACCCGCGAACAGCAGCGGCAGGTGATCGTGCAGCGCTTCCACAAGCAGGACGCCAACGGTGACGGATTCCTGGATGCACGGGAACTGGCTGCACCGCCACGCTGATCGGCGATCATGACGGTCGTACCGCTGCAAGGAAAACCTCGCCATGGATGACCGCGTCGACGATGAACTGATGGAGGAGTGGGCGGCATTCTGCGCCGGACGCAGCGAGCAGGAGGACTGGTACTTCTCCGGCCTGCTGCAGGGTGTGACCGGGCCGGAGATGCTGGCCGCGGTGTTCGCAACGTTCCCGCATGCCGATGAACTGCGTGCGCGCGCACTGGACGTGCTCGGTGCCGGTCACTGGGGCGACCACCTGTACCTGCAGCCGGCCCGCGTGGGCGATACGCAGGCGTTGGCCCGCGCCGCGCGCGCCTGGCTGGATGAGCTGGCCAGGGTGGCGGGTGCTGCCGGCGAGCCCGCGCTGCAGGCGACGTTGCGCGATGTGCCGGTGGTCGAAGCCCCCGCCGACCGTCTGCAGTCGGCCTGGAGCGGGTCGGGGCCAGCGGCCTACCTGCACGATGTCATCTGCGATGAGGTGCGCCAGGCGCGTACGCTCGACGGCCCGCAGATGAACGCACTGGACGAGGCGCTGTACCACCTTGCCTCCGATCTCTACCTGGGCTGGTACATCGCCCAGCCGCTGGCCCCGGCCTCGGTCGACTTCGGGCCCTATCTGGCGTTCTGGCGGCTGGGTGGGCGTGGTGCATTGGTGGAAGGTGCCTTCCTGGTCGAAGCGCCCGCCGCGGACGTGTAGGGCGCCTCAGCCGCTGCCCAGCGCATCGCCCGGTAGCGCCGGGCCATGCCCGGCGGCGTCGCGTGGTGGGGCGTAGAATCGTCCCATGCCCGAACTGCCCGAAGTAGAAACCACCCGCCGTGGCCTGGCGCCACACCTGCAGGGTCGCCGCGTGCACGGGGTGATCCTGCGCCGTGCCGACCTGCGTTGGCCGATTCCACCGGAAGTGGCCGAGCTGCTGCCCGGCCAGCGCATCGAAGAGGTGCGCCGCCGCGCCAAGTACCTGCTGCTGGATACCGCCATCGGCAGCGCCGTGCTGCACCTGGGCATGTCCGGCAGCCTGCGCGTGCTGCCCGGCGACACCCCGTTGCGCGCGCATGACCATGTGGACATCAGCCTGGACAGCGGCCGCCTGCTGCGCTTCAACGACCCGCGCCGCTTCGGCAGCCTGCTCTGGCAGCCGGCCGGCGAGATCCACCCGCTGCTGCAGGGGCTGGGCCCGGAGCCGCTGGACGACGCCTTCGACGGCGACTACCTGTTCGCCCGCAGCCGCGGCCGCAGCGCGCCGGTGAAGACCTTCCTGATGGACCAGGCGGTGGTGGTCGGGGTGGGCAACATCTACGCCGCCGAGAGCCTGTACAAGGCGGGGATCAGCCCGTTGCGCGAGGCCGGCAAGGTCACCCGCGAGCGCTATCGGCGGCTGGCCACGGCAGTGAAGGAAACGCTGGACTACGCCATCACCCGCGGTGGCACCACCCTGCGCGATTTCATCAGCCCCGACGGCGCGCCGGGCTACTTCGAGCAGGAGCTGCTGGTCTATGGCCGCGATGGCCTGCCGTGCCCCGGCTGCGGCCGCCCGCTCAAGCACGCCATGATCGGCCAGCGGGCAAGCGTGTGGTGCAGTCGCTGCCAGCGCTGAACGTCTTCATGCGCTGCACACGTGCAGCGCTATAGTCCAGCCGACATCCGCTGCGGGGGAGCGTTGGCGATGGACGAAGGCCCGGATATCACCGTATGGCTGGATGCTGCGCGCGGTGGCGACCGTGCCGCGCTCGACCGTGTGCTGACCACCCTGTACCAGGAACTGCACAGCATGGCCCGGCGGCAGCTGGCCGGGCAGCAGGGACGCACCCTGGATGCGACCTCGCTGGTCCACGAGTCCTACCTGAAACTGCTGGGCAGCCGCGGTGCGGCGCGCTTCGAGGACCGTGCGCACTTCTTCGCCTATGCGGCGTCGGCGATGCGCAGCGTGGTCGTCGATTACGCGCGCAACCGGCTGGCGCGCAAGCGCGGTGGCGACCTCAAGCGGGTGGCCGAGATTCCCGAGAACAGCAGCAGCGGCGTGCGCCTGGACGAGGATCTGCTGGCCCTCGATGTTGCATTGGAACGCCTGCAGGCCGTCGATGCGCACCTGGCCAAGGTGGTGGAGCTGCGCTACTTCGCCGGCTTGTCCGAACTGGAGATCGCCGAATTGAGCCAGCGCTCGGAGCGCAGCATCCGCCGCGACTGGCAGAAAGCGCGGCTGTTCCTGCTGGCCGCGATGCGCAGCGACTGAGTCGCCGCCACCCACACCATGGATACCGCCCGCTGGCAGCAATTGTCATCCTGGCTGGACCAGCTGCTGGAGCTGGCACCCGCCGCCCGCCAGCTGCGCCTGCAGCGCGTGAGTGCGCAGGACCCGACGCTGGGCCGCGAACTGGAACGCCTGCTGCAGCAGGAAGCCGACAGCCACGAGTTCATGGCCCAGCCCTTGTGGACCGCTACACCGCCAGGCCGCGCCGGAAGCGAGGTCGGGCCGTATCGGCTGCTGCATCCGCTCGGCGAAGGCGGCATGGGCGAGGTCTGGCTGGCCGAGCGCTGCGATGGCCTGTACCAGCGCCAGGTCGCGCTGAAGCTGCTTCGCAGTGGCGTGGCCGATCCCGGCCTGCGCCAGCGCTTCGGCCGCGAGCGGCAGATCCTGGCCCGCCTGCAGCACCCGCACCTGGCACAACTGCTGGACGCCGGGGTGGACCAGCACGGGCAGCCCTACCTGGCGCTGGATTACGTGGAAGGCGAGCCGATCAGCGACTACTGCCGGCGCCTGCAACCGCCGCTGGAAACGCGGCTGCAGCTGATGCTGCAGGTCTGCGCGGTGGTCAGCCATGCGCATGCGAACCTGGTGGTGCACCGCGACCTGAAGCCCTCCAACATCCTGGTACGCGCCGATGGCACGGTGAAACTGCTCGACTTCGGCATCGCCAAGCTGCTCGACCACGACGATCCGAACGCGGCCCATCCGGCTACCGAAATCCGCGCGTTCACCCTGCACTACGCCGCGCCGGAGCAGGTGCGTGGCGAGGCGGTGACGACCCTGACCGATGTCTATTCGCTGGGCGTGGTGCTGTTCGAGGTGGTCACCGGGCACAAGCCCTATCGCCTGCGCCGGCACAGTGACGCGGAATGGGAGCGCTCGATCCTGGATGTGCAGGCACCGCGTGCCTCGGCGCTGCTGCAACGGCTGGCCGCCGAGCCGGGGGCACCGAGACGGGCGCTGCTGCGGCAGGCCAAGCGACTGCGTGGCGATCTGGACGTGCTGCTGGAAAAGGCCCTGCAGAAAGACCCGCAGCAGCGCTACACCTCGGCCGAAGCACTGGCCGGCGACCTGCGCCGCTACCTGCAGGGGCAGCCGATCCAGGCGCGTCCGCCGGGCGTGGGTTACCGGGTGCGAAAGTACGTGGGCCGCCATCGCTGGGGCGTGGCGCTGGCCGGGCTGGCCGCGCTGGCCCTGCTGGGGACCACGTCCTTCGCCCTGTGGCAGTTGCGCCAGGCGCGGGCGGAAATGGCGCGTGCGCAGGCCATGCAGGATTTCACTGTTGGCCTGTTCGACAAGGCGGCCAGCCAGCGCCACGGCCATTTCGACGTGCCGCAGCTGCTGGCCACCGGCCAGCAACGGGGCGAAGCCGAACTGGCTGACCAGCCGCTGGCGCTGGCCGAGCTGCAAGGGGTGATCGGCCGCCTGCGCATCGGCCTGGGCGACTACCAGCTGGCGCTGCAGACCCTGGACCAGCAGCGCCGGCTGCTGCAGGAGGTGGGCGAGGTGCCGCCGGCGCTGCAGATCGAGGCGGTTACCCAGCGCGGGCGTGCACTGCGCATGCTCGGGCGCGGACGCGAGTGCCTGGCGCACCTGCAGCCACTGCAACCGCTGGCGGCCAGCCAGGCGGCGGCATTGCCGGCGGCGGTGGCCGAGTTCCACAGCCAGCTTGGGCGTTGCCAGGCCCAACTGGGTGACGCCGATGCGGCGCGACGTTCGTTCCAGCAGGCGCTTGCGCTGCGCCACCAGGGGATGGTCGAGCGCTTCGGGCGTGCTGAATCACTGGCCGATCTGGCCGCCCTGGACGCCACCGCCGGACGCCTGCCGGCCGCGCTGGCGGGGTACCGGCAGGCGCTGGCCCTGCTCGGCCAACGCGCCGACGCCAGCAGCCCGCAGGTGATCAGCCTGCATCGCCAGCTGGGCGATGTGCTGGCCCGGCAGGGCGACACGCAGGCGGCAGCGGCCGAGCTGGAGCTGGCCTGGCAGGCGGCACAGGAGGCATGGGGACCGCGCCACCCGGAGGCACTGGTGGTCCGCCGCGCACGCGCGCTGCTGGCCCTGCAGCGTGGCCAGCAGGCGCTGGCCGGCCAGGAACTGCGGCAGGTGCAGGCACAGCTGCTCGGCGCTCTGGGCCCGGACCATCGCGAGATCGGCTACGGCGAGTTCGCCCTGGGGAAATGGGCCAGCGCCAGCGGCGACCCCTCGGCGGCGGCGGCGCACTATGCCCGCGCGGTGGCGATCTGGCGCCAACCGGATCACGTCGCCCTGCTGCCGCAGGCGCTGCTGGCACAGGGGCAGGTCCTGCAGCAGGCCGGCCAGATCGCGCAGGCCCGCACCGTGCTGGCCGAGGCACGACAGCTGCTGCTGGCCCAGCGCGGTCCGCAGGCACCGGCCCTGCACGAGCTTGATGCCCGCCTTGCGGCATTGGCGCAGGCTGAACAGGGTATCGAGTCCACCGCTGCCCGTTAACGTTTGTCTGCCTATGATGGCCGACCTTCCCTTTGCTCCCGCGCCTGCATGCAACGACGCGACTTCATCCGCAATGCCTCCCTGGCCCTGGCCGCCTTCGGCCTGCCGTCACTGCCGGCCTGTGCGGCCAGCAAGAGTGGCCAGCTTGGGCTGCGCCGGCTTGGCCAGCCGCAGCCGTTCGATTTCGCCACCCTGAAGGGCCAGGCGCGCGCGCTGGCACAGGCGCCCTACCAGAGCCACAAGCGGGTGCTGCCGGGCAAGCTGGAGGCGCTGGACTGGGATCAGTACCAGTCGATCGGCTACCGCCAGGACCATGCCCTGTGGGCCGACCAGCCGGGTAAGTTCCAGGCCAAGTTCTTCCACCTGGGGCTGTACTTCCATTCGCCCGTGCGCATGTACGACGTGGTCGACGGCAAGGCGCAGGAACTGGCCTATGACGGCGCCGCGTTCAACTACGGCAAGAGCGGGTTGAAGAATGGTGAGCTGCCGGCCGACCTCGGCTTTGCCGGGTTCCGGCTGAACACGCGCAAGGATACCGACCGCGATTTCGCGGCGTTCCTGGGTGCCAGCTACTTCCGCGCAGTGGGCAAGGAAGGCCAGTACGGCCAGTCCGCGCGTGGCCTGGCCATCGACACCGGCATGGGCAAGCCGGAGGAATTCCCAGACTTCATCGCCTATTACCTGGAACAGCCTGCGGCCGACTCGGACACCATCATCGTCTATGCGCTGCTGGATTCGCCCAGCGTGGCCGGTGCCTACCGCTTCGCCGTCACCAACGGCGATGTGCTGCTGATGGACATCGACAGCGCGTTGTACCCGCGCAAAACCATCGAGCGGCTGGGCATCGCCCCGTGCACCAGCATGTACCAGGTAGGCGAGAACGACCGCCGCATGGGCTGGGACTGGCGCCCGGAGATCCACGATACCGACGGCCTGTCGCTGTGGACCGGCGCTGGTGAATGGATCTGGCGGCCGCTGGTCAACCCGCGCAACCTGCGCTTCAACATGTTCGTCGACCGCAACCCGCGTGGCTTCGGCCTGCTGCAGCGTGACCGCAACTTCGACCATTACCAGGACGACGGCGTGTTCTACGAGAAGCGTCCGTGCCTGTGGGTGGAGCCGAAGGGCGACTGGGGCGAGGGCTCGGTGCAGCTGGTGGAGATTCCCACCGTCGATGAAACCTTCGACAACATCGTGGCCTTCTGGAACCCGAAGGAAAAGCCGCAGCCGGGCCAGGAACTGCTGGTCGGCTACCGCCTGTACTGGGGCGCACAGCCGCCGGCGCATACGCCGCTGGCCCATTGCGTTGCCAGCCGCACCGGCCTGGGCGGGGTGATCGGCAAGAAGCGCGAGTACTTCTCGTGGCGCTTTGCGGTCGACTTTGAAGGCGGCGAACTGGCCAGCCTGATCGACAAGGCCGACGTCGAAGCCGTTGTCGAAACCAGTCGTGGCCGGGTGGAGATCGTCTCGGCGCGGCCGTTGCGCGAGATCAAGGGTTACCGCGCGATGTTCGACCTGGTGCCGCCGGAGGGCAGCAGCGAGCAGATCGACATCCGCCTGTACCTGCGCAGTGGCGGCAAGACCCTCACCGAAACCTGGCTGTACCAGTACACCCCGCCGCCGGCTGGTGCGCCGGAGCGCACCCTGTACTGAGTGATGCAGGGTGCCGGCTTGCTGCCGGCACCTTGGGTTATGGCTTGCCCTCGGTTGCCGCTGGAGGTGGCGTCTGGGTCGGCAGGCCGACTTCCACGGTGCCGCGACGTATTTTCATCCAGTTCTCGTCCTGCCAGCGCTGATAGCGGTCTGGATCCCAGTACGTGGGATCGTAGAGGCGGTCGGCTTTGATGGTTCGGCTCACGCCTCCATCCATGTAGACGATGTCGACGTTGTTGGACAGTGAGCCGGTCCGGCTCCCGGTCATCGTACGCTTGCCCCGCTGCAGCTCCGCGGCCAGGCGTGGGCGAGCCGCTGCATCGCCGTACTCATCGCGCAGCCGCAGCGCCTGCGCTCGTGCGATATCGTGCTGTTCCAACGGCAGTGCTGCCCAGTACTTGTCGCGCAGCTCGAGCATCAACGGGTATCCGCGCTCGGCCGCGACATCCATCCACGCAAAGGCCATGACCGGGTCGGCAGCACGTTTGACACCGTACCAGTACATCTCGCCCAGCAGCCCCTGCGCAGGCTTGTCGGCGTAGCGGGCAGCCTTGCGGAAGTTGTCCATCGCCGCTTCGGCGTCTCCGCGTTGCAGCGCATCCATGCCCCACTGCCGGAACTTCATGTCTGGATGCCCGTCCAGGAATCCGGCGCCAAGCAGTGCCGCATCATCCAGCGGAGCGGCGGGCCCCTGGCCGGAGGCGACGGCAAGTACAGGCAGGAACAACAGGGGAATCAACAGCAGGGCGGAACGCATGGCGGACTTCCAGTTCGGCAGCAGACGTTGCCGCAGCCTAGGCAGGTAGCCGTCCACTTGTAAACGGCTGGATGCCATGCCCTACAACGGCAGCGGTGCCTGCGCCGGATCGATCCGCCCCTCGCCACGGGTGATCTTCTTGAACTCGGCGCGGCTGACCGACACGTAGCGCTCGTTGCCGCCGATCTCCACCTGCGGGCCGTCCTGCACGGCATGGCCATGTTCGTCCACGCGCACGGTCATGGTCGCCTTCTTGCCACTGTGGCAGATCGTCTTGATCTCCTGCATCTCGTCGGCCCAGGCCAGCAGGTACTGGCTGCCCTCGAACAGCTCGCCGCGGAAATCGGTGCGCAGGCCGTAGCACAGCACCGGGATGCGCAGCTGGTCGACCACTTCGCTGAGCTGCCAGACCTGGCTGCGGCTGAGGAACTGCGCCTCGTCCACCAGCACGCAGCCCAGCGGCCCGTTGGCCTGCAGATCCTGGCTGACCCACTGCTGCAGGTCGGTGTCGCGTTCGAAGGCCATGCCGTCGGCGCGCAGGCCGATCCGCGAAGCGACCACGCCCGCGCCGGCACGGTCGTCCAGGCGCGGGGTCAGGATCGCCACGCGCATGCCGCGCTCGCGGTAGTTGTGCGCGCTCTGCAGCAGGGTGGTGGTCTTGCCGGCGTTCATCGCCGAATAGTAGAAATAGAGCTTGGCCATCGGCCGATTGTACGACGCCACCCGGCGCCGGCCGAAGCCGTTCAGCAAGCCCACCGGCCGGCGGCTGTGGCCGCCACCAACGCCCGCTACAATCGCACCCCAATGCACGGTCTCAATCCCCCCCAAGCTGCCGCCGTCCTCCACATCGAAGGACCGCTGCTGGTGCTCGCCGGCGCCGGCAGCGGCAAGACGCGCGTGATCGTGGAAAAGATCGCCCACCTGATCGGCTGTGGCCGCTACCCGGCCAAGCGCATCGCCGCGATCACCTTCACCAACAAGTCGGCCAAGGAAATGCGCGAGCGCGTGGCCAAGCGCCTGCGCGAGCAGGATGCCGATGAAGTGACCATCTGCACCTTCCATGCGCTGGGCCTGAAGTTCCTGCAGATCGAGCATGCCGCCGTCGGGCTCAAGCGCGGTTTCTCTATTTTCGATGCCGATGACGCGGCCGCGCAGATCAAGGACCTGATGTACGGCGCCAAGCCGGACGACATCGAGGACATGAAGAACCTGGTGTCGCGCGCCAAGAACGCTGGCCTGTCGCCGGAGCAGGCGATGGCCGCTGCGCGCAGCAACCGCGAGAAGGAAGCGGCCGGCATCTACGAGCGCTACCAGTTGCGCCTGAGCGCGTTCAACGCAGTGGACTTCGACGACCTGATCCGGTTGCCGGTGCAGATCCTGGAAGAGAACCCGGAGATCGCGCTGGCCTGGCGCGAGCGCATCGGCTACCTGCTGGTCGACGAATGCCAGGACACCAACGATGCGCAGTACCGCCTGCTCAAGCAGCTGGCCGGTGACAGGGGCAACTTCACCTGCGTGGGCGATGACGACCAGTCGATCTACGCCTGGCGCGGTGCCAACCCGGAAAACCTGCAGCAGATGGGGCGCGATTACCCGGCGCTGGAAATCATCAAGCTGGAGCAGAACTACCGGTGTTCCAACCGCGTGCTGCGCGCGGCCAACGCGCTGATCGCCAACAATCCGCACGAACACCTGAAGAAGCTGTGGAGCGACCAGGCCGACGGCGAGCGCATCCGTGTGTGGGAGTGCCGCAACAGCGAACACGAGGCCGAGAAGGTCGCCGCCGAGATCGCGTTCGTAGCGCAGACGCGCAACGTGCCGTGGAGCGATTTCTGCATCCTGTTCCGCGGCAACTTCCAGTCGCGTCCGCTGGAAAAGGCCATGCAGCTGCTGCGCATCCCCTACCACCTGACCGGCGGCACCATGTTCCTGGAGCGCCAGGAAGTGAAGGACACGCTGGCCTGGCTGCGGCTGCTGGTGAACCCGGACGACGACACCGCGTTCCTGCGTGCGGTGCAGTCGCCCAAGCGCGAGGTCGGCGCCGGCACCCTGGCCAAGCTGGCCGAACTGGCCTCGGAAAAGGACATGCCGATGGCGCAGGCCGCCGAGGCGATCGGCGCGCTGCAGCAGCTGCCACCGCGCGCGGCCAACAGCCTGGCGCGCTTCACCGACATCCTGCGTGACCTGCGCGCGCAGACGCGGCAGATCAGCTCCGGCGACATGATCCGCAAGGTCGCCAAGGAATCGGGCCTGCTCAGCGAGCTGCGGCAGCAGGCCAAGGAAGAAGCCAGCTACCAGCGTCGCGCCAACAACATCGAAGAACTGGCGCAGTGGTTCGAGGGTGGCCCGCGTGGTGCCACCGCGGCCGATCTGGCCGGCCAGCTGGCGCTGTTGTCGCGCAGTGACAAGGACGAGGGCGGCAACCAGGTGCGGATGATGACCATGCACGCCTCCAAGGGCCTGGAATTCCCCTATGTGTTCATCGTCGGCTGCGAGGATGGCGTGCTGCCGCACCAGGTCAGCCTGGACGAGGGCAATCTGCAGGAAGAGCGGCGCCTGCTGTACGTGGGCATCACCCGCGCCAAGATCCAGCTGTGGATGAGCTACAGCAAGCTGACCCGCAAGTTCGGCGAGCATGTGCGGCTGAAGCCGAGCCGCTTCTTCGAGGAGATCCCGGCCGAGGAGATCCAGCGCGATGGCGCTGATCCGGTGGCGGATGCGGCGCGGAAGAAGGAGCGGGCGACGGCGGGGTTGGCGGCGATCGAGGCGTTGTTCGACTAAGGCGCTCCAACGGCGCCGCCCCTCCGTGGTCGAGCGCGCGTTGGCTACGCGGTGTGGCCGGTCGGGGTGGGTTCGCGGGGGACGCCGTGAACCCGTCCCTGGGGGCTTAGCCGCGCCATCCATGGCGCGGATACCCCCGCGAACCCACCCCGACCGGCCTCTGACAGATTCCGGGCGCGTCCTGCCACGGCAATGCAAAGAAAATCAAAATCAACAACCGGGGGCTGAGGCACAATCGGGGTCTCTGGCTGGAGACCTGTCCGTGCACCCGATTGAAAGCGAACGCCTGCGCCTGCGGGCCATTGAACCGGACCGCGATGCGGCACCGATGCTGGCCCTGCTCAATGATCCGGGCTTCGTGCGATTCATTGGTGACCGCAACGTGCGCGACGAAGCGCAGGCGCGCGAGTACATCGCCCTGCGTGTGCTGCAGAGTTATGCGTTGAATGGCTTCGGCATGTATGCGATCGAGCGGCTGTCCGATGGTGCGTGGCTGGGCAACGCCGGGCTGGTGCGCCGCGAGGGGTTGCCGGCACCGGATATCGGCTACGCGGTGCTGTCCGCATACGCGGGGCAGGGCTATGCCAGCGAGGCGGCACGGGCGGTGTTCAATCACGCGCGCACGGCGCTGGGCCTGATGGATCTCTACGGCATCACCGATCTGGACAACATCGCCTCGGCGAAGGTGCTGCTGGGCCTGGGCATGCACGAGCGCGGGGTCATCCAGCTGCCGGGCATCGAAACACCCAGCCGGCTGTTCGCTACCTTGGGTGCGGCCGACGTCGGGTAGTGGGGGGGGGGGGGGGGGGGGGGGGGGGGGGGGGGGGGGGGGGGGGGGGGGGGGGGGGG
>NZ_JBYTEK010000055.1:0-20313 GCF_058783335.1 Stenotrophomonas sp. FW305-C-20-S1 | reverse complement strand
GGCATGGATGCCGCGGCCAAGCCCCCAAGGACGGGTTTACGGCGTCCCCCGCAACCGGACCCACCCCGCCATCCCACGGTATGCCCGCTGTTGCTGTTGAGGTTGCCGGCCAGCGGCCGGCACTACCGCTTCGGCGGGTGCAGGGCGCAGCCCTGCCGAACCCCCAACCTGAACAGCCTGTTTTGCGTCAGGTCTCATCCTTCCGCTAGACTATGCGGGTCTGCAGCGGCCGTCCGTTTCCCTCCGGGATCGCCGGCGACCGGGGTTCGCCCCATCGCCCGCCCCCACTCCGACGCCGTTCGTCACGCATTCCAGCCTGCGCTTCGCGTTGGCTGCACCCAATTCTCGCAGCGCGGTTCACGGGAACGCTCCGAGTCAGCCGATCAGTTTGATCTGCCCCCGTCTGTCCGTTCGGACAGGCGTTAACTGTACTTGGAGCAATCTCGATGTCTTTTGAATCCCTGGGCCTTGCGCCCTTCCTGCTGCGTGCGCTCGCCGAGCAGGGCTACGAAACCCCGACCCCGATCCAGCAGCAGGCGATCCCGCTGGTGCTGGCCGGTCGCGACCTGCTGGCCGGCGCACAGACCGGCACCGGCAAGACCGCTGCGTTCGGCCTGCCGCTGCTGCAGCACCTGGGCACCGCTTCGCAGGAAGTGCGCACCGGCCCGCGCAAGCCGCGCGCGCTGATCCTGGCACCGACCCGCGAACTGGCCACCCAGGTGCATGACAGCCTGCGCGGTTACAGCAAGTACCTGCGCATCCCCAGCGCCTGCATCTACGGCGGTGTCGGCATGGGCAACCAGCTGGACATCCTGCGTCGCGGCGTGGACCTGCTGGTGGCCTGCCCGGGCCGCCTGATCGACCACCTGGAGCGTCGCAGCATCGACCTGTCCGGCATTGAACTGCTGGTGCTGGACGAAGCCGACCGCATGCTGGACATGGGCTTCCTGCCCTCGATCAAGCGCATCCTGGCCAAGCTGCCCAAGCAGAACCGCCAGACCCTGCTGTTCTCGGCCACCTTCGAGGACAACATCCGCCAGTTGGCGCTGGAGTTCATGCGCAACCCGGAACAGATCCAGGTCACGCCGAAGAACACCGTCGCCGAGACCATCACCCACAAGGTGCATCCGGTCGATGGCAGCCGCAAGCGCGACCTGCTGCTGCACCTGCTGGCGCAGGACAGCCGCGAGCAGACCCTGGTCTTTGCCCGCACCAAGCACGGCAGCGACAAGCTGGCCGCGTTCCTGGAAAAGTCCGGCATCAAGACCGCGGCGATCCACGGCAACAAGAGCCAGGGCCAGCGCCTGCGTGCGCTCGGCGACTTCAAGGCTGGCCGTGTCACCGTGCTGGTGGCCACCGATATCGCCGCGCGCGGCATCGACATCAACGAGCTGCCGAAGGTGATCAACTTCGATCTGCCGATGGTGGCCGAAGACTACGTGCACCGCATTGGCCGTACCGGCCGCAACGGTGCGACCGGTGAAGCGATTTCGCTGGTGGCGCAGGATGAAGTGAAGCTGCTGCGCGCGATCGTGCGCCTGCTCGGCCGTGACATGGACATCCGCGATGTGCCGGGCTTCGAGCTGCAGACGCCGATCCGCTGGGGCAACAGTGCTCCGGGCAAGGCCGAGGCCGATACCGGCGAGCGCGTGCCGCGCAAGACCCACGCGCGCCGTCCGCACGGCGATGCGCCGCGTCATGCCCATGCAGGCCCGAAGAAGGCCGGCGGTGGCCGCCGCGAGGGCGCCGGCAACGGCCAGCAGCGCGCAGGCGCAGGTGCCGGTCAGGGCCAGCGTCGCGGTGGCGGCAACAACAGTGGTGGCGGCCGTGGCCGCGGCCAGGGTAGCGGCGGCGGTCGCGCCAGCTGATCCCAGCTGACAGGAATGGCGTCTCCCGCTGCGCGGGGGGCTTATCGAGGGACGGCGCTGACGCGCCGTCCTTTTTTGTTGCTGGCTACCCGGTGTGAGAGCACGCGGTTGGTTCTGTGTGGGCGTTGGGGAGCGGGGGCGACGCAGAACACGCTGTAGATACATCCATGTAAGCTCGTAGGCGCCTTGCTCGTGTGCGCTGTCCTGCGCACACGGCAAGACCGGGGTTGGGCGTCCTGCCCAACCCGCCCGGGGCATGCCTCGGGCCCATGGCGCCTGCGGTTCTGCGTCGCCCCCGCTCCCCAACGCTCCAGACAATTCCAGCGCCTTCTTTCTCCCCCGGGGTAGCCGGAAGAAGAAAGATCAAATTCAAATTCAAAGGCAAAAGCCGAAGCCGCAATTCCTGCTTTTGCTTTTGTTTTTGCTTTCGCCCTTGCTCCCGCCTTGGGTTTGATGTGTCCGCGCCCGCAGGAAACTGTCGAGGGGAGGCCGGGCGGGGTGCGCAGGACCGTTGGCGCCATGGATGGCGCCATCGAGCCCCCAAGGACGGGTTTACGGCATGTCCTGCGCAGCCCGCCCGGCCACCCCACACACGTATCAATCAAGGCGCCAAACGCCTCAACCCCGCGCTTTCGCCGGATTCACCAGATTCCCGAAGAAGATCGCGTTGATCAGCATCCGATCAGTGCCATGCCAGTACTTGCGATGCGCCGGATCATCAGCAAACAGGATCACGTTGCCCTGCCCCTGCGCTGACACCAGCAGCCATGCGCTGCCGGCCACGCGACTGCGGTTGCGCTCGGACAGATACCCGTTCACCCGAGGTGTGTCGTCGATCCGCACCACCGTGGAAAACCCGTTCGTGCTCGGCTGCAGGATGACCGTGTTCTCCTTGTTGATCGCCAGTTGCCGGCGCGGCACGCCGAACGCCAAAGGATGGCTGGGGTCGACGTCGGCGCTGAGGATGTTGCCGCTGACACGCTCGATCGCGGCGATATCGCGCTGGTCACCGAAGGCGCGGCGCGCGGTGTCTGTTGCTTCCTCGTCCTTGCCCAGCTTCTCGCCGTCGGCAAGTTTCTGTTCGATCGCCCACTTCGACGCGCTGCCATAGGTGACCAGTGACCCGCCGGCCTGGATCCAGCGCTTCAATGCCGCTACCGCGGCCGCGTCGATGCCGGCATAGGTGCCGCCGGACAGCACGATCGTGGTGTAGCGGTCCAGAGATACCTTGCCCAGCTGCTGCGGGTCCAGCTTGCTGGCCGGCAGGCGCAGCTGCTGGTCGAGCAGGAACCAGGCCGAACCGATTTCGGTGGCTGCCACGCCCTCGCCCATCACCAGCGCGACGGCGGGCTTGCGCAGTGCCTTGACGCCGTCACTGCCAAGGTCGATGCCATCGCGGCTGCGACCGCTGGCCAGCGCATGCACCTGCACACCGGCGGCCCGCGCGGCGGCGGCGACCGCCTCCTGCAACGCCGCACCCTGCAGCGGCTGCCCGGCCACCGGTACCACGATGCTGCCCCCGGCAAAGGCCACCTCACCTTGTGCGGTGGCCGCGGTGAACGGCTGGAAGGTGGCACGCGTGGACAAGCCCTTGGCCTGCAGGGCGGCCAGTGCGCGGCCCGCGTTGTAGTCGCGCCAGTCGATCACGTAGGCGAAGCCCGCTTCACCGCCGGTAAGCCCGCCCTGCACTGCGGGAACCTCGACCACGCGAGCTCCGCCATCGATGCGGCTGCGGCTGCCGGCAAAAGCCACGCCGTAGGCCGGGGCGATCGCGTAGCTGGTGCTGCCGTAGAACACGTCGCCCTTGATCGGCGGGGTCTCGGCGAAGATTGAATGGACCAGGCGGAACTGCGCCTGCTGCACCGGCACCACGTAGGCGCTGCCCGCTTCGAAACGCTGGCCATCTACGCTGACAGCGCGGTCCAGTGCATGCACTTCAATCCTGTGCAGCAACAGCAGTTCCAGCAGGCGTCGGGTCAATGCCGGATCATGCGCGTCGCCGAACACGAAGCTCTTCACCGGCTGTTGTGCGGCCTGCTTCAGCGCGCTCTGGAAGAAACTCTTCTGCAGATCGAACAGCGCGCTGCGCTCGGTCACCGCACCGCGCACCGTGCCCAACCCGGTGGCAACCTGGTTGCGGATGGTGAACGGGAACGTCAGCAGGCCATTCACCGATTCCTGCACGCGACCGCGCGAGCTGGCCTGCTCCACGGTGACGCCGACCGCGCCGTGGAAATCCGGATAGGTCGAGCCGTACACGGGCGAGAAATTGTCGAAGTTCTCACCGGTGTAGTACAGCGAACCCAGCGCATCGAGCGCCTGGGCGTGGTACTTGGCCAGGGTCTTGTTGAACTCGTACGACGCTGCCGGGATCAACGGGCTATGCATGCTCTTCGGGGATGGCTCGAAGTAGTACGTGCTGTCCTTGCCCATTTCATGGAAGTCGATCTGCACGTTCGGGTACCACTGGTGGAACTGCGCCACCTTCGGCCGCGAATCCTGCTGTGTCAGTGCCAGCCAATCGCGGTTGAGATCGGTGAAGTAGTGGTTGGTACGGCCCTGCGGGAACGGTTCGACGTGTTCCTTGTCGGCCGGATCGGCCGAGGCCGGATCGGACGCCCAGGCGTTGTGCCAGTTGGCGGCGCGATCGCGGCCGTCGGGATTCTGCGCCGGGTCGAACAGCACCACTGCCTGCTGCAGCCACTGCTGCGTTTCCGCGCTGCGGTTGGCCACCAGGTAGTAGGCGGTCAGCATCGCCGCTTCGCCGCTGGAGGTCTCGTTGCCGTGCACGCTGTAGCCCAGCCACACCACCACCGGGCTGTCACCGGCAGCGCTGCGCGGCTGCGCCGGGTCGGCCAGGGTCGCGTGCTGCTGGCGGATCTGTTCCAGCCGCGCGTGGTTGCCTGCAGCAGTGACCGTGGCGATCAGCAGCGGTCGGCCCTCATAGCTGCGGCCGATCTCGCGCACGTTGATCTTGTCCGAGTGCTTGGCCAGCTCCTGGAAGTAAGCCACCAGCTGGTCATGGCGGGTGTAGCGGCTGCCGATCGGATAGCCGAGGAACTGCTCCGGCGTGGGAATGGCGGTATCGAATGCCGCGGCATCGGTGGTCTGCGGGAAGAAATAGGCGCTCTGCGCATGTACCGCAGGCGGCAACGATACGGCGGTGGCGACGGCGAGCAACAACGGGAAAACGGCACGGCGGTGGAAGGACACGGTGACTCCCCTGGAACATGGCAACACGGCCGGCCACACAGGGTGGCCGGCCGCGGCGGGTGGATCAGAAGCGGTAGTCGAAGCCCAGCGTGAAGTAGCGGCCACGCAGGTCGTACTGGCTGAAGTCGTACGGCGCGCGGATGCCCGGGAACGAGGCATCGTACGGCGGCGTCTTGTCACCCAGGTTCTGCACCTTGGCGTACACGGTCAGGTTGTCGATGCCGGTGTAGCCCAGGTAGAGATCGAACTGGTTGTAGGCGTCGACGCGGCTCTGCACCGCAGCGGCGGCGGTGCTGGCCTTCTGGTCGTAGCCACTGGTGTAGTACCAGGTCACCGCGGCGGTGTAGTCGCTGTACTTCCAGTCCAGGGTGGTGGTGGCCTTGTTCTTCGGCAGGGTGGCGCCGAGATTGCTGCCGGCATAGTCCACCAGCGGGCCACCGACCACGGTCGGGCGCCGGTAGTCGCGAACGTGGGTGTAGGCCGAGGTCACGGTGAAGTCACCGAAGGCCGTGGTCGGGATGCGCTGGCGCAGCTCGACGTCGATGCCCGAGGTCTTCAGCTCGCTCAGGTTCTGGTAGCGGTTGTAGACCGCCTGCAGCTTGCCGCGCTCATCGCGCTGCACGGCACCGGCGACGTTGTCGTTGACCAGGGTCTGGGTGTTGTTGGTACCGACCAGGTTGTCCAGCTGGATACGGTAATAGTCGATGCTCAGGTTGGTGTTCGCCCATGGCGACAGCACCACGCCGAAGTTCACGCTCTTGGTGCGCTCCGGCTTCAGGTCGCTGTTGCCGACGGTGAAGAAGGTCGGGTTCTGCCGCGAGCCCGGCACGTCCGGATCACGCGGATCGACCACGCTGCCGTAGGCGATGCTGGTGCTGTTGGAGTTCTCCGACAGCGACGGGGCACGGAAGCCCTTCGACGCGGAGGCACGCACCAGCAGGAAATCCAGCGGCTGCCAGCGCAGGCCGAGCTTGGGCGAGAACGCGTCGCCAAAATCATCGTAATGATCGGCGCGGGCGGCGGCGGACAGTTCCAGGGTCGAGGCCAGCGGCACGTTGACCTCGGCGTAGGCGGCGCTGACCTTGCGCTCGCCATGCACTTCGGCGATTGCCGGGCGCACCTGCAGGCCGGCATCGATCTGCCACGGGTTGTTCGAATCAAGCTTCTCGCGGCGCCATTCGGCACCGGCGGCGAACCCGATGTCGCCGGCCCAGGTGTGGCCGAGACTGCCGGAGATCTTCGCATCAATGCCCTGCAGCACCGACTCGGCCGGACGCAGGGTGGCGATGTTGATCGAATCGCGCACCGACTGCGGCGTCGCGGCCGGGTTCAGCAGGTTGTAGCTGCCGGTGGCCAGTGCATTGGCCAGTGCCCAGCGGTTGGCGAAGCCGCCGGAGACGGTTTCGCGCTCGCTGCTGCGCGCGCCGAACGCGGCCACTTCCCAGTCCCACTTCTCGGTGTTGCCACGCAGCCCGAACACACCGCGATAGGCGGTGGACCGGTTGGTCTTGATGGTGCCGCCGAGGTCGAAGAAGGTGTATTCGATCGGGATCGCGCGGCCGTACGGGTTGTACGGGTTGCTGGCCGGCAGGTTGGACGACACCGGCTCGGCCAGGCCGGTCTGCGCGTTCAGTGCGAAGCGACCGCTTTCCAGGGTGAAGAACGGGCTGCTGCCGAACCAGGCAGCACTCTTGATCTGGCTGTACAGCACTTCGCCGAACGCTTCGACGTTGTCGCCGAGGCGGAACGTGCCGTTGGCGTAGGCCTGGTAGCGCTTGGTGGAGGGAATCAGGGTGGTGTACGGGGCCTGGTTGAAGCCGCAGGTATCACCGGCCAGGCCGTCGATCGGCGCGCTGGCCACGCGGGTGGTGCCGGTGGGGCAGTTGCCGTTGGCATCGAGCATCGGCACGGAGGTGCCGTTGACCAGATAGCGTGCACCCTTGGCCGACCAGCCGTTCCAGCGGCCGCCGGGCTGGTCGCTGTAGATGCCGCTCTTGGTCAGGTTGCGCTCATCCTGGTCCAGTCGCTCGCGGTTGTAGCCCTGCAGGCTGAAGAGGATGTTGTAGCCGTCCTTGTCGATGTCGCCCAGGCCACCGACGAACTTCAGGTTCTGCTCGTGCAGGCCGCCCTGGTCGGCGCCGCCGAAGCTGCCGCCGATCTCGGCGCCTTCGAAATTCTGCCGGGTGATGATGTTTACCACGCCGGCCACCGCATCGCTGCCGTACACCGCCGATGCACCGTCCTTGAGCACTTCGATGCGTTCGACCGCCACCAGCGGCAGCGCGTTGAGATCGACGAAGGTGTCCGACAGGCCGCCGGCCGGGAAGCCGTAGTTGGCCAGGCGGCGGCCATTGAGCAGCACCAGCGTGTTCTTCTGCGAAAGACCGCGCAGGCCGATGCCGGCCGAGCCCGAGGCCCAACCGTTGTTGGTGGTCTCGTTGCTGGCATTGCCGGTGTTGGCCGAGATCGAGCGCAGCACATCGGCCACGGTGGCCTTGCCGGTCTGTTCCAGCTGCTGGCGGCCGATCACCTGCACCGGGTTGGAGGCTTCGGTATCGGCGCGTTTGATGTTGGAACCGGTGACGCGCACGGCAGCCAGGGTGCTGGCTTCGCCGCTGGCGTCGGCGGGGGTTTCGGCGGCTGCAGACAAAGGCGCGGCCAGAGCGACGGCCAGGGCCGCCACGAGCAGGGTGTGCTGGGGCATGACGATGTGGGGGAGGTAGTGGAAGGACGAGGTAAGTTCCGCAGTAATCCATGCCTGGCCGGGGTGCGGCCAATAACATCTCTTCATACGGATATAAGAGAAACTATCATCTCTTCATCCGGATGGAAATAATTTCTTCACGGGAAGGCAACGCAAAGCCGGGCTGATCGGCCGCCCGCGGCGTACAATCGCGCCATGGAAATCTTCAAAGTCTTCATGCTCGAGGCGGCGCACCGCCTCCCCAACGTGCCGCCGGGGCACAAGTGCGCGCGCCTGCACGGCCACTCCTTCCGGGTGGAACTGAAAGTCGAGGGCGAGCCGGGCGCGCAGACCGGCTGGATCATGGATTTCGGTGACGTGAAGGCGGCTTTCCAGCCGATCTACGACCGCCTGGACCACCATTACCTCAATGACATCCCCGGCCTGGAGAACCCGACCAGCGAAAACCTGGCCGTGTGGATCTGGAACGAGCTCAAGCCCACCCTGCCGGCATTGAGCGAGATCACCGTGCACGAAACCTGCACCTCGGGCTGCCGTTACCGCGGCCCCGCCGCCTGATCAACCCATTGATCTGAAAGGCCTCAAGGCGCCAGAGATGGCGCCTTCGTGATTTTTGTTGCATTGCCGCATGATCGGCGTATGCTGCATTGCATCAATACAAATGCACGGCGGATGCGACTGGCAGGCAACAGCCACTGGCGCGACGCCCACGCTCATTGCATGGGTCCCTCCCCCCATGCAATCCGGACCCGGCAGATCCCTCCCTCTGCCGGGTCTTTTTTTGCCTGGCGTCTGGATTCCAGAGCGCTCCTTCGTCTGGAAGCTCTGCGAACTGATGGGCCCCGCCGGGGCAGGTAGGGGTCTGGGCAAATGTCCCCCGGCGCCGGCCGTTGGCCGCCACCTCCTCCTTTACTTTGCCCAGACCCCTACCCGCCCCGACGAGGCTCGGCTTACGGCACCAGTCGCGCAGATCGCTGCTTTCCTGAGGCCACCGAAGATCTCCCCACGCAGGGCGGAGGCCCTTGCGTGCGAAGTAAAGGGGGAAGTGACGGCCAAGGGCCGGCACCGGAGGACATTCGCACGCAAGGGCCTCCGCCCTGCGCTGCGCAGAATGGATCAACCGCGCGCCACGAAGGCACGCTCAGCGCCCGCGATTGCCGTGCCAGTGCTGGTACCACGCCTGGAACATCAACACATTCCACAGGTGCGTATGCCATTTGCGCTCGCCGCGCAGGAACGCCTCCCAGATCGCGCGCACGCGTACCGCATCGAAGCACCCCTGGTTGCGCAGCAGCTGCGGGTCGAGCAACGCTTCCGCCCAGTCGCGCAGCGGGCCGGCCAGCCAGCGTGCCATCGGTGGGCCGAAACCGCGCTTGGGGCGATAGACCAGCGGCGCGGGCAGATAGCGCGCCAGCAGATTCTTGAGGATCCGCTTGTGCTCGCCGTCGTGGTACTTCAAGTGCTGCGGCAGGCGCCAGGCCAGGCGTATGACCTCCATGTCCAGCAACGGCGAGCGCGTCTCCACGCCGGCCGCCATGCCGGCACGGTCGACCTTGGCAAGGATCCCCTCGGCCAGATCCATGCGGAAATCCAGCAGCTGGATGCGCGCTTCCGCCGGCAGTGCGGTGTCCTGCTGCTGGAAGATCGTCGCCGGCTCGCGCGCCCCCAGTACCACCTGGGTCGGCTGCCGCCAGCGGGTGACGCGCTGCAGGTAATGCCCCTCCACGTCGTTGGCGGCCACCTCGGCCACCAGTGCGCGCCAACCGCCAAGCCGACCACGCTCGACGTTCAAGCGGCTGCTGCCACGCCGCGCAAGATCACGTACCCAGTCCGGCAGGCCACCGCACAGGCGCGCATTGCGCAGCGCGCGGCCATAGCTGGGGTGGCCGAAGAACAGCTCATCGCCGCCGTCGCCGGTCAGCGCCACCGGCTTGCGCGCGCCGAGCAGCTCGCTGGCCAGCAGGGTGGGCAGCTGCGAGGCATCGGCGAACGGTTCGCACCAGACCTGCGGCAAGCGCTGCAGCAGTTCCAGGCCCTGCCGGCTGTCCATCCTGTGCAGGTGGTGATGCACGCCCAGGTGCCGGGCCACCTGCGAGGCCCAGTCGCTCTCGTCGTGACCGGGGTCGTCGAAACCCACCGTCCATGCTTCCACCGGCAACGCCGACTGCGCCTGCATCATCGCCACCACCAGCGACGAATCGGTGCCACCGGACAGGAATGCACCGCAGGCCACGGGTGAATGCATGCGCGTGGCGATCGCCTGCTGCAGCACCACCTCCAACTGGTCGGTGGCCTGCTCCAGGCTGGGCGCCGGCTGCAACGGCTGCTGCAGCGCGGATTGCATCGCATCGCGCGCGCACCAGTAGCGATGGCCGCCCTGCGCGGCCTGCGTTGATCCGCCGGTGGCATGATCGTTGAGGTCCACGCGCAGCATCGCCCCGGCCACCAGCTTGTGGATGCCGCGATAGATGGTGTGCGGCGCCGGCACATAGTCATGGCGCAGCAGCAGGCTCAATGCATCCTGGTCGATGCTGGGAGCGAATCCGGCAAAGGCCTGCAGCGCCTTCAACTCCGAAGCGAACAGGAACTGGCCCTGGTACCAGCCGTAATACAACGGCCGTTCGCCGACCGGGTCGCGCGCCAGCCAGAGCTCATGTGCGTGGCGGTCCCAGACGCTGAACGCAAATGCCCCTTCGATGCGCGACAGCGCACGCTGCACGCCCCACTCGACGACGGCCTGCAGCAACAGGCGTGCATCGGTGCAGCTGCGTGGCAGGTCGCGCAGCTGCGACTGCAGGGCCGCGCGGTTGTAGATGCGGCCATCCAGGCACAGCACGTAGCGCCCGCAGCTGGAGCTGAGCGGCTGCAACGGCATGTCGGTTGGCGCACGGCAATGACCGAGGGCCAGCCCTGCGTCGGCATCGGTCCAGTACCCGATGCGACCGCGGCCGCGCTGCTGCAGCGCCCGCAGCATCGGCGCCAGCTGCTGCAGCAGCTGCTCATCGTCGGCAGGCGGCAGCCAGGCCCCGACCACGCCGCTCATCGCTGGCCTCCATGGCAAGGGCATTCAAGGAAAAGCGCGGGACAGGAGGCGGACGGCATGAGGGCGGCACGCGGATGGGGAGAGCTGCCATGCTCGGCCCCGCCGAGCGCCACGTCAGTCGTAGCGCTGTCAGCGACCGTCACCGCAGGCGCGGCTTGCGTAACGTTTTGTAACAACACGATTGCTACCGTGCGGCCAAGTCGTTGCCCGGCCTGAGGCCCGGCCCGCGCGCCAGCAACCCCGGCTGAATGGCGCCCGCTCCTTGGACCCGAGCGGCCCGGCAGCTGGGATAGCATCGCCGCGCTCGTGCCACGGCGGTACGGAAGCACCCCGGAGGCCTTGTAGATGCTGGATATCGTACTGGTTGAAGACGACGCTCGGCTGGGCACGATGGTCAGCGACTACCTGAAGCGCCACGGTTACCAGGTCGCCCACGAACGCTGCGGCCAGCGCGCGATCGCCCGGATACTCAGCGAGAAGCCGGCGCTGGTCCTGCTCGACATCGGTCTGCCGGGCCAGGATGGTTTCGAAGTGTGTCGGCAGATCCGGCCCCACTATGACGGGATCATCTGCGTGCTGAGCGCCCGCACCGACAACATCGACCAGGTGCTGGGGCTGGAGCTGGGCGCCGACGACTACATCGGCAAGCCGATCGAACCACGGGTGCTGCTGGCCCGGCTGCGCGCCCACCTGCGCCGCCACCGCCGGGTCGAGCCACGCGATGGCGCCCTGCGCTTCGGTGAACTGAGCATCGACCCGTCCACCCGCAACGTGCACCTGCAGGGCCGCCTGCTGGAGCTGACCACCGCCGAGTTCGACCTGCTGTTCCTGCTGGCCGGCAACGCGGGCCAGATCCTCGACCGCGATGCGCTGCTGCGTGGCCTGCGCGGCATCGCCTTCGATGGCCTGGATCGGTCGATCGACGCACGCATCTCGCGCCTGCGGCGCAAGCTCGGCGACAACCCGGAGCAGCCCGAGCGGATCAAGACCGTGCGCGGCCGTGGTTACCTGTTCAGCCGATCAGCATGGGGATGAAGCATCCGTCGTCGGCCATGCGTGGCCATGCCTTCCACTTCCTGCGCTACGGCATCGGTTTCCTCACCGCCCATCTGCTGCTGATCGTGCTCGGGCTGTGGGCCTGGGATGCGCTGCTGGAAGACCGCACCGAGGCCAGCCTGCAGGCGGAAATGCGCGGCCCGCACGCCATGCTGCAACATCGCTTCGCCGAAACGCCGCCGGCGCAGTGGCCAGCCCTGGCACAACAGTTGGACAGCGATTTCGCCTATCCGCTGCAGCTGATGCCGCTGACCGAAGCTGCCGCGATACTGCCGGCGAAACAGCGCAAGGGCTTGCTCAACGGACACGTGCAGATCGAGCTGGACAGCATGCGCAGCCTGCAGCGCGTCGGCAACAGCAGCAGTGCGCTGATCCTGGGGCCGCTGGACCAGGCCCTGCCCGAAGAAGGCTGGCAGGACAGCGAAGCCTCCGGCGTGGCCATCATCCTGCTGATCCTGATGGTGGCGGTGGCATTGCCGATGTACGTGATGGTTTACCGGTTATGGCGCGATGTCTCGCAGCTGGCGCAGACCGCGCGACGGATGCGCGATGGCCAACTCGACAGCCGGGCGCCACGCGCCGGTACCGCGCTGGTGCGGCCATTGGCCAAGGCGTTCAACCACATGGCAGAACAGCTGCAGCTGCTGCTGGACAGCCAGCGCGTGCTGGCCCAGGCGGTGGCGCACGAAGTACGCACACCGCTGGCACGCATGCGCTTCGGCCTGGCTGACCTGGAAGACACCGGACTGGACGACGCCCAGCGCGATGCGCTGTCCGGCCTGCGCATCGACATCGACCGGTTGCAGCACCTGACCGATGCGGGTGTCGAGTACGCCGCGCTCGGCCGCTGCCATCAGGTCACCCGCCAGCGCCTGCAACTGGCCGCGCTGGTACGCGGCGTGGTCGAGCAGTTCGCACCACTGACGATACCGGTGCAGCAGGACCTGTCACCGGCAGGGCTGGTCAACGTCAACCGGCACATGCTGGAACTGGCGCTGCGCAACCTGCTGGGCAACGCGCTGCGCTATGCGCGCCGACAGATCCGCATCGTCAGCACGCTCAACGAGGGATGGCTGTGCCTGCAGGTGGAGGACGACGGCCCCGGCATCGCCGTCGAACTGCGCAGCCAGGTGCTGCAGCCCTACGTGCGGCTGGACCTGGCCAGCCCGGGCTTCGGGCTGGGCCTGGCGCTGGTGCAGGTGGTGGCGGACAAGCATCGCGGCCACGTGGAAGTGGCCGATTCGGTGCTCGGCGGTGCCTGCATCCGGCTGCTGCTGCCGATGGAAAGCGGTGTCCCGCCACCGGCAGACAACGTCTAGTTCGCCTCGGCATCGGCACGCGGCAAGGCGAACACGAACAGCGCGCCCTGTTCGCTGTCGCGCAGTTCGATACGGCGGCCATGCAACTGCACGATGCGCTGCACGATCAGCAGGCCGAGCCCGCCGTTCTCGCCACGCCGCGCGCCCAGTGCCGCCGGCGCCTGGAACAGTTGCCCACGCAGTGCTGGCGCCACCCCAGGGCCATCGTCCTGTACCGCCACCTGCACACTGTCCGGCAGCGCCGACAGCTGCACCTGCACGCGGCCCCCGTCCGGCGCATGCCGCAGCGCGTTGTCGAGCAAATTGGTCAGCACGCGCTCCACAAGACCCAGGTCGGCGCGCACCAGCGGCAGGCCCGGCGGGAAATCAGCGTGCAGGCGCTGCCCACGTGCCTGCGCGGCCAGCTCGAACTTCTGCAGTACGTCCTGCAGCAGTTCCGGCAGCGCGAACACTTCCCACTCCAGCCGCACTTCACCGTGCTCCAGCCGCGCCAGTTCAAACAACGCCCGGGCCAGACGGCCGACCTTGGCGCTCTGCGCCAGCGCGATACCGAGATAGCGACGACGCTCCTGCGGCGACAGCGTGGCTTCTTTCAGCGCCAGCGTTTCCAGGTAACCGTGCAGCGAGGACAACGGCGTGCGCAGGTCGTGCGAGATGTTGGCCACCAGTTCGCGGCGCTGCAGGTCCTGCTGGCGCAGCTGCTGCCACTGCTCGCCCAGCCGCTGTGCCATCTGCGAATGGGCATGTTCGAGGATCTTCAGTTCATCGCGCTCGCCCGCGCGCAGCGGTACCGGCGCGGGCAGTGGCGTCGGAGCGTCGATGTCGAAGGCCTGTATGCGCCGGGTGACCTGGCGCAGGGGCCGGGTCACCCAGTAGAAGGCCACCAGGCCGGCAAGCAGGCCCAGCCCGCCGATCAACAGCACCGACCAGAGCGTGGTGTGCCATTGGCTGCCGGCGGCCAGATCGTCGGCCAGCATCTGCCGGTGTTCGCCCACCAGTACCACGTACACGTAACCCGCCTGCCGCCCCTGCACCACCAGCGGCGCGACACTGAACACCTTGCGGCCATCGGCACTGCGGGGATCGTCACCGAGGATCGGCAGCGGCGCACCGGACAGCAGGCGCCGCAGCGGTGCCACGTCCACCCGGCTGCGCACCAGGTGGCCGCTGGGCGCATCGTGGCCGAGGATGCGACCCTGCTCATCCAGCAGGTACACCTCGACACTGGGGTTGACCGCCATCAGCTGGCCGAACAATGCGCGCACCGCCGCATCGCGCATGCCGCTGGTGTCCATCAGCTCGCTGCGCTGGGCGATGTGCTCGGCCAACCCAAGCGACAGGCGCTGCACCACTTCCTGCTCATGCCGGGTATTGGTGCGCATCTGCCACGCCAGCAGCGCCATGCAGCACGTCAGCATCAGCGCCGACATCACCAGCGCCAGTTTCTGCCACAGGTTCGGCTTGATCATGTGGCCGCCCCGGCCGGGTCGACCAGTTTGTAACCGCGCCCCCACACCGTCAGCAGGCGCCGTGGGTTGCCCGGGTCGGTCTCGATCTTGCTGCGCAGGCGGTTGATGTGGGTGTTGACCGTGTGCTCGTAACCGTCGTGCTGGTAGCCCCAGACCTGGTTGAGCAGTTCCATGCGCGCAAACACCTGGTCCGGGTGGCGGGCGAAGAACAGCAGCAGTTCGAACTCACGCGGGGTCAGTTCCAGTGCATTGCCATCGACGGCGGCAGTACGGGCGACCGGGTCCAGCCGCAGCCCCCCGAGTTCGATCGCCCCGGCATCGATGCGCGCGTTCTGTGCCATCGCTTCGGCGCGGCGCAGCAGCGCACGCACGCGCGCCACCAGTTCCGGCATCGAGAACGGCTTGGCCAGGTAGTCGTCCGCGCCCAGTTCCAGGCCGACGATGCGCTGGGTTTCGCTGCCACGTGCGCTGATGATGATGATCGGCACGTAGCGCGCCATCGCCCGTGCGCGCTGGCAGACCTGCAGGCCGTCCACGCCCGGCAGCATCACGTCCAGTACCAGTGCATCCCACGGACCTTCCTGTTCGATCAGGCGCAGGCCGGCATCGCCGCTGGCGGCGTGTGCGACTTCATAGCCCTCATCACCCAGGTGCATGCGCAGCAGGTCGGCGATGTGGGCATCGTCTTCAACGATCAGGACACGTTTGGCGGACATCGGCAGCTTCGGGCCAGTGGGGAGGCTGCCCGCATTGTGGCGCGGGAGCGGCGTGGATACCTCACGAAAAATTGAATCCTGCGTGAGGATTCGTTGACCGGAGGGGGCGCAGCATGGCCCCGTCGCCCCTTCCCGGAGTCCACCATGTCCCTAACCCGCCGCCATCTGCTGGGCCTGGGCGGTGCTGTCACCGCCGCCGGCCTGCTGGGCCTGGGCGCGTGCAGCCGCGCGGCCCCGGCCGCTGCCGAGGCACGGCCGGCGCGACAGTTCGAGGTGGTCCGCAGCGATGCCGAGTGGCGCCGGCTGCTGAGCCCGGCGCAGTACGCCGTGCTGCGCCAGCAGGCCACCGAGCGCCCCTGGAGCAGTCCGCTGAACAAGGAACATCGGCAGGGCACGTTCGCCTGTGCCGGCTGTGCGTTGCCGCTGTTCTCTTCGTCCACCAAGTTCGAAAGCCACACCGGCTGGCCCAGCTTCTGGGCGCCGCTGCACAACGCCATCGGCGAGGACCGTGACACCACCTTCGGCATGTTGCGGGTGGAAGCACATTGCCGCCGCTGTGGCGGCCATCTCGGCCATGTGTTCAACGACGGCCCGCGGCCGACCGGACTGCGCTACTGCATGAACGGCGCCGCGATGGCGTTCATGCCCGGGACTGCGCAACAGGACGCCGCTGGCGGCTGGCGCGTGCCGGTCGGTTCTTCCCCTGCTTCTGGAGCCTGATGATGCTGCTGTTGCTGCTTGCCTATCTCGGCGGCGTGCTGACCCTGCTCAGCCCGTGCATCCTGCCGGTGCTGCCGTTCGTGTTCGCACGCGCTGATCGTCCTTTCCTGCGCAGCACCCTGCCGCTGCTGCTGGGCATGGCACTGACCTTCACCGTGGTCGCAAGTCTGGCGGCGGTCGGCAGCGAGTGGGTGGCGCAGGCCAACCAGGTCGGCCGCTGGGTGGCATTGGTACTGATGGCGGTGTTCGCCATCGCGCTGCTGTGGCCGACCCTGGCCGACCACCTGCTGGCGCCGTTCCAGCGCATCGGCGCGCGCCTGAGTGCACGTGCCGACGCCGCGGATGCGGCTGGCCGTGGCGGCGCCTGGACCTCGCTGCTGATCGGCATCGCCACTGGCCTGCTGTGGGCCCCCTGCGCCGGTCCAATTCTCGGCCTGGTGCTGACCGGTGCCGCCCTGAATGGCGCCAGTGTCGGCACCAGTTCGCTGTTGCTGGCCTACGCGCTGGGCGCCGTCACCGCACTGGCGCTGGCGGTGTGGGTGGGCGGCCGTGTGTTCCGCGCACTGCAGGCCCGGCTCGGCCTGGGCAATGTGGTGCGCCGGGTGCTCGGCGTGGCAGCGTTGCTGGCAGTGGTGGCGATCGGCCTGGGCTGGGACACCGGCCTGCTGACCCGCCTGTCCGCGGTCAGTACCGCACGCATCGAACAGGGCCTGCTGGATGCCGTGCCCGGCACGCAGCCGGCAGCACCACCGATGATGATGATGGCGGCCGGCCAGGCAGGCGCGCCGCTGCCGGTGGAAGGAACGCTACCCACGCTGGACGGCGCCACCGGGTGGCTCAACAGCCCGCCGCTGAGCCGCGAGCAGTTGCATGGCAAGGTCGTGCTGATCGACTTCTGGACCTATTCCTGCATCAACTGCCTGCGTGCGATGCCGTTCGTGCACGAATGGGCGCAGCGCTACCGCGACCATGGCCTGGTGGTGATCGGCGTGCACACCCCGGAATTCGCGTTCGAGCGCGACCCGCGCAACGTGATGAAGGCCGTGCAGCAGCTGAAGGTCGAGTACCCGGTCGCACTCGACAACCAGTATGCGATCTGGCGCGCGTTCAACAACCGCTACTGGCCGGCGCACTACTTCGTCGATGCGCAGGGCAACATCCGCGGGCATCAGTTCGGCGAGGGCAACTACGCGCACTCCGAACAGGTGATCCGCCGCCTGCTGGTGGAAGCCGGGCAGACCGAGCTGCCGCCGCCTGCTGATCCGGCCGCGGCTGACCTGCAGGGCGTGGCCACGCAGGCCGACATGGGCAACCTGCGCTCGCCGGAAACCTACCTGGGCCACGCACGTGCCGAGCAGTTCGCCTCGCCGGGCGGGCAGCGCGCCGACGCAGCATTCGGCTACACGCTGCCGTCCACCCTGGCGCTGAACCAATGGGGCCTGTCTGGACAGTGGCGGGTCAACGATGAGGCTGCACAACTGCAGCAGGCCGGCGGCCGCATCGCGTTCCAGTTCCACGCCCGCGACCTGCATCTGGTGCTGGCACCGGGCGAGGACGGCAAGCCGGTGCGCTTCCGCGTGCTGCTCGATGGCAAGCCACTGCCTGCGGCCGATGCCGGCGCCGACGTGGCCGCCGATGGCACCGGCACCGTCAACGAGCACCGCCTGTACCAGCTGATCCGCCAGCGCGGCACGATCGGTCCGCATCGTTTCGAGATCGAATTCCTCGACGCAGGCGTGCAGGCCTACGCCTTCACCTTCGGTTGAACCGGGAGCACACGATGAAACTCTCCTTCGAACAGGGCATTGCCGCCGGCGTCGCCGGCCTGGTCGCCACCGCGCTTGTCGCAGGTGTGCTGCTGGTGGACCACAGCGCGATCGCCGCCCCGGCCGAGCCCACCGCGCAGCTGCAGGCACTGCCTGCGCCCAGCGGTGATGCGGCGTTCCGCGATGACGCCAGCCACGCCAGCGTGGTCTTCGCCGGCGGTTGTTTCTGGGGCGTGCAGGGCGTGTTCCAGCACGTCAAAGGGGTGAGCAACGCGGTGTCCGGTTACATCGGAGGCAGTGCCGCCGACGCCCGCTATGAACGCGTCAGCGGTGGCCGCACCGGCCACGCCGAAGCGGTGAAGGTGGACTACGACCCACGCCAGGTCAGCTATGGACAGTTGATGCAGGTGTTCTTCTCGGTGGTGCACGACCCGACCCAGCTCAACCGCCAGGGGCCCGATCATGGCAGCCAGTACCGCTCGGCGATCTTCGTCGAAGACGCGCGCCAGCAGGCAGCAAGCCGTGCGTACATCGGCCAGCTCGGCCAGGCGGGGAGCTACCGCGCGCCGATCGTGACCCAGGTGAGCAGCGGCCAGCGCTTCTACCCGGCCGAGAGTTACCACCAGAACTACATGAGCAACTACCCGCAGGCCGCGTACATCCGCTACTACGACGCGCCCAAGCTGACCGCGCTGGGCAAGCAGTTCCCGGCGTTGTACCGCCGCGATCCCGCGTTGGTGCCGATGCGCTGACACCCCATGGTGGGGCCGGCCGCTGGCCGCCACCACGGCATGAAAAAGACGCACGGCCACAGGGCCGTGCGCTTGGGAAGTATCGACCCGGCCCCGATCAGGCCCGGCCGACAACGACATGCTAGGCTCGTCAACATCATGGGTACAGAACCAGATGCGGGCCGGGTCGATGGATACAGAAGACGCCACCACGATGATTCCTCCCCGCTACCAGCGGCTGTCGGACGAGCTGGCTGAGGCCATCCACGGCGGGCGCCTGCCGGTCGGCAGCCGGCTGCCGTCGCTGCGGCAGATGGCATCGCAGCGCCAGCTCAGCCTGAACACGGTGATCGCGGCCTACCGTCAGCTGGAAGACGCCGGTCTGGTCATTCCGCGGCCCAAGGCCGGCTTCGAAGTCGCGCCGCGACTGTCGGTTCCGCAGCGCTCGCTGCGTGATGCGCCGTCCGCGCCCACCGCCCCGCTGCAGCAGGTGCTGATGGCGCGGGTGCTGGAAGCGCAGCGGCGCCCCGGCGTGATCGACCTCGCCTTTGCCGGCCCGCGTGGGCGCCAGTTCTACCCGGGTGCGCAGCTGGCCCGGCACACCGCGCAGGTGCTTCGCCATGGCCAGCAGACCGTGGAGACCTACGCCCGTCCCAATGGATCGCCACGCCTGCTGGCGCAGATCGTGCGGCGTGGCCCGCGGATGGGCCTGCATACCCACCCCGAACGCCTGCTGCTGACCCATGGTGCGATGGAAGCACTGCAACTGGCACTGCGCGCGGTCACCCAGCCCGGCGATGCAGTCGGCATCGAAGCACCCTCGTACTTCAACCTGTATCCCCTGTTGACCACGCTGGGCCTGCAGCCGATCGAACTGCCCACCCATCCGCAGCGCGGCCTGGACGTGGATGCGCTGGAAGCACTGCTGGAGCACACCCCTCTTGCGGCGCTGGTGGTGATGCCGACCGTGCACAACCCGCTGGGCTGCACGATGCCGATCGCCGACAAGCAGCGCCTGGCCGAACTGGTCAACGCACGCCAGCTGCCGCTGATCGAAGACGCGGTGTATGCCGAACTGCAGTTCAGCGAGCCGCCGGCGCCGTTGCTGAAGGCGTTCGACCGCGACGGTTGGGTGATGGTGGTCGGTGGATTCTCGAAGACGCTGGCACCGGACTACCGCATCGGCTGGCTCGATGGCGGCCGCTTCGCCGAACGCATCGCGCTGCTCAAATTCCAGTCCACCGGCGGCGAACCGCAGCTGCTCGGTGATGCGGTGGCTGCCTACCTGGAAGCAGGCAGCTACGAGCACCACCTGCATCGCATGCGCCGGTTGTACCGCGAACAGGTCGGTCGCCTGCGGCAGCTGGTGGCCGAACATTTCCCGGCCGGCACCTGCGCCACCGAGCCGCAGGGAGGGTTCCTGTTGTGGCTGGAGCTGCCTGGCGTAGACACCCGGGAGCTGTTCGAGCGCGCATTGGCAGAGGACATCGTGTTCATGCCGGGCCAGGTGTATTCGCGTGGCGCGCGCTACCGGCATTGCCTGCGGTTGTCGTGCTGCCAGACCCTGGACGCGCGCTTCATCGCTGCGGTGGAACGGCTGGGTGCGATCGCACGGGAGCTGGTGGCGGCAACACGGTAGTGGGGGGGGGGGGGGGGGGGGGGGGGGGGGGGGGGGGGGGGGGGGGGGGGGGGGGGGGGGGGGGGGGGG
>NZ_JBYTEK010000054.1:0-21880 GCF_058783335.1 Stenotrophomonas sp. FW305-C-20-S1 | reverse complement strand
GGTAGTGCCGGCCGCTGGCCGGCAACCCCATGAATGATGACAGTGTGTTGCGGTTGCCGGCCAGCGGCCGGCACTACCCATGCTGCGCTTACGCGCTGATGCCGTATTCCTTCAGCTTCTTGCGCAGGGTGGCGCGGTGGATGCCCAGCATCGCGGCCGCGCGGCTCTGGTTGCCTTCGCAGTGGTTGAGCACTTCCACGAACAGTGGAATCTCCATCTCGCGCAGTACGATCTCGTAGACATCGTCCGCATCGCAGCCATCGAGGTCGCGCAGGTAACGGCGCACGGACTGGGCCACATGTTCGCGCAGCGGTGGCCGGGCAGCGCCACGACTGTTGTCAGGACGAGAAAGGACAGCGTTCAAGGGGGTTCCCGATCTGGTTGGTCCATGCACGCGAGGCGCCGGACCGGATGAGGTGATGGCGGTCAGTCTAGCGCGAGCGTGCCCGACCTGCCACGGCCGGACGGTCAGGCCCAGGTCAAAGGAACTCGAAGGTGAATGCGACCGTGGATGCGGCAGGCTCCTGCACGCGGAAGGCGATGCGTGCGCTTTGGCCCGGTTCCAGAGGGGCCGCACCCGGGTTTTCGCCGAGGTACTGCGCTGGTGCGAACACGCCGGTGCCGATCACACGACCATCGGCATCGGACAGCGACAGGCGCAGGTCCGGCCATGCCTGCGGCCAGCGCGCGTCGTTGCGGATGCTGGCCTGGATCTGCAGCACGCCGGGCTGGGCCGGCAACGGGCGGATTTCACGGCTGGTCATGGTCAATGCAGTGGGCTCGCGCCAGGCGGGCAGCTCGCAGCGCAGCACGCTGCACAGCGCACCGATCCACGGCCGGGTACCGGCATCGGCGGCCAGCCGTGCACGATCGGCAAGCACGCTCTGCAGCAACAGCAGCAGCGCCAGCGCGGCCACCAGCAGCCAATGCCAGCGTGGGGTGGGCAGCGCCCGCGGGCGTACGCCGAGGAAGCTGGGCGCATCGGCGGCGGTGGCAACGATGCCGGGTTTGGCGGTGAAGTCCGGCTCGATGATTGGATCAGCGGCGGCCAGCGGTTCTGTTTCGGTTGCCGCCACGATGTCCGTTGCCGGGTCGATGTCCTCGATCACCGGCGCTGCATCGCTCGGCGCCGGTTCGCGCGGTTCGGTGGCTTCAGGCGTGGCATCGCGTCCCGGCGCGGTGCGCAGGAACGTGGCCAGGGGGCGGCGCGGTGGGTTCGGCTCGGACATGCTCAGGGCGCGGGCTCGGATCCAGCGGTCATTCAACCACGATCAGGCGCGGCGTACGCCGGTGATGCGCATCCAGTCGCCATCCTGGGTGGCCTGCAGGTCGTCGAACCACGCCGCATAGCGCTGCAGCAGTTCGTCTTCCTGGCCATGCAGGATGCCCGACAGGGCGATGCGACCACCGCTGGCGACACGGGCGGCCAGCAGTTCGGCCAGTGCATCCAGCGCGGAGGCCAGGATGTTGGCGACCACGATCGGGTAGGTGGCGACCGGTTCGTCCTGCGGCAGGTACACCTGCATGCGTGCCTGTTCGCCGTTGCGTTCGGCATTGTCGGCGGTGGCGATCAACGCCTGCGGGTCGTTGTCCACGCCAATGGCCTGGGCGGCACCGAGCTTCAGTGCGGCCAGGGCGAGAATGCCCGAACCACAGCCGAAGTCGAGCACGCGCTGGCCCTGCAGCTGGCCATCAACGGCCAACTGGTCCAGCCAGCGCAGGCACAGCGCGGTGGTCGGGTGGGTGCCCGAGCCGAAGGCCAGGCCCGGGTCGAGGCGCACGATGGCGGCGTCGGCGGCCTGCGCGGCTTCCGGCAGCTCGTGGTTCCACGGCACGATCCAGGTACGGCTGCCGAAGTCCATCGGCTGGAACTGGTCCAGCCACGCGCGCTCCCAGTCTTCGTCTTCCACGGCGCGGAAGCTGCCGTTGCTCCAGTCCAGCTCCGGATCGAAGGCTTCCAGCGCGGCCAGCAGCAGCAAGGCATTGCTGTCGGCCGGGAACAGCGCGCTGAGCACCAGGGTGTCCCACAGCGGGGTCTCGCCCACGCCGGGTTCGAGGATGGCCTGTTCGTTGCTGGTGTCGGCTTCGGCATCAAGCAGGGTCACCGCCAGCGCGCCCACATCCTCCAGCGCATTCTCATAGCGGGGCTGGGTGGCTTCGGTGCAACGCAGGGTCAGTTCCAGGAACGGCATGGCGGTGAGGGCAATCGCGGGAAAGGGGGCCATGCTAGACCATCGGGGCGTCTCCGTATGCCTTGAGATGAACGAAGCCGATTCAGACAGGCCTCACGGGCCTTGCTAAACTCGGCGCTTTCCTGTGCGCCGTACCACGAACGTTGCCGATGGCTTTCGCCCCGACCCTGAAAACCTGGTTGCTCGTCCTGCCGGCCGTGGCCGTGCTGGGCGTGGCCGGTTATCGGGCCAACGGCCACAGCCGGGCCATGGACGCGCACGTCGACGTGCCGCTGGCCGCCCAGGCCAGCGATGCACAGGGCGCGCTGGCACCGGTGATGCCCGAAGCGCTGGCACGCCGCCTCGCGGCTTTCGAACGTGGTACCGCGCTGCCGTCGGGCCTGCCGCTGGATATCCGCGCCGACATCGAAAGTGCCACCGATCTGTACGCCTACGCGCAGCGCCTGCGCGTGCAGGCCGACCAGGGCAACCACGAGGCGCGCTGGATGCTCAGCCGGGTCTACGACTACTGCGCGCAGTACGCCGTTGACCCGGGTGGCTACCGGCTGGACAACAACGTGCTGTCCGGCCTTGGCCTGAGTGCTGCACCGGAGATGGTGGAGGCGCGCGAACGGGTGGCGCAGCGCTGCGGTGGCTTCGTGCCCGGCGACAAGCTGGGGCCGGCACTGGTGCTCGGTGAGCGTCGTCGTGCGGCCCAGCAGGGCAACCTCGCTGCCGAAGCGGCGCTGTTTGCCGAAGGTGAGCCACTGCAGGACAGCGAGCAGTACCGCCGCGACCTGGTTGAACGCGTACGTACCTCGCGCGATCCGGAGGCGTACATGGCGATCGCGCCGGGCATGGGATTGCGTGCGGCGGGCGACAAGGCATTGACCGGCATGGTGGCCGGTGAACAGCTGAGTGAACTGGCATGGCGGGTTGCGGCCTGCGAACTCGGTCTTCCCTGTGGAGCCGACAGCGTGCTGGTCAACAGTTTTTGCGCGAATGGAGGGATCTGTTCGCCGGATGGAACGCAGGACTTCCGTGAATTTGTGTATGACGCCGCGGTTTCGCGGCAAGGTGCGGGGAAAATGAAGGAATGGATCAAGCGATTGATTGGAACGAGGGACGGGCGATGAACTACCGTCGATTCCTGCATGGGGCCAAGTTCTGGTTCTGGGTGGTGTTGTTCGTGGCCTATTCGGCCGGTGCGGTAGGCCTGCTGATGATCGACACCTATGAGGACCGCTATCGGCGTCTATCGAAGGTGGAGCTGACCTCGGTGAAGACACAGGAAGACGTGCGTCGTGCCGGTGCCAGCCAGGTTGCCGCCGTTTACCGGGCGCAGAGCGGCGTGCCGTTCTCGTCGTTGCCGGCCGGCAGCACCTTCCAGGTGGTCTGGCCCGATGGGTCCAGCGAGACCATGGTGATCGTCGATCCGACCTCGCCGAACGGCGTGCGTCCTCTGGCGAACTCACAGATTCCGGCGACCGCGGCCGACGCGCGCTGACGCCACGCCGGTAGCGCCGGGCCATGCCCGGCGGGTGGGCGGTGGCGATGGAAGGCCGCCGGGCATGGCCCGGCGCTACCGTAAAAACGCAAAAAGGGCGGGGAAAACCCCGCCCTTTTCATGTGCAGCGACTGCAGTTGCCGATCAGGTCAACGCGATCGGCTTGCTCTTGCGCTCGGCAAGGCGCTTTTCCAGATAGTGGATGTTCTGCCCACCGGCCTGGAAGCCCTTGTCACGCATGATCCGCTGCTGCAGGGCGATGTTGGTCTTGATGCCATCGACCACCATCTCGCTCAGCGCCACCCGCATGCGGGCAATGGCGGTCTCGCGGTCCGGACCGTGCACGATCAGCTTGCCGATCATCGAGTCGTAGTTCGACGGCACGCGGTAGCCACTGTAGATGTGGGTATCGACGCGCACGCCGGGACCACCCGGTGCGTGGAAGCCGGTGATGGTGCCCGGGCTCGGCACGAAGGTTTCGGCGTCTTCGGCGTTGATGCGGCACTCGATCGCATGGCCGGTCAGCACCACATCGCTCTGCTTGATCGACAGCTTCTGGCCAGCAGCGATCTTCAGCTGTTCGGCGACCAGGTCGATACCGGTGACCATCTCGGTGACCGGATGCTCCACCTGGATGCGGGTGTTCATTTCGATGAAGTAGAAACGGCCGTCTTCATACAGGAACTCGAAGGTACCGGCGCCGCGATAACCGATGCGGATGCAGGCTTCCACGCACACCTTGCCGATCTGCTCGCGCTGCTCGGCGGTGATGCCCGGTGCCGGTGCTTCCTCGACCACCTTCTGGTGGCGACGCTGCATCGAGCAGTCGCGCTCGCCGAGGTGGATTGCGTTGCCCTGGCCGTCGGCCAGCACCTGGATCTCCACGTGGCGCGGGTTCTCCAGGAACTTCTCCATGTAGACCTCGCCATTGCCGAACGCGGCCTTGGCCTCGCTCTTGGTGGTTTCGATGGAGGTCTTCAGGGAAGCTTCGGCGTGCACCACGCGCATGCCGCGGCCACCGCCGCCGCCGGCCGCCTTGATGATGACCGGGTAGCCGATCTCACGGGCGATCTTGGTGTTGGCGACGATGTCGTCGCCCAGCGGGCCGCCCGAACCGGGCACGCACGGCACACCGGCCGACTTCATGGCACGGATCGCTTCGACCTTGTCGCCCATCAGGCGGATGGTGTCTGCCTTCGGGCCGATGAAGATGAAGCCGGACTCTTCCACGCGCTCGGCGAAGTTGGCGTTCTCGGACAGGAAGCCATAACCGGGGTGGATGGCCTGGGCGTCGGTGACCTCGGCCGCGGCGATCAACGCCGGGATGTTGAGGTAGCTTTCCGCCGACGGCGCCGGACCGATGCAGACCGATTCATCGGCCATGGCCACGTGCTTGAGATTGCGGTCGACCGTGGAGTGCACGGCCACCGTGCGGATGCCCAGGGTGTTGCACGCGCGCAGGATGCGCAGCGCGATTTCCCCTCGGTTGGCGATGACGACTTTGTCGAGCATGGCAGCCGCCCCTTAGCCGATCACGAACAGCGGCTGGTCGAATTCCACCGGCTGGCCGTTCTCGCCGAGGATGGCGACGATGGTGCCCGACGCATCGGCTTCGATCGGGTTGAACATCTTCATCGCTTCGATGATGGCCAGGGTCTCGCCGGCCTTGACCTGCTGGCCGATGCTGACGAACGCCGGCTTGTCCGGTGCGGACGAGGCATAGAAGGTGCCGACCATCGGCGAGCGCAGCACGTGGCCTTCCGGCAGCGCGTTGCCCGGCTTGGCGGTGCCGCCGGTGGAGGCTTCGGTCGGCGATTGCATCGGCATGGCCGGGGTGGCCGGCTGGGCGGCGGCCGGAGCGGCCATCATCATCTGCGGCGGGGCCTGCATCATGCCGTAGCCGGACACCGGAGCGCGCGACAGGCGCACCGACTCTTCGCCTTCCTTGATTTCGATTTCAGCCAGGTTCGACTCTTCCAGCAGGTCGATCAGCTTCTTGATTTTGCGGAGATCCATGGTGGCCTCTTTGCTCTTTGATGTCAGTGTGGTGGGAAGCGCGTTGCGCTCGGGTCAAAGCAGTTCGTAGAAGTCGCGCAGCTGCCGGGTGCGGTCGCGCGCGAGGGTGATCAGGCAGCGCATCTGCGCGCCGTTGCGCGCGGTGCCGTCGGAATTGAGGGCGTACACGGCTTGGCAGTCGTGGTCGCGCAGCTGCATCCATGCGCGCTGGGCCAGCACCAGTTCCTGTTCGGCGTTGCCGCAGTAGCTGCAGGTGCCGCCGTTGGCCGGCGTGCGCAGCTGCCTGCGTGCCTGGGCGTAGACGGTGTTGAGTTCGACGTCGGCGGCCGCTGCCACGTCCGAGGCGCACAGGTCGCTCTCCATCGTGGTGGTCGGATGCGCGCAGTCGATGCCCTCGTCCTTGCGGTCGAACGCGCTGGCAGCGCCGCACAGGCCGGCCCACAGCACAACGCTGGCGAGGACGCGCGACAGGCTCATGATGCGGCGGCGGCCTGCACGCGTGCCAATGCCGCGTCCATCGCATAGCGGTAGCTGTCGGCACCGAAGCCACACACCACGCCCACCGCCTTGTCGCTGAAATAGCTGTGCTGGCGGAAGGGCTCGCGGGTATGCGGGTTGGACAGGTGGATCTCGATGAACGGCACCGCCACCGCCGCCAGCGCATCGCGCAGGGCAACCGAGGTATGGGTGAAGGCGGCCGGGTTGATCAGGATGAAGGCCGTTCCGTCGGTGCGTGCGGCCTGTACACGATCCACCAGGACGTGCTCGGCGTTGGACTGCAGGCTCTCCAGCGCATGACCTGCGGCAGCGGCCTGGGCGGCCAGCGCCTGGTCGATGTCGGCCAGCGTGGTATGGCCGTAGACCTCCGGCTCGCGGCTGCCGAGCAGGTTGAGGTTGGGGCCATGCAGGACCAGCAGCTTCGCCATGGGATCCGATTGACGGGAAAGGGCGGCAGTCTGGCGGAAGCTGAGGATGCTGTCCAGTTCGGCGAAATTAGTGGTGTTTAAAGCGATCGTTTGAAAAGGCCGTGCGCCGCATGTCTGCTCACTATAGACAGTGGAAACTGCGCGTGCCGACCATCCCTCAGCCCCGGAGACTGCAGCCGGACCGCATTACGTTCGACACTGCGGAGGTTGCCAGGGTGTTCCTACACTGGGTCAACCCGCCATGTCGGCGCTCCTGGATGCTCGCGCCGTGCCCACCCCCATGCGATTGCCTGCAGTGCTGCTGGTGCTGCTGCCCTTGAATGCGCTGGCTGCCGAACAATGGATCGTTGCCACCGACCTGTGGGGCAGCAGGAACTACCAGACCCTGCAGGTGGACGTGCAGGACGGGCGTATCGCCGGCCGTCTGGACGCCGACCCGGTCACCGGCACCCTGGGTGCCGGGCAGATGGTATTCACCGCAACCGACAGCCAGGGCCAGCGCTACCAGTTCGACGGGCGCATTGACGGGGCGCGGATGCAGGGACAGAGCGATCAGCCGGACACCAACAACCGCGAGGCGCGTGCCGTCCACGCCTTCAGCGCCTGGAAGGTACCGGCGCGGGTTTCGACCGCACCTCAGCGCCATGTGTTCACGCCGACCGACTACTCCAATACGTTCAGCGCCGACCGGGCGCCGGTGCTGGTGATCTGGCCAGGCGACTCGGTACAGACCCGCACGCTGGACTCCGGCGGCGTGGACGAGAAGGGCGTCACCCGCGCGCTGTTCGGCAATCCACAGGTCGGGCCGTTCTTCGTGGTCGGTGCCGAACCCGGCGACACGCTGGCGATCACGCTTACCTCGTTGAAGCTCAACCGTGACTACGCCGACAGCCTGGATGGCCTGGTGGGACGCTTGAAAACGCCGCGGGTGGCTGCCGAAGCCACTGGGCTGGGCAAGCCGGTGCGCTGGCAGCTGGACCGCAGCAGGGGCGTCGCCCGTCCGCAGGGCGCAGGTGGTGGCCTGCGGCATTTCGAAGTGCCGGTGAAGCCGATGCTCGGCGGCCTGGCGCTGGCGCCGGGCTTCGGCTACCCGCCGTTTTCAACCGGCGATACCGGTGACTTCGGCGGCAACATGGACTTCAACGCCGTGGTCGAAGGCAATACGGTCTACCTGCCCGTGCAGCAGCCTGGTGCCCTGATGTACCTGGGTGATGGGCATGCGCTCCAGGGCGATGGCGAAACCACGCAGTGGGCGCTGGAGACATCACTGGATGTGGTGGTGAAAGTGGAGCTGCTGAAGCAGCATGCGATCGCAACGCCGCGGGTGGAATCGGCAACGCAGATCATGACCCTGGGCCAGGGGGGCTCCAGCGATGATGCGCTGCGCACCGCCACCTCGGGCATGCTGCAGTGGCTGCGCCAGGCCTATGGGTTGACACTGTCCGAGGCGACCCAGGTGCTGGGCGTGGCGGTGCAGTACCAGGTGGCCAACCTGGCCGGGCGCAGTGTGGGCGTGGCGGCGAAGCTGGACAAGGCACTGTTGCAAGGGCTGCAGTTGCAGACGACAACGCAGCCGGGCCGCGCCGCCGTGAAGCCCGCTGCCAGATGACCACTGCGCGGGCAGCAACCGGGGAAAACGTATCCACCAGGAGTCCGTGATGAGTGCCGACGCCATCCGAAACCGCCGCGCTGCCTTCAGGGCGCTTCATGCATCCGGTTGCTTCCTGCTGCCCAATCCATGGGACGTGGGCAGTGCGGTGGCGCTGGCGCGGCTGGGTGCCCAGGCACTGGCTACCACCAGTTCCGGCCATGCCTGGGCCCACGGGCAGCCTGACGGGGCGATGGGGCGCAGCGAGATCCTCGCTCATCTGCAGGCGATGGTGGCGGCGACCGATCTACCGGTGAACGCCGACTTCGAAGATGGTTTTGGCCGCAGCCCGGAGGCGGTGCACGAGAGCGTGTCGATGGCGATCGCTACCGGTGTGGCTGGCCTGTCGATCGAAGATTCCAGCGGCGATGCGGACCATCCGCTGCGCAGCATCGAAGACAGCGTGGCCCGGCTGCAGGCCGCGCGCCGTGCCATTGATGAAAGCGGGCACGACGTGATGCTGGTGGGGCGCGCGGAGAACTTCTTCGTCGGGCGACCCGATCTGGACGATACATTGGCTCGCATCCGCGCCTATGCGCAGGCGGGTGCCGACTGTCTGTATGCGCCCGGCATCCGGACCGCAGAGCAGATCCGCGCCGTGGTGGAGGCTGCTGCTGGCAAACCGGTCAACCTGCTGATCGGTGCGCCCGGCGTGATGACGCTGCAGCAGGCCGCCAGTCTGGGCGTGCGCCGGGTCAGTGTCGGCGGTGCGCTGGCCCGTAGCGCGTGGTCCGGCTTTCTCGACGCCTCCCGGCAGTTGCTTGCCAGTGGATCATTCGATGCGCTGCCGGCCACCCCGTCCGGTGCCGAGCTCAACGGGTTGTTCAAGCCGTAGGTGCGTGCAGGCTAGTGCGGCGGCGTCGGCGGGGCGGCCGTCCTGCCGAGCGCTTCGCGCACCGCGCGCTGCAGGCCCTGCACATGGAACGGTTTGGCCAGGAAGGGCGCGCGCCGATGCCGGACCGGCACCAGCTGGTCGTATACCGCTGAAGCGAAAAGGTAGGGGATGCCCAGTTCGAGCAGCCGATCGGCTACAGGGAATACCACGCCATCACGAAGTTCCACGTCCAGCACGGCGCCATCGAAGTGGCCACTGTCGAGCATGCCCAATGCCTCGAAGACGCTGTTGGCGTGGGAGATTTCGTTGCCTTCGTCGGTCAGGGCCTGTTCCATCAGATCAGCCAGATCGAGCTGGTCTTCCACAAGGAGCAGGCGGGGAAGCGGTGCGGGTCGTTCGTTGTTGCTCTGCATGGTGTGTTGTCGTGCGAATGCTGCGTTGGTCCGGCAAGCATCCGCTTACCGGCATCAAGGCCGTGGCAGCCCGGTGTGGCTGTGATGTGCACAACAGCGACCGCAGCGCGCAACAGCATTCCACCGATGGTGCTGGTGCTGGCTGCAATCGTAGTTACCATTGGTAACTAGTGAACAGCAGAGCCCCACCATGCATACCCAAATTGTCGTTGCACATCCTGAACCGGCCTCGCTCACCCACGCCGTCGCTGCACGGATCGGTGAGGCCATCGTCAATGCCGATGCCGGCAATACGGTCACCTCGGTGGATCTGATGGCCGAAGGCTTCGATCCACGTTTCAGCGCCCAGGACCACGCGTTCTTCCGCAGGACCACGACGCTGCCGGCCGATGTCGCCGCCGAGCACGCCCGGCTGGATGCGGCCGATGCGCTGGTGCTGGTCTACCCGCTCTACTGGTGGTCGTTCCCGGCGCTGCTGAAGGGATGGATCGACCGCGTCTTCACCCAGGGCTGGGCCTATGACGAAGGTGCCGACGGCAAGGTGGAAAAAAAGCTGCAGCGGCTGCAGGTGCATCTGGTCGGGCTGGGCGGCGCGGGCCAGCAGATGATCGACCGGCGAGGCTATGGCGCGGCGATGAAGACCCAGATCGACCAGGGGATCTTCGACTACTGCGGGGCGCCGGTGCTGTCCTCCACGCTGCTGCTGGACGCCGACAGCGGCATGGCCGAAGCGCATCTGCAGACGGCAGTGGACATCGGACGTAAGATCGGAACCCCCGCGCCCTGACGATCTCCCTTGCCTTCCAGACCTGCCGCGCCCGAGCCCCGTCGCCGCCTGACCCGTGAACAGCGCGCCCGGCAGCTGCTGGACGTGGCGTGGGCGCTGGTTGGCGAAGAGGGCACCGATGCGCTGACCCTGGCCCGCCTGGCCGAGGCGGCCGGTGTCACCAAGCCGCTGGCCTACGACCACTTCGAAACACGCAACGGTCTGCTGGCCGCGCTGTATGCCGATTATGACCACAAGCAGACCGTGGTCTTCGATGAGCGCATCGGCAGTGCGAAGGCCCGGTTGAAGGATCGCGCGCATGCCATCGCCTCGGGCTACATCGATTGCGTGCTGTCGCAGGGCAGCGAGATCCAGGACATTCTCGCCGCGCTGGCCGGATCACCGGAACTGCGTGCGGTACGCCGTTGCTATCAGCAGGATTTCATCGACAAGTGCGCGCAGTGGCTCGGCCCGTTCGCAGCGGGTGAGGCCGTGCCGGCTACCGGGCTGTGGGCCATTCTCGGTGCCGCCGAAACCCTGTCTGAAGCGGTTGCGGCCGGGGCGGTGGAACACACGGCCGCCGAGGCCGAGCTGGAGCGCGTGATCGTCGCCATCGTCAAGCGTGGCAGCTGAATCGTGTGGGCGAAGCGGCCTAGCGTTGCTCGACGCTGACTGATGGCAGTGGCACGTCACGCGGCAGGTCCGGCAACAGCTGTCGCAGCAGCTCCGGCATTGCCTGCATGGCGGCACCATCGATGTAGCGCCACTGCGTACCACCGACCTGCCGGATGGCGACCATGAAGGTGAGGCTTTTCACTGTCTGTGCGTCGGTGGTGAATACCGTGGTCCGCGGCACGAAGCAGACCTCTTCGTCGCCGGCAGCGTAGGTGCGGGTCGGTTCGCCGACATCATCGCTGATGACCTTCAGGCCCATGTCGCCGAGTGCCTTCATCGCATCGCGCGTGGCCTTCGCATACGCCGCGTCGCCGCCGGCAAAACGCTTCACGCTCGGATGCGTTCGCTCGATCATGGCCTCGGTATCGCCACGCGCGAAGGTGGAGAGCAGAGAACGCACATCCTGCTGCAGCGCCTCGGTCTCGGCAGGGCTGAGTTCGCCGGCATGGGTGATTGCAGCGGCGAACATGCAGGACAGCGCAAGCATCCAGCACAACAGGCGTCGATCCATCGGTGGGGGTACTCCTTCGGGCGCTGGACTATAGAGCGCATTGCCCGTGGTGTCTGCCCTGCCTGCCGGTCACGCGCGTTGGACGTCGGCCATTCCGGCGCTTCCGGCGCTGGCGAAGCCTGCATCAAGCTGCGCACGCACCTGCTCATCGCGCGACGCACGGGAATCAGCACCCAGCACCACGGTGATCAGGCGCAGTGGCAGCGCGTGCCCAGCGCACCTGCGACGGGCGGTGGCTGCCAGGCAGAAGCCTGCAGCCTGTGTGTAACCGGTCTTCAAACCATCCACGCCGTCTTCGCCCAGCAGCGCGTTCTGGTTGGCCTTGTGCAGGGTGCGGTGCACGAAGCTGCGCTGTGCCGTGATTTCCAGCAGATCGGGGTAGCGTCCAAGCACGTGCGCGGCCAATATCGCCATGTCGCGTGCGGTCGACAGATGCCCCGGGGTAGTGATGCCGGACACGGAAATGAAGTGCGTATCGTGCAGGCCCAGCGCTCGCGCGTGATCGTTCATGTGCTGCGCGAACGCCGCCTGCGATCCGGCCAGGTGACGGGCCAGGGCGAGCGCGGCATCGTTGCCGGAGACCACCATCAGGCCCTCCAGCAGTCTGCCGAGGACGATGCTTTCGCCGGGCACCAGGCCCATCCGTGTTTCATCGTCGGCCACCTCGTGCACGTCGCGCGGATCGATGGTGATCATGTCCGACCACGAACCGCCCGACTGCGCGAGCAGGTCATACGCGGTGTAGGCGGTCATCAGCTTGGTCAGCGAGGCCGGTGGTCGTCGCAGATCCGCGTGCTGCTGCTGCAGGATGTCGAGCGAGACGGCATCGATCGTGATCGATGACATGGGCGTGCGAGGGGCGTGCGATGAAGACATGATTGCGCAAGCGTAGCCGGAAGTACGCATGCCGTGGGCATTGCCTGCACATCCTGCGAATACCCGCCACGCGATCCTGTGGTCATGGATTCCGACATCCGCATCGATGGCCGCGTGTTCGCCTACGTCTTTCCCTGTGCCTGGGAGGACTACGCGAAGATCGGCTTCTCGCGCGATCCGCTGGGCCGGATCAGTGCGCTGCATCGGCGCTGGTTCGAGTTCTTCGATCTGGAAGCAGGCGCGCTGGTCGAGGCGGAATCAGAGCGGGATGCGCGTGACCTAGAACTGCAGTTGCGCCGGCCCTTCAAGCTGCATCGTGCGCCGGCACCGATGACGGTGCAGGACAAGGCCGGTGGGCACACCGAATGGGTGCGCGGGGCCAACGCTGCATTGGCCGAGGCTGTGCAAGCGCTGGCGCGGCAGGGCTATCACACCTATCCGCTGCGGCTGTGGCTGCGGGCTGCGATGGTCCAGCGCCTGGACCGGCTGCATGACTGGGCCGCAGTGCAGGTGCCGGAAGAGGAAAGCCTGCGTTCGCCCGTCGGCGTGGCCGCACTGCGCGACGCCATCGATGCGTATCGCGCGCTCGCTATCGATCCGCAGCCGTGGTTGCCCGAGCACCTGCAGCACGGGTGGTGACACTGCCCGGGGCGGCCGGGGTGTTGCCCGGACGGGGTGCCCGGCGTGCATCGGGCGCTGCGGGAACGGGACTGGCCAGGCGTTGGGCCAGGGCAACGTTGGTCACGTGGCCCTGCAGGAACAACAGACCGCTGAAGATGTTCATGATCGTGCCTCCACTTGAGTGGAATGCACGATACGGGCAGCATGTCGGTGCAAAAAGCGACATTTCCGCAAGGTCGACTTGAGAGGAATTCAAGGCTTATGTCCCGCCCACCGCTGCATGCCCTGCAGGGCTTCGTCGCTGCCGCACGCCTGGGCAACCTGTCCCGCGCCGCCGCGTCGATGAACTTGACGGTCAGTGCGCTCAGCCATCAGATGCGCCAGCTTGAGGAACGCCTGGGCCAGCCGCTGTTGATACGGCAGGCACGCGGTGTGGCCTTGACCCTGGAAGGGCAGCGCCTGCTGGATCAGGTGGGCCCTCATCTGGATGCGATCAACGAAGCCTTCCAGCCCTACGCCGCGCGACCGGAGCATGTGCTCACCCTCAGCGCCGTGCCGTCGATGGCCAGCGCCTGGCTGGTGCCACGCCTGGGCAACTTCGTGGCAGCGCATCCGCAGATCGAAATCAATCTGCAGTCGAGCGAGCGACTGATCGACTTCGACCGGCAGCTGCAGTTCGACGCAGCGCTGCGGCTGGGCAGCGGACAATGGCCGGGGCTGGTGGTGGAACCGTTGTTCGACGAATGGCTGCTGCCCATGGCCAGCCCGGCACTGATCGAGCGCATGGGCGGCATCGGCCACCTGCCGTTGGCACAGTGGCCGCTGCTGGGAGACCCCGACGGCGCGTGGGGCGCATGGTTCGCGCTGACCGGGCAGCGCCCGCCGGCGCGGTACGTGGCGGTGCTGGATGATTCCGAAGCCCACCATCGCGCCGCACTGGATGGCGTCGGTGTTGCGCTGGGACGGGTGACGCGGGCGCGGCTGCTGCTGGATTCCGGCCAGTTGGTTGCGCTGTCGGACCGGCGCCTGAAAACCGCATGGCCGCATTGGCTGGTGTATCCGCAGCGCTCGGTGCGGCACCGTGGTTTCCTGGCCTTCCGCGAATGGTTGCACGCCCAGGCGGCCGAGCACGTGCGGCACATGCAGGCCGCAGACGCGGGGTAGCGCCACGCGGGCAGGCGTGACGCCATGGAGTGAGCGTCACCGCAATAGCGTGACTGCCTGCCCGGCACGCGCGAACGCCTCGCCCAGCAGCGGCCCGGCCTTGATCGCCTGCACTTCCGCGAACAGCGCCTGCAACGCCGCTACGGGTCGAGAGATGGGCGCGGCGACCGCCTGCTGGATGACGGCGAAGCGATCGGCCAGCACGCGATGGCCGGGATGTGCCTGCGCCCAGGCCAGCAGGGGCTGGCGTACGCCGGCCGCTGCATCCAGCCGCTGCTGGTCGAACAGGGTGATGGCAGCGGCCGAGGTGTCGGCACGTTCAATCGTCGCGTGCCGCAGCTCACGGCTGAGGAACAGATCGTAGGCGGCGCCGCGTCCCACCGCGATACGCAGCCCGTTGCGATCAAGGTCTGCAACCCGTTGCGCTGGACTGTCATCGCGCACCAGATAGGTGCCTTCGATCTCCACATACGGCGCGCTGAAGGCAATGCGGTCGGCACGTGCCGGGTCCACCGCCAGGAAGGCCAGATCCCATGCATCGTCGCTCGCCGCTGCAACCACCGATGCGGCCGCGTCGTGGCAACTGAAGCGTGCCTGCACACCCAGCCGCTGTGCCAGCGCGGTGGCCAGTTCCACCGACGGCCCATGTGGTGAATTGGCGTTGCCCTGGGCCAGCACCGGGTTGCCCAGGTTGATGGCAACGCGCAGGTGGCCCAACGGGGCCAGGGCATGACGGTGATCGGCCAGGGACATGGGCGCTTCCAGTACGGTGGCAGGCTGTCCAGCATGCCAGTCGGGGCCGTATCGTGCAGTGCACAGGGCTGCGATGCTGCCTTTCATCCACCTGCACGCCGAGCACGATCACCATGAATCCCATCCTGCATGTTGAAGTTCCGGTCGCCGATCTCGAACGCGCCGTGATGTTCTACGAGCACTGGCTGCAGGTGCGCATCGAAGCGCCGATCGACCTGCATGACTGCCGGATGGCCTACCTGTCGTTCAACGACGACGCCGCAGGTGCCAGCATGGCGCTGGTGCACGGCGCCGACTACGTGCCGTCGGAGCAGGGCCCGCGCATCTACCTGGGCGTGGACGATCTGGATCGGAGCCTGCAGCGTGCCCTGCAGGCCGGCGCGGTGCTGTGCTTTGGCCCGGCCGTGGCGGGTGGTTGGCGGGTGGCCGAGATCCGCGACAGCGAGGGCAACCGGATTGCTCTGCAGGCACCCGTCAACCCATAGCCGCAAGGACGGCAGCCGAGCATGGCGCGGCGCTACACGGACGTGGCCCGTGATCGCTGCAGCCAGTCGGCGATGGCCGGATCCAACCGCGGATCGTCGGGGAGGCGCATGCCGAAGCCCTGCTGCAGCACCTCGCGCACGTCCTGCACATCCCGCAACGGGCGCTTGGCCGGCGCCTGGCCCAGGCGGTATTCGCTGTAGTTGCCGCTGCCGATGGTGCGTCGCCAATCCGGCCCGGTCAGTGATGCACGCAGCTGGCCGGGAAAGCTCGACTGCGGATGCGTGCACACGTACCAGTTGCCTACCTCGTTGTCGATCGGCGCCGGTGGCTGCAGGTCGAAGCGGTACAGCGCCCGCCAGCCATCCCCCGCCTCGGCGGCGAGCATGAAGTCGCCATCATCCAGCGTCTGCACGCGGTAACGCTCGTGCGGTGTGTCCTGCACTGCGGTCTCGTGCAGGCGCAGCGGTACGGTCGGGGTCAGGCTGCCGAAGCCGGTATCGACCAGCCAATCCTCTTCCTGCAGACGCACCCGCAGGAGCAGATGCGTACGCGCAGTCAGCTCGCCATCGGTGGCCGACAGCAGCACCCGTGCGCTCAGTGGCTGCGCATCGAAGCCCAAGGCCTGCAGCAGCGCCAGGAACGCGCCATTGAGTTCGAAGCAGTAACCGCCTCGCTGCGCGTGCAGCAGCTTGTGCTGGACGCTGTCCAGGTCGATTGCCACCGCGTCGCGCAGCAGGCTGGTCAGGGTCTCGAACGGCAGCAGGGCGTTGTGGCGCTGCTGCAGCAGGGTCAGCCCGGCCAGGGTGAGCGGGGGCGGGGCATCCAGCTGCAGGCGCTGCAGGTAGCGGGGGACGTCGATGGGCATGGCAGGCATCACGGGCGGGGGGCTCCACTGTGATACCGCAACCGGGGTTGAGGTCAAGCGCATCCCGCCGGTGTCATCCCCCGGTCGTCTGCGGCCGGTACAACAGCGACAACTGCCCGCCGCTCGTGGCAGGAATCAATCCGGGGCTAAAGTTCTGCTGCAACCAGTCGATACAGGTGCGTCCTTCCGCCTGGAGTCTGTCATGTCGGCCGTCGTTCCCCACCTTCGGTCCCTGCGTAGCCGCGTTGCCGGGTTGCGTTCCCGTTTCCCTGGCCTGCTGCGCTGGTTGCAGCCCCATCGGCTGAGCGTCGCCGACAAGCTCAAGGCGACCCTGCTGGTCTGCAGCCTGGGCCTGGTGGCCATTGCCGCCGTCCATGCCTGGACCAGCCATGCGAGCAAGCAGGCGGCGCGCGATCAGGCCAGCTACCAGCACGGCAGTGACCGCGTCGCTTCGCTGGCAGCGCGGGTGGCCGAGGCCCGGCGCCTGCAGACCCAGTATGCGCGAAGTTTCGACGATGCCGACCGCAGCCAGTTGCTGGCCACGCAACGGATGTTGAAGCAGGATCTGCAGGCGTTGCGTGCAATGCCGATGGATGCGGGTCGGCGCAAGGTGCTGCAGGCGATGACTGAAGCCGTCGACGCATTCTCACAGGGCATCGCCGCGTTGTTCGAGCGGGTGGATGAGATGGGGCGCGGCGACGCAGGCCTGGCCGCGCAGCTGCAGCAGTCCGCCGACGCACTGCAGGCACAGGTGGACGCGCTGGAGCGCCCTGCGCTTTCCCTGCATGTGCAGCGGATGCGGCGCCAGGAAGCGCTGCTGCTGCTCGACGGCGATTCCACCCACGCCGATCGTGCCAGCGAAGAAAAGCTGCCCTTCGATCTGGCATTGGCGGGCCTGCCAGCCGAGGTGCAGGAGCAGGTGCGCACGGGCATGGAGGCCTACCAGGCCGCGCTGCTGGGCTATGCCGCCGCGCGTGTCGGCCTGGACGTGGAAGCACAGTCGCTGCTCGAGACGGCGGCAGCCGTGGGCCCGGCACTGGCCGCATTCCAGCAGGCACAGACTGCGGGACTGGCCCAAGCGCAGCTTCGTCAGCAGTCGGGCGCACGGATGGCCAGCGTGCTGTTCGTGACCACTCTGCTGCTGGTGGCCGGTGTACTGATCACCAGCCTGGTGCTGGTCGTCCGCGCGGTGCGTCGACCGATCCAGGACACCCTGCGTTTCGCTGGCGATATCGCCGATGATCGGCTCGACACCACGCTGCGCGTGCACAACGCCAACGATGAGATCGGCCAACTTGCGCAGTGCCTGGTCGACATGCAGCAACGCCTGCGTGCGCGGATCGAAACCGAGCGCGCGGTTGCGCGCGGCAATACGCGCGTGCGGCAGGCGCTGGACAGCGCGCAGACCGGCTTGATGGTGGTCGACGCGGAAGGGCAGGTGGCCTACGCCAATCCAGCGCTGCTGCAGCTGCTGGATCTTCCTGCAGAGACGTTGCTTGGCAGCGACGCGGTCCGCCTGCACCCGGTACTGGCGGGGCTGATTGGTGTCCGTCAGCGCGAAGAGCGCGAGATCGGCCACGCCGGCACCCGCTACCAGCTGATCGCCAACGCCATCGTCGAGGACGACCACTTCCTCGGCGTGGCAGTGGAATGGCGCAGCCGCGCGCTGGAGACACTGCTGGAAACCGAAGTGGCGGCACTGGTCGACGCGGCGGCGCATGGCGAGCTGCAGGGGCGCATCGTACTGGAGGGCAAGCAAGGCTTCGTGCGCACGCTGTCGACCAGCATCAATCGCCTGCTGTCCACCTTCGAGGCCAACCTCGGCGATCTGCAGGCGCTGCTGGCCGCACTGGCACGCGGCGACCTGAGCGTGCGCCTGGAGGGCGACCTGCAGGGCGTGTTCGCCCGCATGCGTGACGATGCCAACGCCACCGTCGCGCAGCTGGGCCACATCGTCACCCGCATCCAGCAGGCCACCGTCCGCCTGGATGTGGGGGTGGGCGAAATCGTCGCCGGCCATCACGATCTTTCCCAGCGCACGGAACAGCAGGCCGCCAACCTGGAAGAAACCGCTGCATCGATGCATGAACTGACCGATACCGTCGGCCGCAACGCCGATGCGACGGAGCGCGCCGATGGACTGGTACGTGAGGCCGCCCGGGTTGCCGAGCGCGGCGGCACTGCGGTCGGCCAGGTGGTGGCCACCATGCAGGGCATCAGTGCGGCGTCGCGGCGCATCGGTGACATCATCCAGCTGATCGATGGCATCGCCTTCCAGACCAATATCCTGGCCCTCAACGCGGCAGTGGAGGCCGCGCGTGCAGGCGAGCAGGGTCGAAGCTTCGCGGTGGTGGCGGCCGAAGTGCGCTTGCTGGCCCAGCGCAGTGCCGATGCGGCCAAGCAGATCAAGGGGCTGATCGAGGATTCGGTGACGCGGGTCGACCAGGGCAGTACGCAGGCCGAGCAGGCGGGTACGACGATGGACGAGATCGTCAGCAGCGTGCAGCAGTTGGCCGGCCTGCTGGCCGGTATCCGCAGTGCCTCGCACGAACAGCATGCGGGCATTGCCCAGGTAAACCAGACCGTCGTACAGATGGAGGCCAGCACGCAGCGCAATGCGAGCCTGGTGGAAGAAGCCGGCGCGTCGACTGCGCAGATGCAGACCCAGGTGCGGGCGCTGGCCGAAGCGGTGGCCGCGTTCCGGCTGCAGCCCGAGCGCCGGTCGCGGGCGGCGGCGTGATGGCCTGATCGACTTCACCGGGCATGGCCCGGCGCTACCGTTGAAACCCATGACGGGTAGCGCCGGGCCATGCCCGGCGAACGGATTCAATACACGTCGCGCCGGTAGCGCCCGTTCTCCAGCAGCAGTTCCACCCTTTCATCGCCCAGTGCCTCGCGCAGCACCTGGTCCACGCCTTCGGCCATGCCGTGCAGCGATCCACACACATGGATCACTGCACCCCGTGCCAACCACGCCTGCAGTTCATCTGTCGCAGCGCGCAATCGATGCTGTACGTAGCTGCCATCGTCCACATCACGCGAATAGGCCTGATCCAAGCGCAGCAGATGCCCGTCAGCCTGCCACTGGACGATCTCGTCGGCGAACAGGAAATCGTGCGCGCGCTGACGCTCGCCGAACAGCAGCCAGTGGCCGTGCTCCCCGTGATGCGCGGCTTCGCGCAGCAGGCTGCGCAGGCCGGCGATGCCCGTGCCGTTGCCGATCAGCACCATCGGCGCGCCCGGCTGCCGATGGAAGCCCGGGTTGCGATGCACGCGGGCCGCTATCGCACCGTCCAGCGGCGCATGCAGGGCCAGCCAGCCCGAGCCCAGTCCTGCGCGGCCTGCTGCGTCATGGACCAACCGCACCACCAGCTCCACTTCGCCATCGGCGCCGCATGAGGCGATCGAGTACTCACGCCCAGGCAGTGACGGCAGGCCCGACAACCACAGGCCTGCATCCTGCACCTGCAACGCACGGCCGGGTTCGGGCAGCACGCGTTCGCTGGCCAGTTCCAGCAGGGTCTTCGCAACGCCATCGATCAGCTGTGGCTGCTGGGGATCCAGGCCATGCGCGCGCAGTACCGCGCTGGCATGCATCGCGTCGTGGCGGGGCGCGATGTGCAGGATGTCGCCGGCCTGCCAATCGACATCGGCCGGCGGTGCCAAGCGGATCTTCCAGATCTGGCCGCCGACGCTGCCAGCGTTGAGCAGGGTGCGGCCGAGCAGGCGCCAGCCGTGCATCACTGTGGCGGCCGGCAACACGCTGTCGTCGGTGCCGATGCCAGTCAGTGCGGTCAGCTGCAGCTGCCACTGGCGCAGCGCCACCACCGAAGCAGCATCGACGTCGATGCGGGCGAACAAGGGTTGCGCGCCCGAGCGCGTCAACCAGTCGTCGATCTGCACGCCGAACCCGCAGAACTGAGCGTACTGGTGATCACCCAGCGCGAGCATGCCGTAACGCAGCCCGGAAAGGTCCGGACGCTGTGGCAGCAACTGGCGCGCGCTGCGCCGTGCGTTGTCCGGTGGTTCGCCATCACCGAAGGTGCTGAGCACGAACAGCGCTTGCGTGGTGGCCTGCAGCTGAGCGGCAGTCACGCGCGCAAGCGGCAGTACCTGCACCGCGTGGCCGGCCGCCTGCAGCTGTGCCGCCGCACGCCAGGCCAACTGTTCGGCCAGGCCGCTCTGGCTGGCATGCACCACCAGCCACGGCGTGCCCGCGGCATGGTGTGCTGCTGCCGGCACGGTCTGCCGCAGCGCGCGGGCGGCACGCTGGCCGCGGCGGCGGTCCAGGTACAACAGCCAGCCGGTAACGAAGAACAGGCACATGCCCAGGCTGCTGAGCATCACCACGATGCGCCCGGGCATGCCGAAGAAGCTGCCCGAGTGCAGGGCGAACATGCTGGTGGTGAGCTGGCCGCCGGCACCCTGGCGCGCGTAGGGGCGCGCGTCGAGGACCGCGCCGGTGGCCGGGTCGAGCTGCAGCAGGTCATGTGCGCGGTCGTGATGGCCGCCCCGTTGTGCGGGATCTGCCGACATCACCCGTACGTTGAGCGCTTGACCGGGCTTCTCCGGCAGGCGCAGGTCGATGAAGCCCTGGCGCACGCCGGGCAGTGCGTACAGCGTGGCCTCGACCTTGTGCAGATCCAGGGGCAGATCCGTGGCGACCTTGTGCTTGGCGGGGGGCGCGACACCCAGCAGCTGGGTCAGCCCGTTGCGATACCAGTCGAACGACCACCACAACCCGGTCAGTGCGCTCATCAGGTAGATCAGCAGCACCCAGGTGCCGATCACCGAATGCAGGCTCCACAGGAAGCCCCGGCCCTTGCGCGACCATTCCACCGCCAGCCAGCTGCGCCAGTGCCACCAGCGGCGTGGCCAGCGCAGGTACAGCCCGGACAGGGTGAAGAACAACAGCGCGACCGCACAGCTGCCGGTGATCCACGAGCCGCGTTCACCGGCGACCATGTGGCGGTGCAGGTCCTCGACGAAATCGAAGAAGGCCTGTCCACGCAGTGCGCTGAAGCGTTCGCCGCTGTAGGGGTCGAAATAGACCCAGTGATCCTTGCCGCCGGCAAAGCGTGCCACCGACGGCCGCTGGCCGCTGGCATCCACCCGCAGGCGCTGCAGCGGCCGCTCGCTGCCTGCCTGCAGCAACGGCACCAGCTCGCTCAGGGCGAGCGGCTGCTGGTTGTCGGCATGGTGCTCGGCGATCTCGGCGAAGCCGGGATTGGCCGCGCGCAGCAGTTCATCCTCGAACGACAGGACTGCACCGCTCAGGCCCATCACGGCCAGGATGGCACCCGCGCTGATGCCCAGCAGCCAGTGCAGTTGGAAGAGGACGTTCTTGAACATCGGGATCGAGGGCCGTCGAGGCTGCCGCCCGCATCCTGCGCAACAGCAAATGAGAATTAATCTCGTAATTCTCCGGGTCGCGGGCCGCTGCGGTCAAGGAGGGTTTGCCGGCAGGGCTGCGCCCTGCACCTGCTGTAGTGCCGGCCGCTGGCCGGCAACCTCAACAGCAACAGCAACAGCAACGGCAACAGCCGAAGCTGGTTTCCTGAGGGTAGGCGGGGTGGGTCCGGTTGCGGGGGACGCCGTAAACCCATCCATGGGGGCTTGGCCGCGGCATCCATGCCGCGGACACCCC
>NZ_JBYTEK010000053.1:0-22384 GCF_058783335.1 Stenotrophomonas sp. FW305-C-20-S1 | reverse complement strand
ATCAAACGTCTGCAAGATGGACAATCATCCTTCCTGCAGGCGCCTTCACAAGATACCTGCGCATACTTTCAAAGATCAGGGGAAGTGGCCTCAGCGCCATTCCCGTGTGCTGCGAAGTTTCCTTCGTAGCGAGCCGCCCATTATAGCCGGCTTTTCCACTTCGTCAACACCTTTTTTCAAGGCCGTCTCACCGAAGTGGACGTTGTTGCCGATGCTGCTTCGTCGTTGGCCCCGAAGGCCTTTCGTCGTTGCGAGCCGCCTATTATGCCGGACTTTTCGAGTCCGTCAACACCTTCGTTCGATGATCTCGTCCGGCGGTGGTGGCGTTGCTGTTCGCGTTGCTGGCTTCCGAAGAAGTCGCCGCGCTGCAGCAAGGGAGCGAATTCTAGAGATCCTGCAGAATTCGTCAACACATTTTTTTCAGGAGCATGACAACGCATCGGCTGCTGCATGCACAACGGGCGTGCAACGATCACGGCGGCGTTGCCCGCGCGTTGCGCGGTCAACGCCGCAGGCGCTATCTATAGTGGGATGCATACAGGAAGGAAGACGATGGACACGACGGTACGACAGGGATGGTGGCGCGATCTTTCGATGCCGGCGATCGTCGCCGGCTTCATCACCGTGCTGGTCGGCTTCGCCAGCTCGGCGGTGATCGTGTTCCAAGCCGCGCAGGCCGTGGGTGCCGACCAGGCCCACATCGCCTCGTGGATGTGGGCGCTGGGGCTGGGCATGGGCGTGACCTGCATCAGCCTGTCACTGCGCTACCGGGTGCCGGTGGTCACCGCATGGTCGACGCCTGGGGCGGCGATGCTGGTCGTCGGTGCGGGTGGCGCCTCTCTGTCCGAGGCCACCGGTGCGTTCCTGCTTGCGGCAGTGCTGGGCATGCTCGCCGGCTTCTCGGGAGTGTTCGCCCGGCTGATGAAACGCGTGCCCATGGCCCTGGCCGCCGGCATGCTGGCCGGTGTACTGCTGCGCTTCGGGCTGGACGTGTTCGTGGCGATGAACACCCAGCGCGTGCTGGCATTGGCCATGTTCGCTACGTGGCTGCTGGGCCGCCGCCTGTTCCCCCGCTATGCGGTGATCGCCACCCTGCTGGTCGGCATCGCCATCGCTGCCAGCCAGGGTCTGCTGCATGCACAACAGGTGCACCTGCAACTGGCGGTACCGCAATGGGTCACTCCCTCGCTGTCGTGGACGGCGATGGTCGGCATCGCCCTGCCCCTGTTCGTGGTCACCATGGCGTCGCAGAACATTCCCGGTGTGGCGGTGATGCGCGCCTCCGGCTACGACGCGCCGGTGTCACCGGTGATCGGCTGGATCGGCGTGGTCAACACGCTGCTGGCGCCCTTCGGTGCCTACGCATTGAACCTGGCCGCCATCACCGCGGCGATCTGCATGGGCCGTGATGCCCACGAAAACCCGGCACGGCGCTACACGGCGGCGATGGCGGCCGGCGCCTTCTATATCGTCATCGGCCTGTTCGGGGCCACCGTAGCGGCCCTGTTCGCTGCCTTTCCCAAGGAACTGGTGGCCTGTGTGGCCGGCATCGCCCTGTTCGGCACCATCGGCAACAGCCTGGCCAGCGCATTGGCAGTGGAGCGCGACCGCGAGGCCGCGCTGGTCACTTTCCTGGTGACCGCCTCGGGCATGACGCTGGCCGGTGTCGGTTCTGCGTTCTGGGGCCTGGTCGCCGGAACGATTTGCCTGTGGGTGCTGCGGCCGCGTTCGCCGGCTCAGTGATAGGTCTGCAGGAGGCCCTGGGTGATGTAACGCAGCGCGTAGATCAGGCCCAGGCAGACCACCACGGCCGAGGCGCGGGTGCCACCACGGCGAAGCAGCTCGGCGCGGATGCGGTTCGGCTGGCCGGCGTGGGTCGCCTGCACCCTCGCCAGCAGACGGCTGCAATGGCGCAGGTACAGGGCGTTGGCGAAAATGGCCAGGGCGATACGCGGGAGCAGCATGCCAAAGGCGATCTGCGGTATGCCCGCGTCGGCCAGCAGCATCAGGATCGGCAGCAGCGTGGTGACCAGGTAGAAGCCGATGGCGGCCAGGTACATCCGGCGATGCACCATCCACAGGGTGCCGAACAGGAAGGCGGGCCAGTTCCAGCGGCGGGGAGGCTTCGGCAGCGCACTGTCCACATGCCAGAAACGACGGTAGGCGGCGGCATTGGGCCCGACCACCAGCGTCAGGTAGTCGGCATCTTCCAGTGCAGTGCCTACATCGGCGTCAGCGCCGGGCGCCAGATAGGGGTTCTCGCTACCGGGCGAGGTCTGCGGATCGAGGGTGCTCATGCTGGCCATCCGTGCCAAGGGGGAAGCCCGCTATAGCGGCGCGCTGGACAGGATCTGAAGCAGAACATGACGCCCGCCCGGTGCCACGGTGACCACATCGGGTCCGGCGTTGGCCGCTTCCAGGCAGACATAGTCGCGCCAGCCGTCACCGACATCGGCCATCCTGGCGGCACCTTCGGCGCCAGGGTTCCATGCCACCAGCGAGCGGCTGCCTTCGGTACGGAGGTCGATGCGGCGCTTGAGCACCGGGTCGCGCAGCACATAGTGCCCACCGGCCTGGGTGTAGATGCGGTCGCTGCGGCCTGGGTCACGCGGATCGCGCAGCGACCAGGGGCCCTGCTGGCGGCGCGGCTGGGCGTAGTTCTCGAACTTGTCGAGGTAGTCCAGGCCGTCGACGCCGTCGACATCGACCTTGCTGGCGTCACCGACACGGAAGTAGTTGTGCAGCGCCTGGGTGATGGTGGCCGGAGCCTTGCCGGTGTTCTCGGTGACCAGCTGCTGGCGCAGTTCACGGCCGACACGGACGGTCATGGTCAGGCGCAGGCCGAGGTTGTCCAACGCCGGCGGGGCCAGGGTCAGCTCGATGCTGCCATCGTCGAGCCGGCGCACCTGCTGCAGTTCCCAGGGCAAGGTGCGCACGAAACCGTGGGCGGGCACGTCATCGCCCTGCCCCTGGCGGCCGAAGTAGGGCCAGCACACCGGGCTGCCGCCACGGATCGGCGTGGGCAGCGCGGCACGCTTGGGCGAGAGCCACATCAGATCGGGCTGGCCCTTGGGCACGAACGAGAGGAGTTGGCCGCCGAACACGCTGATCGCGGCGGTGGCCTGGGGAGTTTCCACCAGCCAGGCGTCGAGTCCCTGGAACTGGCCACTGCTGACACCCTGGATCTGTTGCACGCTGGATCGACTCCGGATGGCCGGCGACTGCACGGCACTGTAGTTGTTGGGAAGGCTGAAGCGGGTCGGCGCGGCTGGCGCCTGTGCCTGCGGTTGTGCCTGCAGCGCGCGCAGGATGCGCTGGCCGGCGCGACCGTCGGCGTCGGCCCACCCGAGCCGACGCTGCTCGACCTGGATGGCACGACGACTGGCGGTACCGATCATGCCATCGGCGGCGCCGATGTCATGGCCGCGCGCGAGCAGCAGGGTCTGCAGCTGGCGGCGCTCGTCGCGGCCAAGGCCAGGATCATCGGTTGGCCAGGCGGTGACCAGGCCGTTGCTGCCACGCAGGCGGTCGGCCAGGGTGGCGATGGCCAGCGCATAGCTCTCGGCCGCGTTGTAACTGTAGATCGCGTCGTAATTGCGGAACACCAGCAGCGCCGGGCCTTTTGTCCCGGACGGCAACAGCAGCGCGGCGCGGGCATCGGCGGGCAGGCCGGACGGTGCCAGCGCGCTGCCGTCCAGGCCGGTCACGCCCAGTGCGCGCCAGTCGGCCAGTGACCGGCGCTGGGTGCGTCCCGACTGGCTGGCGTTGAAACCGGCGGGGACACGGACTTCCATGCCCCAGGGTTCGCCGGTTCGCCAGCCGGCACGCTTCAGATAGTTGGCGGTGGAAGCCAATGCATCGGGAATGCTGCCGACCAGATCGCGGCGGCCATCGCCATCACCATCAACGGCAATGCGTGCGTAAGTGCTGGGCATGAACTGGGTGTGGCCGAAGGCACCGGCCCAGGAACCGGTCAGGCCCTGCGCCTGCAGGTCACCCTGGTCGATGAGCTTGATCAGCGCCAGCAGTTCGCCGCGGAAGAAGGGCTGCCGGCGGCCGGCACAGGACAGCGTGGCCAGCGACTGCAGCAGTGGGCGTTTGCCGAACACGCGGCCGTAGTCGCTCTCTACACCCCATACGGCGACGATGGTGACTGGATCGACGCCGTACTGCGCCGATACGCGCTGAAGCAGGTCACGGTGCTGCTGCAGCATGGCGCGACCGTCGTCCACGCGCTGGCGATCGACCAGTGCGGCCAGGTAGTCCCAGATCGGCGTGGTGAACTCCGGCTGCGCATCGAGCAGCGGCAGCACGGTAGGGTCGGGCTGCAGTCCGGCGGTGATCGCATTGAAGCGGTCAGCGGCAATGCCCTGGCTGGCAGCCGTCGCCTGCAGGCCCGCCATGCAGCGGGCAAACGCGGGATCAGCGGTTGCCGCTGCGACCGGCGGCGCGGCCGCTGGCATGGCAAGCGCGGCGGCCAGGCCGAGCGTGGTCAGAATGGGCATGGCGTCCTCCGTGTTGCCGGTGCTGCAGCCATGGTAACGCGGAGGGAGATCAAGGTTGGTCCAGATTGCCGGCCAGCGGCCGGTACTACCTGTGCCTAGGGTGAGGGGCGCAGGAGGCGCAGGCCATAGGCGGGATCGTCCGCGTTCCAGGATGCCGCTACCTCCAGCCCCGCCTGCTGCAGCAGGTGGCCGAAGCTGGCGTCGGTGTACTTGTGGCTGTACTCCACGCGGATCGGTTCGCCAGCGCTGAAGTGGAAGGTGCGGCCGTCAAGATGCACGTCCTGCTCGCGCTGGCTCACCAGATCGGTTTCGATGCGCAGGCGCGCGGTGCTGTAACGGGCCCGGTGACGGAAGCCGTCGAGATCGAAATCGCTGCCGACCTCGCGGTTGAGACGCGCCAGCAGGTTCAGGGTGAAGGCGGCGGTGACACCGTCGGCGTCGTTGTAGGCGGCTTCGATCAGTGCCGGGTCCTTGTGCAGATCGATGCCGACCAGGGCCAGGCCGTGCTTGCCCATGGTCTGGCGCATTGCGCGCAGCAGCGCGATCGCATCCTCATCGGCGAAGTTGCCCAGCGTGGAGCCCGGGAAGAACAGCAGCCGGCGCGCGGCAGGCCGCTCTGGCGCGGGGACCTGCACAGGGCGGGTGAAGTCGGCACACACCGGCAGCATTTCCACGTCCGGCAGCGCCGGAGCCAGGTGGTCGATGCTGGACAGCAACGCCGCGCGCGAGATCTCGATGGGCGTATAGGCCACCGGGTCCTGCAGGGCAGCCAGCAGGCGCGCGGTCTTGCGGCCGCTGCCGCTGCCCAGTTCGACCACGTGCACGCGCGGCCCCACCGCCTGCGCGATCTCCGGCAACACCCGGTCCAGCAGGGCCAGTTCGGTGCGTGTGGGGTAGTACTCGCGGGTGTGGGTGATCTGCTCGAACAAGCGCGAGCCGCGCGCGTCGTAGAAGTACTTGGAAGGCAGCTGCCGTGAGGCGTGCGACAACCCCGCGACGGCGTCGGCAAGGATCTGCTGGCGGCCGGGGGTAAGGTCGGTCAGCGCCTGCAGCGCATCCTGGACGGTACTCATGAAAGATCCCTTGCCAGGCGCAGGCCTGAGAACTGCCAACGCGCCGGTGGCATGAAGAAGTTGCGGTAGCTGGCCCGTACATGGCCGCGCGGCGTGGCGCAGCTGCCACCGCGCAGGACCCACTGGCCACACATGAATTTGCCGTTGTATTCGCCGAGGTTGCCGGCGAAGGGACGGAAGCCGGGATAGGCGCCATAGGCGCTGCTGGTCCATTCCCACACGTCGCCGAACAACTGGCGCAGTCCATCGCCCTGCCCTGCCATCGGGTGCAGATGGTCGTCATCGGCGAAGTGGCCTTCGACCGGCTGCGAGGCGGCGGCCGCTTCCCATTCGAATTCGGTGGGCAGGCGGGCGCCGGCCCAGCGGGCGCAGGCATCGGCTTCGTAGTAGCTGAGGTGACAGACCGGCGCATGCGGATCGAGCTCGCGCCAGCCGCCCAGGGTGAACTCGCGCAGCAGGTCGTCATCCCAGTACAGCGGATGCTGCCACTGCTCGGCCTCGCGCAGCGCCCAGCCTTCGCTCAGCCACCAGCGCGGATCGCGGTAGCCGCCGGCGTCGATGAAGGCGCGGTACTCGGCGTTGCTGAGCGGGCGTTCGGCGATGGCATGCGCAGGAAGCAGCACGCGATGCACGGGCGATTCATTGTCATAGGCGAAGGCCGTGTGCTGCGGCCAGGCGGACGCACCGATGCTGACGATGCGCTCGCCCTGTTCGACCCAACCCTGCGTGCCGAGGGCGCTGACGGCGATGGGCAGGTCTTCGCGGTACGGCGGCTGCAGCGGATTGCACCAGAAGGCGTGCTTGATGTCGGTGAGCAGCAGTTCCTGGTGTTGCTGTTCGTGCTGCAACCCCAGCTGCAGGTGCTGCAGGGCGTCGCTGCCGAGATCGCCATCGCGCAGTCCTGCCAGCACCTGCTCATCCACATGCTGGCGGTAGGCGTGGACCTGCTGCAGCGAGGGCCGCGACAGCAACCCGCGCTGAGGCCGTGCGTGGGCGGGGCCGAGACTCTTGTAGTAACTGTTGAACAGATAGTCCCAGGCCGGATCCCAGGGTGTGTAGCCGGGCTGGCTGGCCAGCACGAAGCGTTCGAAGAACCAGGTGGTGTGGGCCAGGTGCCACTTGGCCGGGCTGGCATCGGCCATGCTCTGCAGCAGGGCGTCTTCCGGGCTGAGGGGTGCGGCCAGCTGCACGCTGCGCCCCCGCACATGGGTGAAGTGGCGGGCGATGTCACGCTGCGGGGCAGCGACGGCGGCGGGTACGCTGTCCATGCCACCAGCTTCGACCGCTGCCGGTGAGCGCAATGTCATGGCCCGGTGCCGTGGTGTTCACATCAGGGCGCGCGCATTCAAGAAGGGCACCGTTGCGCCGCTAACGGCAGTGCTGCGGCCGCGTCGTGACCGCGCTGGAATTCCGTGTGTCCCATCATCCGCTTCGACAGCCTGTGCACTATCTGTTCGTGCTGCCCGCCGTGCTGGTCGCGCTGGTGCTGTGGGTGAGCCTGGAAAGCGATGATGTCGGCCGCGCCGGGCAGCGCATCCTGCCGTGGTTGCTGGCCTGCCTGGGTGCAGGGCTGGCGCTGCTGTACAACCAGGTGCGCACGCTGTGCCTGTTGCTGCTGGTGGCGCTGGCCTTCGCGGTGCTGCACCAGGACCTTGGGCACTACCTGCGCGAGGGCCGGGTGACGGCGTTGACGCCACTGCGCTTCCACGCGATCTCGACCTGGCTGCCGTTGCTGTTCGCCGTCCATGCGTTGTGGCCCGAACGTGGCCGGCGCCGCCAGGACCTGCTGCTGAGGGCCACGACCAGTGGTGTTGCGGTGGCGATCTTCATCCTGCTTGCCGCACAACAGCCACAGGGCATGCACGACCTGCTGTCGAACCGGCACTTCCCCTGGATACCGAGCGACTGGAACGCGCTGGCGCAGCTGCCTGCCGTGCTGTTCCTGCTGGCCACCGCTGCGCTGGGATGGCAGGCGTGGCGCCAGCCGCGGCCGCTGCATACGGCGATGCTGCTGGCCCTGCTGTGCCTGTGGTGGATGCTGCCGCGGATCTTCCTGCAGCCGGCACTGCTGCCGGCGCTGAGCGTAGCGGCACTGCTGCTGATGCTGGGCGCGACCCTGCAGGAGTCCTTCCACATGGCCTTCGGCGACGAGCTGACCGGCCTGCCCGGTCGCCGTGCGTTCAACGAGACCCTCAAGCGCGCCACCGGCACTTACAGCATCGCGATGATCGACGTGGATCATTTCAAGAAATTCAACGACACCCACGGCCACGACACCGGCGATGACGTGCTGAAACTGGTGGCCTCACGGTTGTCGCGGGTGGGCGACGGCGGCCGTGCGTTCCGTTATGGCGGCGAGGAATTCGCTGTGGTTTTTCTCGACCGCCCGGCATCGGCCTGCGTGGATGCGGTGGAGGCGCTGCGACAGGGCATCGAGCAGAGCCGCATGCAACTGCGCGACCGCAGCACGCGCACCCGCGACGATACGCTCGGCCAGCAGCAGCGCGGGCGCGGCGGTGGCGGTGCGGTGGTGCAGGTAACCGTCAGCATCGGCCTGGCCGACAGCCGGGTCGATCGGCGCCCTGCCGGGGTGGTCAAAGCGGCCGACCAGGCGCTGTATGCGGCCAAGGAGGAAGGCCGCAACCGCGTGTGCGCGCATGGCGGCCAGCGCGTGCTGGCCGTGCGCGGCAGCCACGCTCAGACGGCGTCGAGGTAGTACCAACGACCCTCGACCCGCAGGAAGCGGCTGTGCTCGGTCATTTTCACCGCGCTGCCGCCGCCGACGCGGTAGCGGGCGGTGAAGCGGACCTCGGCACTGTCGCTGCCGGTCACCTGGTGGTCCTGCACGGTCAGGCCCAGCCATTGGGTGCGCTGGCCGGGGGCATCATCGAGCGACAGTTCTGCCGGACGGGTGTCCGGGTGCCAGGTGGCACGCAGGTAGTCCGGCAGGTGGCGCACATAGGCGCTGTAACGCGAGCGCATCAGGCGCTCGGCATCCGGCGCGGCGTCGCCGGCATGGAAGCGACCGCAGCAGGCAGCGTAGTCGGCGGCCAGGCCACAGGGACAGGGATCGGGGGCGGTTCGGCTCATGCGGGTATTGTCGCGTGGGCGGCGGCAATGTGACAGGCGTATGCTGTCGCGCCCCCACTTCGATCGATCGCCGTGCTGGAACTGATTCCTCCTGAGTTGTGGTGGCTGGTGGTGATCGCCTTCATTGCCGGCCTGGTCGATGCGGCCGTGGGCGGCGGCGGACTGGTGCAGCTGCCCGGCCTGTTCACGGTACTGCCGCAGCAGACCCCGGCGATGCTGTTTGGCACCAACAAGTTCAGCTCGATGTTCGGCACCGGCGCAGCGGCATGGCGCTATGCGCGCAACGTGCGCTTCCCGTGGAAGCCGGTGCTGTTCGCCGCCGGTACGGCCTTCGTGTTCTCCTTCCTGGGCGCTACGGCGGTCAGCCTGTTGCCCAAGGACGCAGTGCGGCCGCTGGTGCTGGTGCTGCTGGTGGCGATGCTGGCCTACACGCTATGGAAGAAGGACTTCGGCGCGCTGCACCGGCCGCAGGACATCGGCCGCCGCGAGCTGGTGATCGCGCTGGCGATCGGTGCGGCGATCGGCTTCTACGATGGCTTCTTCGGGCCCGGCACCGGCAGCTTCCTGATCTTCCTGTTCGTGCGCTTCTTCGGGCTGGACTTCCTGCGTGCGTCGGCTGCGTCGAAGGTGGTGAACCTGGCGACGAACGTGGCAGCGATCTCGTTCTTCGTACCGACCGGCAACATCCTGTGGCTGTTCGCGCTGCCGATGGCGGCGGCCAACATCATCGGTTCGGTGGTGGGCACGCGGTTGGCGCTGAAGGGCGGCACGCCGTTCATCCGCAAACTGTTCGTGGGCCTGGTGGTGGTGCTGATCGCGCGGATGGCGTGGGATACGTTCCGCAGTGCGTAAACGCGGTTGCCGGCCAGCGGCCGGCACTACCACTATCGGGGTTCATGACCCGGTAGGTGCCAACCTTGGTTGGCACGGCGTTTCCAGAGCAGTCAGGCCTCGGCTTCTTCCGGTTCGTCGGCCTGCTGGCGGCTGCGCTCCGGCAGCTTCAGGCGCTTGCCTTCTTCGTCGTACTCGATGAGCAGCACGCCCGAATCGTGGCGGCCACTGATCTCGACGAAGCAGGCGCCACCGATGAACGGTTCCAGCGTCATCACCGATTTCAGCGGGGTGGCCACCACCATCTGGAAACCGAAGTTGTCGAAGATGTTCATCGCCAGCGCGGTGAACTCGTTGTCGGCCTTGTCGAAGGCTTCGTCGAGCACGACTGCGGCGTAGCTGGGCAGCTGGCTGTCGGCGCCGCCGAGCTGGTAGCGCAGCGCCGCCGCCAGGCAGGTGGTGGCCAGCTTCTGCCGCTGGCCACCGGATTTGCCGGCGCCGCTGCGGTAGATCTCGACCTGCTGGCGCGTTTCCACATCCAGCTCCACGCCGATGAACTCCACGTGCAGGCGCACGTCCAGCACCACTTCGCGCCAGCGCTTGTCTTCGCCTTCCTGCGAGCCGAGGCGGTTGACCAGCTGGCGCAGTACGGTGAACTGCGTTTCCGCCAGGTCGCGCTGCTCGGTCTGCTGCTGCGACAACACCTCGCGCAGCTGCTGGTGGAACTCCTGCACTTCCGGCAGGCGCCGGTCGTTCAGTTCGATGGTCAGCAGGGTGCCACGGTTGAAGGGCACCTGCTCCAGGCTGGCGTTGACTTCGTCCAGGCGCTGGCCGATCGACTTGCGGGCCTCGGCGCTGTGACGCTGCAGCGCGAGCAGGTTGTTCTTGCTCTGGTTCTGCAGCAGGTCGAAGAAGCGTTCTTCGTGCTGCGGCAGGCCATCGCGTTCAAGGCGTTCGAGGCGAGCGAGGAAATCCTCGGCCGAGGCCACCGACACGGTGAAGTCGCCCGATTCTTCCGGCCACTGCTGGATGAAGCGGCGGAAGCAGCCCAGCAGCAGGTTCTCGATGCGGTTGACGTCCTGCTGCGAAGACGAGAGCTGTTCGTTCAGCGCGTTGCTGACCTGGCGCATGTGCGCTTCCAGCGTTTCCAGGCTGAGCGGGCCCTGCTCCTGCAGGCGCTCGGCCAAACCGGCTTCCTGGTCTTCGGCCAGCGCTGGCAGGACCAGTGCACGGCTCTGCTGGCGGGCACGGTCCAGGCGGTCGCGTTCGCGCACCAGCTGGCCGCGCTCGACGCGGGTGTCTTCGTAAGTGCGGCGGGCCTGCTCGATATCGGCGCGGGTGGCGTCGATCTGCTGGGCGATCCTGGCCAGGTCGGCATTGCCTTCGCGCAGGGCGTGCAGGCTGGCCTCGATGTCGGCCAGGCGCTGCTGCGGCGCGGCGACGTCGATTTCGTTCCAGCTGATGCCCACCAGCTGATGGCAGGCCAGGCGACGTTCGTTGTCGCGGTCACGCTGGCTGCGCAGGCGCGCGATGTCGGTATCGCAGCTGGCGATACGGGCGGCCAGCTCCTGGGCTTCCTTCTCGAAGACGGCCAGCTTGTCGCGGTTGCTGAAGCCCAGCAGCCAGCGGCGGCGATCATTGACCGCACTGCGGTCGTCCTTCTCGAAGCGATCGCCCGGATGCTTGACCTGGCCTTCGCGGGTGATGCCGCGGTCGACGTTGCGCAGCTGCTTGGCGTCCACGCATTCGTAGTCGAAGCGCTTGCCCAGCTCGCGGCGCAGCCAGCTTTCGAACACGTGATCGCGCAGTTCCAGCTTGTGCAGCAGCGACTTGGCGGACGGTTCGCGGGCGAACGCATCATCATTGCGACGCACGCGGTAGTAGGTGAAGCGCATCCCCAGGTGGGTGCGGTTCACCCACTCGGCGACGTCGTTGTAGTGCTTGTCATCGACCAGCAGCGATTGCGCGAAACCACCGAGCACGCGCTCGATCGCGCCCTGCCAGCTCTGCTCTTCCGAGCGGACCTGGATCAGTTCGCCGACGAACGGCAGGGCCGCTTCGGAGATGCCGGTTTCTTCGGCCAGGCGTGCGCGCAGCTTCTGCATCGGCGCAGGAATGCTGGAGGGTGTGCGCTGCATCGCCTCCAGTTCGCCACGCACTTCGGAGAAGCGCCGCTCGTCGTCGCGCTTGCCGCCCAGCCGTTCGCTGATGGCATCGTCCAGGGCACTCGACGCGCGCTGACGGTCTTCAAGTTCGGACTGCGCCTGCTCAAGCAGCTCGGCGAAGCCATGTGCATCCTCGGGCAGCGCGGCCTGCAGCTTCTGTGCGGCGTCACGTGCCTGTGCCTGCTTGGCCAGGCGGCGATCACGTTCGGCTTCGGCGCGGCCCTGCTCGCGTTCCAGTTCCTCGATGCGCTCACCACCCTGCTGGCGGCGCTGCAGTTCCAGCTCGGCCAGGCGCTCGGTGTGGTTGTCCAGCGCCGCGCGACGCTGCGCTTCTTCGCCCAGCAGGCCACGATCGCGCGTGTCCATCTCGCGCAGGCGTGCTTCGATCAGCAACTGGCGGCGGCTTTCGCGGAAGCTGTCGATGCCGAGCTTGAGCGCTTCGTCGTTGCCGCGACGGCGACTCATCGCCTGCAGATCGCCATAGTGCTCGCGCGCCGGCTGCAGGGTTTCGACCTGGCGCCGCGCGGTGACCACGGCCTGGTGCGCGCCATCGAGTTCGGCGAAATCGCTGACCAGTCGTTCGGCAGCGTCGAAGGTCTTCGGCGTGTCGAGCATGAAGTCGCGCAGGAAGACGTTCAGGTCACCCAGGTTCTTCGCCGACTGCGTCTTGTGCAGCAGCCGCAGCGCCATCTCGTTGTCGATGCCGAGCAGGTGGCGGAAGCGTTCGGCATAGCCGGAGAACGTGTCGAAGTGATGGACGTCGGCCAACTTCTGCTTGAGCTTGCGCAGGTCCAGATCGAAGCCGCCCAGATCCTTGGCGATGTCGAACGGACGCTCGGCGATCATGTAGTGCTTGCGCACGTCACCGGCGGAGGTGCTGCTGCCGGCGATCCAGAGCAGGCGTACCAGGCTGACCACGCGGCCATCGCCGGCGCGGTACTCCAGCACCAGCGCGGTCCAGGTCGCGCCCTTGCGCAGGTACTGGGTGGCGATTTCACCGGTGCCACTGTCCTGCTGGTCGGCCCACGCGCCGCGCACGTAGGACACCAGGTTGCGGTCGCGGCCGCTGCGTTCGGCTTCACGCGCTGCGGCGTTGAAGTCGACGATGGCCGGTGGCGTCAGCAGGGCGGACATGGCATCGAGCAGGGTCGACTTGCCCGAACCGGAGCGGCCGACGAACAGGAAGCCGCGCTCGGCGATCGGCACTTCGGTCAGGCCGTTGAAGGTGCCCCAGTTGTGCACCTGCAGGCGGCGCATGCGGAACTGCTGCAGGCGCGGGTCCGGCAGGCCTTCGTTGAACAGGGCGGGAGTGTGCTTGGAAATGGCCATGCGGTGCTCGGGTCTCTCAGGCTTCAGCGGCCGGGGTTTCGCGCAGCTGGCGGTAAACCGCCGACAGCTGGGATACGTCTTCGGCGGAGAACAGCAGCTTCAACGCCGGCGAGACTTCGTGGCGGTCTTCCTGGCCGCCGAGGCGGGTCAGGATGTGGTTGTCCTTCATCTTCTGCACCGCCGAGGCGACACGGCGATTGAAGCCGGCGCGGTCGGTGGACAGGTTCTTTTCGTAGATGGCCAGTGCTTCGGCCATTTCAGCATCGGCGACCACGGCGCGGTTGCCACGCGCATCGGCTTCGCCCAGCTGCTGGCGCAGGTACAGCAACAGCACCGAATCGATGAAGGTCAGCGGCGAGGTGCGCAGCAGTACCGGTGCATCGACATCTTCGGTGTCGGCCTGGCGGGTGAACGCCACGCCACTGTCACGGTCGAGCACCAGTTCCAGGAACAGGTCCGACAGCGCCGAACGGATACCGGCTTCGCTGCGGATCAGTGCCGGCCACAGCTTGGCGTGACGCAGCTGGTCGATGCTGGGGCCGATCAGCAGCTGGCACAGCGCGCGGCGCGCATCCAGCGGCAGGCGGCCGGTATCGCCCATGTAGTAGACGTCGTTGCCGCGCCGGGGCTGGGCCACGGTCGCCACCGGTTCGGCCTGGTAAGCGTCTTCGGCCAGGTCGGCATGCGGTGCGTCGATGGGGTCTTCATGCCAGCTCATGGCGTCTCTCCTGGGTAAACCAAACCAGCGGGATGCGGGCACGACGGATCTGTCCGTCGCCACCTCGCCATTCGGCAAGCTCCTGTTCGCCGGCGATCACGCTGCCAAAGCGCGTGCCCAGCGAGAGGTAGCCGATGACACTGCCCAGCCCCTGCGGCGCTTCGCGCTGCGACAGGGCCTGGGCAATGCTGAGTTTCGGCTGCCTGTCGAGCAGGTCGTGCAGGTCGCGGCGCAGGGTGCGGAAATCGATTTCCGACGACGCCACCAGATCGCCCACGCTTTCCAGGCTGATGCTGGCCGCATCGTTGTATTCGACGTTGCCATCGACCTGCGCGCTGCGCGGGTCGTGCAGCTTCCACTGCGACCACGAACGCAGGCGGCTGGTGGTCAGCTGCAGGTCGCGGCCAATGGCGCGCTGCGCCGGGAAGTCATCGCGCAGTGCCAGTGCTTCGGACTGCGCCTGCTTCAACAGCTGGTTGAGGCGGCGCTGTTCCAGGTAGCCACGGCTCTGCACAAAACCACGCAGGCTGCGCGCGAAGTTCTGCAGCACGTCATGCACCTGGCCACCACGCTCGAGCATGGTGCTGGTGAAACCGCGCAGGAAGTTGCGCTCGTTGCGATCCAGCCGCCGGGCGAAGCCACGGGCCAGCAGCGTCTCCAGCGCGGCATCGAGCTGGGCGCTCTGTTCGGCGTCGTTGAGCAGGCGCCAGAACGCCTGGAAACTACGCCCCGCGTCGCTCTCGCCGATCACGTCCACGCCTTCGAACAGCTTGGACAACACGTCGCCGCGCTCGCCTTCGTCATCGATGATGCGTTCGCGGAAATCACGGTTGAGCTGTTCGAAGTCGTCGCGCACGCGGCGGAAGTCTTCGGTCAGCTCGTCGGCCAGGCCGATGATCTGGCGCGTACGTTCCAGCGCGCGTTTGCCGTCCAGGGCCGTCACACGGCCAGCGCTGACACGGGCGATCTCGGCATCGATGCGGTCGCGCTCGTCGCGCAATGCGGACAAGCGCGCGTCCGGGTCGGCCTCGGTCTGCGCGGCCAGCTGCGACAGCTGCTCGATCACCAGTGCCAGACGGCTCTCGGTGGCGGCCACGCGGGCCTGCTCCATGCTGTCGGCGAAGCGGATCGCCTGCAGCGCCTGGGTCGAGAGCTCGTACTGCTCCTGGTCGGCGCCTTCAGGCAGCCGGCGTTCCAGCCAGCCCTGCGCGAGCCAATGGGCGACGTAGGCCTGCGCGGTCCGCGGCAGCTCGCGCGACAACTCGTCGCCGTTGAGCTGGTCCAGCGCACGCTGCAGGCGCTCGTTGAGGACCGATGCCGGCAACGTGCGATCGCCGTCCATCAGCAGGCCCTGCAGCAGGCCGATGATTTCCGGTGCGTGGTCGGCGGCGAGCAGCTTCCATTGCGGCTGTTCGCGCAGGTGGCGATAACGGGTGATGCGTTCGCGGTGCTTCATGCAGCGAGATCGGTCGGAAGGGCGCGGCGGCCAGCGCGCGCGCGAAGGCGCGGCGCAGGCACGGCGAAAGCGGCGGCCACGCGCGGCCGCCACCGGGAGGCGACGGCGCTCAGCGCTTGCCGCCCACTTCGATGAAGCGCAGGAACTCGGCGCGGGTGCGGGCGTCCTCGCGGAAGCTGCCCAGCATCTTCGAGGTGACCATGCTGACGCCGCGCTTGTGGATGCCGCGGGTGGTCATGCACTCATGGGCGCCTTCGACAACGACGCCGACACCGACCGGCTGCAGCACGTCCTGGATGCACTGGGCGATCTGCGCGGTCATCTTTTCCTGCACCTGGAAGCGGCGGGCGTAGGCTTCGACCACGCGTGCCAGCTTGCTGATGCCCACCACCTTGCCGGCCGGCAGGTAGCCGACGTGCACGCGGCCGATGATCGGCGCCATGTGGTGCTCGCAGTGGCTTTCGTATTCGATGTCGCGCAGGACGATCAGTTCGTCGTAGCCGGCCACTTCCTCGAAGGTGCGTTCCATGTAGGCGCGCGGGTCGTCGCGGTAGCCGCTGAACCAGTCGCCATAGGCTTCGGCCACGCGGCGCGGGGTATCCAGCAGGCCTTCGCGGGTCGGGTCCTCACCGGCCCAACGCAGCAGGGTGCGCACGGCATCCTCGGCCTGGACCTGGGTCACTTCGCCCTGCGGGGCGGCCTTTTCGTTGTTCTTGCTCATTGCATACAGCGCCCGAACGGGGGGCGAGCATCGTACCCGACCGGGGGGTGGGTCGTCCTCTGGGGACGGTTCATCGGGGGATCCCCTGCGGCGCCTCAAGGCTGCTGGGCGAGAGGTGGAGGGGCAGGCAGGGCAGGACACGCCGCAAGTACGTCCTTGTAGGCTCGGCCACGGCATCCATGCCGTGGACGGTCCTGCCCTGCCTGCCCCTCCGCCTCTCCGACGGTTTCCTGCGGGCGCGGCCGGTCCGCCCGAAAGCGGGGTCAAAAGCTGGGGTCCATGGCTTCGGAGAGTGCTCTGGTAGCGCCGGGCCATGCCCGGCGAGCGGAGCGGTGCCACCAGGAGCCGCCGGGCATGGCCCGGCGCTAGCGCTCTTGTTCTTGAAGCGCCAACCCTCCGCGCCTGCGGGATGTGGGGTGGGTGGCGGAGGGCCGGGCGGGGTAGGACCGTGAGGCGCATGGATGCGCCGATCGAGCTTACAGGGACGTACTTGCAGCGTGTCCTACCCCGCCCGGCCCTCCGCCACCCCAGCCGATAGCCAGCAGGCGCAACGCTTTCCTCAATACACCTCACCCATTCAGCAAAACCTATTGATAGGAATGAAATTAGTAGTATCCTATCTATTACTTATGGACCGACCCCTCGACGAGCGCACCGTGCTGCAGATGCAGCTCAGCTCCGGCCTGCTGTACGCAGGGCGGCAGTGGCAGCGCCTGGCCGACAGCCGGTTGGGCAGCTACGGCATCTCCACCGCCTGCACCATGCCCCTGCTGATGATCGGCCGCTCCGGCGGTGGCATCCGCCAAGTCGCGCTGGCGCAGCAGCTGGGCATGGAAGGCCCTTCCCTGGTGCGCCTGCTGGACAAGCTCTGCGCCAGTGGGCTGGTCCGCCGCGAATGCGATGCCAGCGACCGCCGCGCCAACCTGCTGTGGCTGACCGAGGAAGGCCAGGCATTGGTGCGCGAACTGGAAGACCAGTTGATCGGCCTGCGCCAGGACGTGTTCGGCGAGCTTTCCATGGATGAACTGCATGCCGTGCTGAAGGCATGGCGCCTGCTGGCCGAGGCTGCCGACCGCATCACGTAAGCCCGTTGTCGGTGAATACCGCCGCTGCCGTGCATGCGCCAGCGGCTTTTGCCCGTTGCCGTTGTCCTGTTCCACCTCCCCCTTCCCCTACCGTCCCCGCCCCTACCGATGCCCGGTGAATTCAGTCTCCACGGAGTGTTCGTCCCGACCCTGCTCGGGTTGATGGTGTTGGCCTACCTGGTCAACAGCGGCCTGCACGCGCTGCTGCAGCGTGCCGGTGCCTATCGCCACGTATGGCACCCGGCGCTGTTCAACCTGGCCTTGTACGGGATCGTGCTGGGCCTGCTGTTCCACCTCCTGCGTTGGATGCAATCGTGAACAAGATCGTGAAGAAGACCCTGCCGGTGCTGCTTACCTGCGCAGCCGTGATCGTCGCCCTGCTGGTGCTGCGCCAGCTGTGGGTCTACTACATGGATGAGCCGTGGACCCGCGACGCCCACGTCGGCGCCGACGTGGTGCAGGTGGCGCCGGATGTGTCCGGCCTGGTCGAAACGGTGCAGGTAGCCGACAACCAGGCAGTGAAAAAGGGCGACCTGCTGTTCGTGATCGATCGCGCGCGCTACCGCATCGCGCTGGAGCAGAGCCGCGCCAGCCTGGCCGAACGCCAGGCATCGGTCGCGCAGCTGCGCCGTGAGATCGGACGCGACCGCAGCCTGCAGGATCTGGTGGCCGCCGAGGACGCCGAAGTGCGCCGGGCCAAGCTGCAGGCCGCACAGGCCGCATTGGCCACCGCACAAGCCGCGGTCGACCTGGCCGAACTCAACCTGGCCCGCACCGAAGTGCGTGCACCGGCCAATGGCCGGGTCAACGACCGCACCATGCGCGTGGGCGACTACGTGGTGGCCGGCAAGCCGGTGCTGGCGCTGCTGGATACCGGTTCGTTCCGCATCGATGGCTACTTCGAGGAAACCCGCCTGCGCGGCGTGGCCCCGGGGCAGCGCGTGGACATCCGCCTGATGGGCGAGGACACCCCTCTGCACGGCCATGTCGAGAGCATCGCCGCCGGCATCGAGGATCGCTACCGCAGCAATGGCAGCACGCTGCTGCCGAACGTGACCCCGGCCTTCGACTGGGTGCGGCTGGCGCAGCGCATCCCGGTGCGCATCGCCATCGACGAGGTGCCTGCCGGCGTGGAGCTGATCGCCGGGCGCACCGCCACGGTGACCGTGGATACCGGCCGCCACGTGCAGAACAAGAAGGCCGGCGCTGCGCCGACACAGGCGGGCCTGTGAACGCCGCCCTGCCCCGCCTTGGCCTGATCGTCGCGCTGGCCAGCCTGGCTGCGTGCAGAACCGTCGGCCCGGATTACGCATTGCCCGAGGGCTCGGCGTTCAAGCGGCCGCAAGCGAATGCCGCGTTCATCGAGACCCACAACCCCGAAGTGGCTGCCAACCAGGCACTGCCGGCACGCTGGTGGTCGCTGTACAACGACCCGGTGCTGGATGGGCTGATCACCCAGGCGCTGCGCGACAATGTCGAACTGAAGGCTGCCGACGCGCATCTGCGCCGCGCTGCTGCGGTGTACGAGCAGGCGATGGACGCCGGTGGCTTCGAGTACGAGGCCGAAGCCGGCGTCAGCCGCGCACAGTTGTCGGCCGAGTCGTTCCTGCAGGAGCACGAGCTGCCGGTGATCAACCTGGCCGACGGCAAGTTCGCGGTGAGCTACCAGTTCGACCTGTTCGGCAAGCTCAAGCGCGGTGCCGAAGCAGCCCGCGCCGACGAACAGTCGGTGGCCGCTGCACGTGACCTGGCCCAGGTGAGCGTGGTGGCCGAGGTGGCAGACAGCTACCTGGAGATCTGCCACGCCAACCATGAGCTGCATGTCGCCGAGCATTCCCTGCAGCTGCAGCAGCGCAGCCGTTCGGTCACCCAGCGGTTGATCAGCGCGGGTCGCGGCACGCCGCCGGAACTGGCGCGCGCCAATGCCCAGGTCGCGCTGCTGGAAGCCGCATTGCCCCCGCTGCAGGCGCAGCGTTCGGCCGCCGCCTATTCGCTGGCGGCACTGCTTGGGCAGACCCCGGGCCAGCTGCCGGCCGGGGTGATCGACTGCGCGCACGCACCCACCCTTGCCCAGCCGCTGCCGGTCGGTGATGGCCGCGCGCTGCTGCAGCGCCGTCCCGACATCCGCCAGGCCGAACGCAAGCTGGCCTCGGCCACCGCGCGGATTGGTGTCGCCACTGCCGAGCTGTACCCGGACATCCGCCTGGGCGCTTCGGTCGGCGCCGCCGGCCTGCTGGAAGACTTCGGCCAGCCGATGACCCAGCAGTGGTCGTTCGGCCCGCTGATCTCATGGACGCTGCCGTCCTCGGGCACGCATGCACGCATCCACGCCGCCGAGGCTGGCGCCGATGCCGCGCTGGCCGAGTTCGACCATGCCGTGCTGCAGGCACTGCGCGAAACACAGACCGCACTGGACCGCTATGCGCAGGATCTGCGCCGCCTGCAGTCGTTGCGCGTGGCGCAGGAGCAGGCTGCGATGGCCGCAGAGCAGAACCGCCGGCTGTACCAGGGCGGCCGCACGCCGTACCTGTCCAGCCTGGATGCCGACCGCAGCCTGGCCAGCAGCGATGCCACCCTGGCCGCGGCCGAAGCCCAGGTCTCGCGCGACCAGATCCACCTGTTCCTGGTACTGGGCGGTGGCTGGCAGGACAGTGCCGCGTCTGCGTCTGCGGCTGCGCCGACGGCGGCGAGGTAAGCGATGAACGGGCTGACCGATCGCCAGGCCTGGCTGTTCTCGATCAAGACCTACCTGGCAGCGATCGTCGCGCTGTATATCGCCATGGCCGGCAACCTGTCGCGCCCGTACTGGGCGATGGGCACGGTGTACATCGTCAGCCAGCCGCTGCTGGGCCCGACCCGGGCCAAGGGCGTGTACCGCATCCTCGGCACCCTGGCCGCCGGCCTGGCCACCCTGCTGATGTTGCCCGCCCTGGTGGAAACACCGCTGGTGCTGAGCGCGGCGATGTCGATCTGGCTGGCCGGCTGCCTGTTCCTGGCCCTGCTCAACCGTGGCCCACGTGGCTACGCGTTCCTGCTGGCCGGCTACACCACTGCATTCATCGGTTTCCCGGCCGTGACCTCGCCGGAGACCATCTTCGACACCGTGGTGGCGCGCAGCGAGGAGATCATCCTCGGTACGGTGGTAGCGGTGCTGTTCGCCTCGCTGCTGTTCCCGGCCTCGGTGCGGCCGATGCTGGGCGCGCGCATCGGCAACTGGATGGAGGACGCGGCGCAGTGGTGCCGGCAGATCCTCGAGCGCGGCCGCGCGCATGCCCCACGCAACCGGCTGGCCGCCGACCTGGTGCAGTTCGAGGCGCTGATCGAGTTCCTGCGCCGCGATGACCCACGCCATGCCGGCGCGGCCGTATCGATGGAGCGCCTGCGCGAACGCATGCTGTTGCTGCTGCCGGTGCTGTCATCGATCGCCGACCGCCTGAGTGCGCTGCGCAGCGATGGACAGACCCTGCCCGAGGGCTTGCCGACGCTGGTCGATGACATCCACGACTGGATCGATACGCCATCCAGTGCCAGCGACTACGCGCGCCTGCGCGCACGCATCAGTGCGCTGAAGCCACAGGTGGACCGCGATCTGCAGCACCTGCAGCTGGCCAGCCTGCTGCTGCGCCTGGAGGAGCTGGTGGACCTGTGGCAGGACTGCCGCACCCTGCAGCACGCGATCGACCAGGGCACCGCGCCGCTGGACCGTGCGCACTACCGCATCCGCACCGAACGCGCCGCCACCGACAAGCACGTCGACTACGGCATGGCACTGTTCTCCGCGCTCAGCGCCGGCGTGGCGCTGATGAGCTACTGCGTGCTGTGGATCGGCCTGGGCTGGGAGGGCGGTGGCAACGGCGCGATGATGGCCGCGGTGACCGCCGCGTTCTTCGCGGCACAGGACGACCCGGCGCCGAGCATGGTCTCGTTCCTGGTGTGGGCGATGGTGGCTTCGCTGGTCGCCGGCGTGTACCTGTTCGGCGTGTTCCCCGCCGTGCACGACTTCGGCCTGCTGGCGCTGGTGCTGGCGGTGGTGTTCCTGCCGTTGGGCCTGCTGCTGCACCACCCGAAGAGCGCGCTGTTCGCGCTGCCGCTGACGGTCAACCTGGCCGCGCTGCTCAGCCTGCAGAACACCTACAGTGCCAACGTGCAGACCTTCGCCAACTCGTCGATCGCGATGTTCATCGGCATTGGCTTTGCGGTGGTGATGACCCGGCTGTTCCGCTCGGTGGGTGCCGAATGGACCGCGCGCCGGCTGGTACGACAGGGCTGGACCACCCTGGCCGAAGCGGCCGAAGGCCGTGGCCAGCAGGATCGCCAGCGCTTCGCCGCGCGCATGCTGGATCTGCTCGGCCTGCTGGCACCGCGCCTGGCGGCGACTCCGGAAGGCAGCGACATCGCCTCGGTGGACATGCTCAACGAGGCGCGCATCGGCCTGAACATCCTGCAGCTGCGCCGCGCCCGCCTGGAGCTGCCGGAGCGCAGCCGCGAGGCGGTCGAGCACATCCTGGAGGAAGTGGCCGTGCACTATCGCCGGCAGATCGCCGCGCGCAAGCCGATTGTGGCAGCCGAGGCGCTGCGCGAGCGGCTGGACACCTCGTTGGGCCGGGTCGGCAGCGTGGCCGCCTGCAAGGCGCGCGACGAGGCGCTGATGGGCCTGGTCGGCCTGCGGTTTGCGCTGTTCCCGGAAGCGAAGGCGTTGGCGCCGGGATTGGCGGACGCCGCAGCGCCGTCCGTCTGATGCGATCCACCGGGCATGGCCCGGCGCTACCATCGTCATCCGGTAGCGCCGGGCCATGCCCGGCGTCCTTACGCCACGGCAACAGGACGGTTCAATGAGTTACGACATGATGGTGTTCGAGGCCAGCGTCGCCCCGCGTGAAGCGGCAGCGTTCATCGCCTGGTTCGAGAAGCAGGCGCAGTGGGGCGAGAGCCACGAGTACGACGACCCGGCGGTCAGCAGCCCGGCGCTGCAGGCATGGTTCGCGGAGATGGCTCAGGAGTTTCCGCCGATGAACGGCCCGCTGAGCAATGAGGAGGATGATCGCGCCGAGGTGACCGAGTACAGCATCGGCCGCCATGTGATCTATGGCGCGTTCGCGTACTCGGTGGCAGAGCGCGCGCATGGGCGGGTGCAGGACCTGGCCGAGAAGCACGGCGTGGGGTTCTTCGATGTCAGTGCGGATGAAGCGGCGATCGTGTATCCGGATGGGTTGGTGTTGATGCCGGAATAGCTTTGGCGGCAGGGCTGCGCCCTGCACCCGCCGAATCAACGTCAGCGGCAACGTCAACATCAAATGCGTGCTCTCCGTGGGTTGGCGGGGTGGGTCCGGTTGAGGGGGACGCTGCAAGTACGTCCATGTAAGCTCGGTCGCGCCATCCATGGCGCTCACGCCCCCGCAACCGGACCCACC
>NZ_JBYTEK010000052.1:0-23211 GCF_058783335.1 Stenotrophomonas sp. FW305-C-20-S1 | reverse complement strand
ATGGCGGGGTGGGTCCGGTTGCGGGGGACGCCGTAAACCCATCCCTGGGGGCTTGGCCGCGGCATCCATGCCGCGGACACCCCCGCAACCGGACCCACCCCGCCTTCGACAGTTGTCCGCTGCTCTTGGTGGGTGTCGACCTTGGTCGACACGGCATGGCCTGCTCTTGGTGGGGGTCGACCTTGGTCGACACAGTAGATCCACGCCATGCGTGGATCTACATAAAACCGGTACTTACGACTTCTTGATGGCGTGGCCGCCGAATTCGTTGCGCATCGCTGACAGCAGGCGGTCGGTGAACGAATTGGATTCGCGCGAACGCAGGCGTTCGAGCAGCGACAGGGTGATCACCGGGGCCGGTACGTCCAGCGCGATCGCTTCGGCGACGGTCCAGCGGCCTTCACCGGAATCTTCCACATACGGTGCGATGCCATCCAGCGAGGGATTGCGCTTGAGCGCTTCGGTGCTGAGGTCCAGCAGCCACGAACGCACCACGCTGCCGTGGCGCCAGACCTCGGCCACCTGGGCCAGGTCCAGTTCCATCTCCTGCTTGCGCTCCATCAACGCGAAGCCTTCGGCGTAGGCCTGCATCATTCCGTACTCGATGCCGTTGTGGACCATCTTGGTGAAGTGGCCTGCGCCGGAAGGGCCGACGCGCGCCCAGCCGCGGTCCTCGGCCGGTGCCAGCGTGCGCAGCAGCGGTGCGATCTGTTCGACCACCGCTGCATCGCCACCCACCATCAGGCTGTAGCCTTCCTGCAGGCCCCACACGCCGCCGCTGGTGCCACAGTCCACGTAGCCCAGGTCATCTTCGGCCAGCGCCTTGGCGCGACGGATCGAGTCCTGGTAGTTGGAGTTGCCACCGTCGATGACGATGTCACCTTCGGCCAGGTGCGGGGTCAACTGGCCCAGCGTCTGGTCCACGGTCTCGCCGGCGGGCACCATCAGCCACACCACGCGCGGCACCGGCAGCGCGGCCACTGCGGCGGCCAGCGAATCGACCACCTCCAGGCCGGCCTCGGCGGCGCGCTGGCGGGCGCCCTCGCCCGGGTCGTAGCCGACAACGCGGTGGCCACCGCGGTGCAGGCGCTGGGCCATGTTGGCGCCCATCCGGCCGAGGCCGATCATTGCAATATCCATTGTTTCACCTTCAGTTGGGGTCTAGGGTCAGGCTGCCTGGCCTGCCGGTGGCTGCGCAGTGGCGCAACTGCGCCTCGCGCCAACGCCGGTAGAGCGTGGTATGCAGATTGTGCAACGCCAGGTCGATGGAAAACGGCGTGCGCGGATTCCGGTCGAGCAGGCGGATGATGTGGTAGCCGACAGGACGTATACCGCGTGGGTGCGCGTAGATCACGAACTGCTGGTAGAACGGATCGTCCAGCAACTGGTCCATCTGCTGCACAACGTCACGATAGCGCGGGGCCAGCTGCGCACGCAGCGCTGGATCGCGTTCGTACAGCAACCGCTCGAAATAGCGTTGGCCGACACGCGGAATGCCCTGCGCCAGCTGCCACAGGGCACGGTTGCGCTGGTCATACCAGGCCAGGCCACCGTGCTCCGCCAGTGCCTGCGCCGCGCCTTCGCCCACCTCCACCACGACGAAGTTCTCCGCCTGGTTGCTCAGATCGTCCAAGGTGCCTTTGTCGAAGACGTGTTCGATGAAGCCCGGCAGCCCGACAAAGGCCTGCCGCCCCATCGCCGACGTGCGCACGGCCTTGCCGTCGGCCATGAACTGGCCGGCCTGCGCGCCCAGCAGGATGCTGTCGGTGTCGTGCAGGCCAAGGAACGTGCCGATGGACAGTTCGGCGGGCGCGAATTCCGCATCGAAGGCCGCATCGCCGTACAGCTCGCGCTGCGTGGCCAGCTGCGCGACCTGGCGGCCGACGCCGCACTCGGCGCGCACGTGGCCCGTATAGAACGCATCCAGCGCGTGGCTGTTGCTGGCGGCCGGCACATAGCCACGACCGAAGCTGCGCACCCGCTGCCATCCCTGTGCCGGGGCGCCGCGTGCGCCAAAGCCTATCCAGCCCAGCTGCACACCGGTGAAGCGGAAGGATTCATTGTCCTGCAGTGCCTGCGTAGCGCGTTGCACGGCAGCGCCCAGTTCAAAGGCGTAGGCACAGACCGTGGCCGGGTCATCCAGCAACTGCTGCAACAGGGCCTGCCGGTCGGCCTCAGCCAGCGTTCCCGGCCAGCGCACGCGTAGATCACCGGCCGCCTGCGCTTCGGCCAGCGAGGCACGCGTACACACCGGCCCACCCTGCACCTGTGGCGTGGTGATCGCTGCGGTTTCAAAGCGCCATCCCAGCCGCTGCAGCAGGCCTTGGCTGCACTCGGCCGTAGCGGCCAGCGTGCTCAGGGGCCAGCCCAGCAGCAGGGCCCACGCCATCACCCTGCCGCGCACGCTCAGCCCTGGTCCGTTGCTGCCGGCGCTGGTTCGGGCTCAGGCCCGGCAGGAGGCTGCGGCGACGCGGCCGGTTGCGGTTGCGGCTCTGGCTTCGCTGCCGCTGGCAGGTACTGCTGCAGGCGCTGGAAGAAGCGCCGATAGAACTCGGCATCGGTGATCGTGCTGCTGGCCACTTTCACCAGTGAGTCGTCATTGCTGCCGAACGGCAGCGACACCGAGCCCAGCGCGCCCACGCCCACACTGGCCGAGGTCGGGCTCTTCTTCAGTGCATAGCGGTCCTGCACGGCGCTGACGAACACCAACGCCTGGCTGCCACGCGGCGCGCACGAGATACGCAGCACCAGCTGTTCATGGTCGTCCTCGCGCGGCTGGAAGTTCTTGTTGCCTTCCACCTGCGCATCGTCCGAGCGTGCGATGGCATAGCCCTGGCTCAGCAGCGTGCGCCGTGCTGCTTCGCAGGCTTCGGCCGGACGTCCATCGACGGTGCGCGAGAAGGTGTCGCCGGAGTCGAAGGACTCCCGCAACAGGCTGCTGTCGGCGGCACGACCGCCACAGGCGGTCAATGCCAAGGCACTGGTGGCAGCCAGCAGGGAAGCAGAAAGAAGGGAGGCCCGCATGGGTACTCCTGCGAAGACGGTATCCCCGAGGGTAGCCCCCTGCCCGTGTGCGCCGGGTCGAAAACACTGATCCCGTCCGCCACCGTTGTACCCGGTTCATGCAAAAAGGGGACGGAGGGATCAAGTCGTTTGTGCCACTAACGACTTGATCCCTCCGTCCCCTTTTTCAGTCAATCAGTCGGCCCAGCGGCCTGCGGCGGTGGACTGCGGCAGGACCTGCGCCGACAGCGGACGGTCGGCCTCCAGCAGGTTCACCGCGTCGGCCAGGATCGAGGCCGATTCACGCAGCAACGGATCCGGACGCTTCTCGGCGGCCTTCTCGCGGGCGGCATCCTTGACGATGTCGCGCTCGTTGCCGGTCAGGCCGTCATCGCTGCTGTCATCGGCCAGCGGGTCCAGGGCCAGGCCCAGTTCCTTGCGCACGATCTGGCGCTGCTTGCGCTGGGTGTCCTGGCGCTCGCGCTCGGCACGTCGGGTCGCTTCATTCAGCGAGACGTACTTCTTCGCCGCTTCAGTACGGAACTGCTCCACGTCCTCGTTCCACCACTGGAATTCCTTGTCGGTGGCGATGCGCGCGTCGTGACGCGTTTCCAGCTTCGGCAGCAGCGGCGCGAAGTTGCCGTACTGGGTGTGCGGCACCGCGGCGATACGGGTCCACGGCAGGGCATTGTCGTAGGTGCTCTCGCCGAACTCGGTGGCATCGACGCTGGCCGGGAACGCCAGATCCGGCACCACACCCTTGTGCTGGGTGCTGCTGCCGCTGATGCGGAAGAACTGGGCGATGGTCAGCTTCACCTGGCCAAAGCGCTGGGCTTCGCCGCTCGGCCAACGGTCCAGGTCGACGATGTTCTGCACCGTGCCCTTGCCGAAGCTGGTTTCACCGATGACCAGGCCGCGGCCGTAGTCCTGGATGGCACCAGCAAAGATTTCCGACGCCGAGGCCGAACCACGGTTGATCAGCACGGCCAGCGGACCGTCCCATGCCACGCCCTGATTGCGGTCGCTGTTGACGGTGACACGGCCACCGGATTCGCGCACCTGCACCACCGGACCCTGCTCGATGAACAGACCGGTCAGCTCGATGGCTTCATCCAGCGAACCGCCACCGTTGTTGCGCAGGTCCAGCACCACGCCGTCCAGCTTGTCGGTCTTGAAACCGGCCAGCAGCTTGGCCACGTCGCGGGTGGCCGACGCGTAATCGGTGGCGTTGCGACGACGGCCTTCGAAGTCCTGGTAGAAGGTCGGCAGCTTGATCACGCCGACCTTGCGTGCCGGCTCGCCATTGACGGCCGGAATGGTCATGGTCTCGCCCTTGGCGGCCTGTTCGGCCAGGCGCACCTTCTGCCGGGTCAGCACCAGGGTGTGGTGCTTGCCGTCGACGCCCGCTTCGGCCGGAATGAACTCCAGCTTCACCTGGGTGTCCTTGGCGCCACGGATCTTGGCAACGACATCATCGATGCGCCAGCCGATCACATCTTCCACCAGCCCGGACTTGCCCTGGCCGACGCCGACGATGCGGTCACCCGGCTTCAGCGTGCCGTCCACAGCCGCCGGACCACCGGCGATGATCTCGCGGATCACCACCACGTCGTCCTGGCGCTGCAGCTGCGCGCCGATGCCTTCCAGCGACAGCGACATCGCCTGATTGAAGTTCTCGGCGGTGCGCGGGGTGAAGTAATCGGTGTGCGGATCAACCGCGCTGGTGTAGGCGTTCATGAAGAACTGGAAGGTGTCTTCGCCCTTCAGCTCGTTGACCGACTTTTCCAGGGTGGCGTAACGCTTGTCCAGCGTCTTGCGGATGTCATCGGACTTCTTGCCGGCCAGCTTCAGGCGCAGCCAGTCATTCTTCACCGACTTGCGCCACAGCTCGTCGAGCTCGGCGTTGGACGCTGCCCACGGCACGTCCTTGCGGTCGTACTCGAAGCGCTCGTCGGTGGTGAAATCCGGTTCCTGCTTCAGCAGCTTGCGCGCATAGGCCACGCGCTCGCCGACGCGCTGCTTGTACACCGCGAACACTTGGAAGGCCGGCTCCAGCTCGCCGCCGCGGATGGCATTGGCAATGCCGGCCTGGAACGGTGCGAAGCGGGTGATGTCGGCCTGGGTGAAGTACTGCTTGCCGCCGTCCAGCGTTTCCAGGTAGCGCTTGAACACATCCTTGGAGGTGGCTTCATCGAGCGCACGCGGGCGATAGGCGTAGCGGCTGTCGGACAACAGGCCGTATACCAGCTTGGAGGTGGTCACCTGATCGGCGGTAGCCGCCGCCGGCAACGCCGGCGAGTCGGCCTTGGCCGCCAGCGCCAACGGCGCGACCAGCGCCAGGGCCATCAGGAATGCGGGGGCTTTGAATTTCATTGACGTGCTCGAAGGCGCCTTGCCAAGGGGGAGACTGCAGGGTGTTCAGACACCACGACAGTGCCGAAAGTTGCCGGGTTTGTCACCCGTCCACTTCCAGTGGAAAACCAGCCTAGCGGGGCCGGTGTAGCAAATTGTGAATGGCTGAAGAGCGGCCCACCTTGCGGTGACGTCTATCAGGTTACGGAGGCCGTCGGGTTGCAAGCCCCCTGAGTCAGGGGGCGGCCGCGAAGCGGCGGGGGTGTGGGTGGTGGTAAGCCGGGGCCCACGGTGTGCGCAGCACACCGTGGGAAGCGGTAGCGCGCATAGCGCAACCGCTTACTGGACGCCGGCGCCCTTGGCCTGTACGTCGGCGTGGTAGGACGAGCGCACCATCGGGCCGGAGGCCACGTGGCTGAAGCCCAGCTCGTAACCGTAGACTTCCAGCGCCTTGTAGTCGTCCGGGGTCCAGTACTTCAGCACCGGGTGGTGGTGCGCGGTCGGCTGCAGGTACTGGCCGATGGTGATCATGTCCACATTGTGCGCACGCAGGTCGCGCATGGTGGCCTTGATCTGTTCGAAGTCTTCGCCCAGGCCCAGCATGATGCCCGACTTGGTCGGTACGTCAGGGTGCTGCGCCTTGAAGTTCTTCAGCAGGTTCAACGACCACTGGTAATCGGCACCCGGGCGCACGTTGCGGTACAGGTCCGGCACGGTTTCGATGTTGTGGTTGAACACGTCCGGCGGGTTCTGCGCGAGGATCTCCAGCGCGCGCTCCATGCGGCCCTTGCCGCGGAAATCCGGGGTCAGCACTTCGATGCGGGTGCCCGGCGACTTCTCGCGGATGGCGGTGATGCAGTCGACGAAGTGCTGGGCACCGCCGTCGCGCAGGTCATCGCGGTCGACGCTGGTCACCACCACGTACTTCAGGCCCATGTCGGCCACGGTCTGGCCCAGGCTGGCCGGCTCGTTGGCATCGGGCGGCTTCGGCCGGCCGTGTGCCACGTCGCAGAACGAGCAGCGGCGGGTGCAGACCTCGCCCAGGATCATGAAAGTGGCGGTGCCGTGGCCGAAGCATTCGTGGATGTTCGGGCAGCTGGCTTCCTCGCACACGGTCACCAGGCGGTTCTCGCGCAGCTTGGCTTTCAGGTTCTGCACGGCATTGCCCGAAGGAATGCGCACGCGGATCCAGGAGGGCTTGCGCAGCACCGGCACGTCGGCGAACTGCACCGGCGAACGGTTGATCTTGTCCCCACCCATCTGCTTGACCCCGGCCTGCAACGGCGCGGTGGACGGAAGCTCGGCCTGCACGATCTGCAGGGGAATGGTGCGGGCAGTGGTTTCAGTCATGGCGTTTCCGGGGGCGGTCAGGCGGCCGCAGAGAGATCAGGCAGTTCAGGCACGGGCTGCAGCAGCAGGCCGAACTGGCGGGCCAGGTGGTCCAGCAGCACCGGCTTGACGGCGTCCATCCCGGACGGACCGCCCAAGTCTAGCACCGTGGTCACCTGCAACCCCTCGTAACCACAGGGGTTGATGCGGTGGAAAGGGTCGAGGTCCATGGCCACGTTGAAGGCCAGGCCGTGGAAGGTGCAGCCGCGCCGCACGCGGATGCCGAGCGCGGCGATCTTGGCGCCGCCGACGTAGACGCCCGGGGCGCCATCGAGCCGTTCGGCACCGATGTTCCATTCCGCCAGGGTGTCGATGATGGCCTGCTCGATGCGGCATACGTAGTCGCGCACGCCGATGCCCAGCCGCGGCAGCCGCAGCAGCGGATAGATCACGATCTGGCCGGGGCCGTGGTAGGTCACCTGGCCACCGCGATCGACGTGGACCACCGGGATCTCACCCGGCGCCAGCACGTGTTCGACCTTGCCGGCCTGGCCCAGGGTGAACACCGGCTCGTGCTCGACCACCCACAGCTCGTCCAGCGTGTCATCGTCGCGCTGGTCGGTGAAACGCTGCATGGCGTGCCAGACCGGCTCGTAGGCCTGGCGCCCCAGGTCACGGACCACCGCCGGGCGCGGCGGGCGCGCCTCGGGGGCAGCCGCTTCGGCAGCGCAGCTGACGGCTACACCGTCCACTTCACTTCCGGGTGGTCGCGCAGGGCCTGGTGGGCCACGTCGTACTGTTCACGGTTCTCGGCCCGGAAGACCAGGCGCACCGAGACGTACTTGCCGTTGGACGAATGCTTCCAGCTGATGCGCTCGTTCACCACGTCGACGCCAGCAGCCAGCAGCAGGCGGGGGAGTTCATGCTCCAGGCCGCGGTTGGCCGGGCCCATCGCGCTGAGCTCGAACTGACCGGGGAACTGGAAGCCGTGTTCGGGGTTGTCGGACTTGATTTCCATGCGCCCATTATCGGGCCGCAGGGCAACAAACCCAAGAGTATTCATGTAAGCCGGCGGCACTGCGGGCGGGCCGCTGCGTTGCAGCTGAACATCCATTCAGGCTGGGACCCACCTCCCAGGGCCCCTGCCCCATCGCTGCGGCTTCACCTGCGGTAACCGATTGTATCGATCAGACAATGTTGTTTTCGGAACAGACAAGTGATCCCAGCGCGCTCGTTCCATCACAGCGCCGGGAGTACCGTGTCGTTGCATAAAACGACAGACAAAAGCCCCCTTCCCGATGATCATCCCATCCATGCGCTACCTCGCATCCTTTGGATTGTCCGGCCTGCTGGCCACCGCCCTTCCCCTTTCCGCCTACGCAGCCGAGCAATGCGGCCCGGACGCGATGCGCGAGCATCCGCCGCAGGTCAATTTCCGCGTCGACAACGACCTGTTCGGCGGCCGCCACCAGGATCAGGGCTATACCAACGGCGCCCAGCTGACCCTGGTCTCGCCCAACCTGGTCGATTACACCGACGACCCGTGCCTGCCGCGCCTGGCGCGCTGGGTGAACAGCCACCTGGAGGCACTGCACCCGGGCAGGTTCGAACAGCAGAACATGATCTTCAGCCTGGCCCAGGGCATCTTCACCCCCACCGATTTCACCCGGAAGGACCTGATCGAAGACGACCGCCCGTATGCGGGCGTACTGGTGGCCAGCTTCGGCTACAACGCACGCAGCGGCGACCACCTGCAGACCACCCAGCTGACCCTGGGCGTGGTGGGCCCGTGGGCGCAGGGCCGGCAGGTGCAGAACGCGGTGCACGACGTGCTGGGTGATGAGAAATTCCAGGGCTGGGACAACCAGCTGCACAACGAACCGGTGTTCATGCTGACCCACGAGCGCATGCGCCGCTGGCCGAGCGATGCCAGCATCAATGCCGACGGCTGGGGCTGGGATGCGATCAGCCATTACGGCGGCTCGATCGGCAACCTGGAAACCAAGGCCAACGTCGGCGGCGAAGTGCGTTTCGGCTGGAAGCTGCCCGACGATTTCGGCAGCACCCCGCTGCGCCCGGCCGGCGAGAACACCGCGCCGACCCGGGGTGGCAAGCCCAGTGGCTGGTCGTGGCACATGTTCGCCACCACCGATGCGGCGTGGGTGATCCGCGATATCACCCTGGACGGCAACACGTTCCGCAACAGCCACAGCGTGGACAAGCGCCACGTGGTCGCCTACGGCGGTTACGGCGTGGCAGTGATGCGCGGCCGCTGGAAATTCGCGGTAGCCCGCTACCACAGCACCCGCGAGTTCAATGGCCAGCGCGAAGCCCCGGTGTTCGGCAGCTTCACCATCAGCCGCTCGCTGTAAGCGAGGGGCTGCGTCCACCGGGCATGGCCCGGCGCTACCCGATCATCGGTAGTAGGTGCCGACCGTTGGTCGGCACACCGGATTGAATCGCTCGCTGTAATCCGGGGCTGCGTCCCACGAAAAAGGCCGGCATTCGCCGGCCTTTTTCATTCACCGCAGCAGGCTGCGGATCATTCCGATTCCCACCACATCCAGAAGCTGTCCCACAGGCGCTTGAAGAAGCCGGCCTGCTCGACGGCGGCCACAGCCACCAGCGGCGCTTCGGCCACCAGCTTGCCATCCAGGGTGACCTTGACGGTGCCGATCTGCTGGCCAGCGGTGAACGGCGCTTCCAGGGTCTTGGGCACGTCGATGCTCGGCTTCAGGTCGTTGTAACGACCGCGCGGCACGCTGACCAGCATCGGCTGCGCCACGCCCAGCTGCACCTTGTCGGTGGTGCCCTTCCATACCTTGTGCTCGGCCACGGCCTTGCCCGGCTCGTACAGGCGGTGGGTCTCGAAGAAGCGGAAGCCCCAGTTCAACAGGGCCAGGCTGTCATCGGCGCGCTGCTTTTCCGACGCGCCACCCAACACCACCGCGACCAGGCGCTGGTCACCGCGCTGGGCCGAGCTCATCAGGCAGTAGCCGGCCTCGGAGGTGTGGCCGGTCTTGATGCCGTCCACGCTGCCATCGCGCCACAACAGCAGGTTGCGGTTGGGCTGCTTGATGGTGCCGACCTGGAATTCCTTGATCTTGTTGTACGCGTAGGTTTCCGGGTAGTCGCGCACCATCGCGCGGCCCAGCAGGGCCAGGTCGTAGGCGCTGCTGTGATGGCCCGGGGCGGTCAAGCCGTGGGCGTTCACGAAATGCGAGTTCTTCATGCCGATCTTGGCGGCGTAGCTGTTCATCAGCGAAGCAAAGGCTTCTTCGCTGCCGGCCACGTGCTCGGCCAGGGCGATCGCGGCGTCATTGCCGGACTGGATCGCCATGCCCTTTTCCATGTCTTCCAGGCGCGCGGTCTGGTTGACCGGGAAGCCGCTGTAGCTGCCGTCGGTGCCGGCACCACCTTCGCGCCAAGCGCGTTCGCTCATCATCACCTGGTCATCGGGACGGACCTTGCCGTTCTTGACCTCGGCGGCGATCACGTACGACGTCATCACCTTGGTGATGCTGGCCGGGGCCAGCTGTTCGTTGATGTTCTCGCCTGCCAGCACCTGGCCGGTGGCGTAGTCCATCAGCACCCAGGCCTTGGAAACGCTGGGTGCAGGCGCCGGCGGCGTGGCCACGGTGGCGGGGGCAGCAGCGGCGGCAGGCGCCGGGGTGGCCGGGGTCGGCAGCGGCGTCTGGGCGGAGGCCAGGCCCACCACCAGGGTGGCGGCCAGGGCAGTGGCGGCGGAACGGAAATTCATGGGACAGCAGGCTCCAGGGGACGGCCGGAAAATGAAGGATGGGGCGAGGTGGCCATTGTAAGGCCGAGGTGGCAAGGGCCGGCAGCACCGGCCCGGGCGGAATCAGTCCTTGACGATCTGTGGCGAGCCAAAGCCCAGACCCGAGATGCGCCCGGCAAGTTCCGCCGCGCTGGCATGGTCGCTGGCGGGAACCCGCAGGCGCCACAGGGTACGGCCGCCCGCAGCGATGTCGCTGATGGTGGCACCGACGATGCCGGCAGCGTTGAGCTGGCCCATCGCCCGGTTGGCGTTGTCGCGGTTGGAGAAGCTGGCGACCTGCAGCATCACCGCGCCCACCACCTTCTGCGACAGGCTGGGGCTGCTGGCCGGGGCCGGGCTGCGCGGCATGGCGGTGGTCACGACCGGCGCTGCCGGACGCGACGCGGGTGCGCTGGGCGGCAGGCTGCTGACCGCCACTTCCGGCATCGTGCTGACAGCGGCCTGGGTGGTAGCCGGCTGGCCGCGCTCGGGCGCGGCGTCGGCCGGCAGGCGCTTGACCAGTCGATCGATGTCGCTGTCGGCAACCGCACGTGCGGTGGGTGCGGGGCGTGCGCTGGCAACGGCAGCGGTAGCCGCTTCAGCAGCACGGCGTTCGCGGCGCGACGGCTTCTGCGCCATCAGGTTGGTTTCACCCGGCTGCACTGCGCGCACTTCCACGTTGCCGGTACCGCGCTGGGTGATGCCCAGGCGCACAGCGGCGGCGTAACTGAGATCGACCACGCGGCCATCGTGGAACGGGCCACGATCATTGACGCGCACGATCACCGATTCGCCGTTGTCCAGGTTGGTCACGCGGGCGAAGCTGGGCAGCGGCAGGGTCTTGTGCGCAGCGGTGAACTGGTACATGTCGTAGACCTCGCGGTTGGAGGTCAGGCGGCCATGGAACTTGGCGCCGTAGTACGAAGCGGTGCCGCGTTCAACGTAGTTGCGGGTGTCGTCGAGCACCTTGTACTGCTTGCCCAGCACCACGTAGGGCGACTTGTTGCCGATCGCCGAGCGATCCTCATTGGTCACCACCGGCTCGGGAATACAGGCCACGTTGGGCACGTAACTGGGCGTGGTGTCTTTCACGCCGGGCTTGTACAGGCCACCGGCGGTGTAGTTGCCACGGGTGGACAGGTCCTCGGTGGCCGCCGCGTACGGCGAGCCCTCCGGACAATGCGCCGGACGCCCACCCTTGCCCTGCACCACCGTGCCGGACGGCTTGCCACCGTGGCCGGCGGTCGCCGGCTTTTTCGGCGCGCTGCTGCAGGCGGCCAGCGCGAGGACGATCAATCCAGGGACCAGCCATCTGATGTTCATGCCGGGGGCAGCTCCTGTCCGGCAATGGCCTGCGACAACTGGAACACGGCCATCGCGTACATCTTCGAGAGGTTGTAGCGGGTGATTGCGTAGTAGTTCTGGAAGCCCAGCCAGTACTGCTTGCCGGTGCTGCCTTCAAGGGTGATCGGGGTGGCGGTGGCACCCGGCTGCACCGGCGCGCTGGGCTGGTAGCCGCGCTGGGCCAGGTCGGCCAGCGACCAGGTGGGCATCCACTCGGTCGGGTTGAACTCCTCGCGGCCGGCGGCGAGCGTGGCCGGCACGGCGACCTGGCCGCCGCGCACCCAGCCACCCTTCTTCACGAAGTAGTTGGCGATGGACGAGAACACGTCGTCGTAGCTGGTGAACAGGTCACGGCGACCATCGCGGTTGCCGTCCACGGCGTAATCCAGGTAGCTGGAGGGCATGAACTGGCCCATGCCCATCGCACCGGCATAGCTGCCCTTGAGCGTGGTGATGTCCAGCTTTTCCTCGCGGCCCAGCTCGAACAGCTTGGCCAGTTCATCGCGGAAGAACAGCTCGCGGCGCACTTCGCGCTCCAGCTTGGCCGGGTCGCCACTGCGCGGGTAATAGAAGGCCAGGGTGTACAGCGCATCCAGCACGCGATGGCTGCCGGCATTCTTGCCGTAGCTGGTTTCCACGCCGATGATCGCCACGATCACTTCCGCCGGTACGCCGGTGCGCTGCTGCACACGGTCCAGTTCGGCGCGATGCTGGGCAAGAAACGCCTTGCCGCCATCGATGCGTGCCTTGCTGATGAACATCGGCCGGTATTCGTTCCACGGCTTGACCCGTTCGGCCGGCCGCGACATGGCAGCAATGATCGGCTGGCGCACCTGCGCCTGGTCGAGCACGTTGCGGATCTCGTCGGGCTTGAGGCCGTAGCGCTTGGCGGTGTCGGCAATGAATCTGGCGCGCGCGGTTTCGAACGGCACCGGGGTGAGATCGACCGGTGCTGCCGTGGCCGCGGTCGCTTCCGGCGCGGCCTCGGCCGGGCCGTGGGGCTTGGCCGCCGGGTGGCGCGGCGTACTGCTGGCCTGTGGCGAAGTCGGTGGGGACGTCGGCTGGGTCGCGCAGGCGACCAGGCCGAGGGTGAGCATGCAGGCCAGAGAACGTCGAATCATCACCGCAGGTTAGCAGGTCATGGATGAATTAAAACCCCTAACACCATGAATCACAACGATTTGCACGCGTTCAGCACGAAATGTGAAGACGTTGTGATTGACCTACCCCATTCAGGCAGAGGTTGCCGGTTGCGTCCCCATCCCCGCAGACGCAACCGGCCGCCGGACCCGGTCGGTACCTGCGCGGCTGCCGCTCCCCAGTGGCAGTGCTCCGCGCTCCCTGTACCCGTTGGATCAGTACTGCTTTCCCATCCGACGCCCCTCGCGCTGCATCAAAGACGGCGCGCCATGCCGAACGGGCCGCCATTGTGCAGGCCGATTGCGACAAGTCCATTGATCAGGATCAACGCGGCGTCAAAATGTGAATTGGCGCCCACTTTTAATGGAACTTCGTCAGCGGCGATGCTGCTGTGCGGCGTTGTGGGAACGATTACAGAAATGCGCTTGCGCAGATTCATGCGCGCATCGGCGGCGAAGGTCGGCCAACGGCGAAGCCCCTCGTGGGTGAGCGCTGAAAGCAACAGCCGTGGTTGGCCGGGCGGGTGGGGTTCGCGGGGGACTATCCACCCGCCCGGCCAGCCCTCAGCAATCCAGCTTTCCACGACCCGCCCGCCCCCACCCACGAGGGGCTGCGCCGTTGGCTGGAAACCTACGCGTGCACCGGCCGATGCCCCCGCACCGCCATCACCAGCCCGATCCCCGCCAGCAACGACACCGCCGAGGTGCCGCCATAACTGATCAACGGCATCGGAATGCCCACCACCGGCAGCAATCCGGAAATCATCCCGCCGTTGACCAGCACGTACACGAAGAACGCCAGGCCGAGGCTCCCAGCCAACAACCGCGCGTGCGTGTCGCGTGCCTGCACCGCGATCGACAGGCAACGCCCGACCACGAACAGATACAGCGCGAACACCACCACCACGCCAATCCAGCCGAATTCCTCGGCAAGCACCGAGAACGCGAAATCGGTGGTGTACTCGGGCAGGAAATCCAGCGTGGCCTGTGTGCCGTGGCCCCAGCCGCGCCCCTGCATGCCACCCGAGCCGATGGCGATGCGCGACTGCAGGATGTTCCAGCCGGTGCCCAACGGATCGGCAGCCGGATCCAGGAAGGTCAGCACGCGATTCTTCTGGTATTGCCGCAGCAGCCCGAACCAGGCCAACGGCGCAGCCACCGACACCGCGCCCAGTCCGGCCGCCACCCAGCGCCACTGCAGGCCCGCCAGCAGCAGGGCGAACACGCCGCTGGCGGTGACCAGGGTGGCAGTGCCGAGATTGGGCTGCATCAGGATCAGCAGCGCTGGCACCCCGATCAGTACTGCGGCCGTCAGCACCGTGCGCGGCGATGGCGGCAGCGGCTGGCGGTGCAGATACCAGGCCATCATCAACGGCAGGCTGAGCTTGAGCAGTTCCGAAGGCTGCAGGTAGAACACGCCGAGGTTGAGCCAGCGCTGCCCGTATTTGCCGGTGCCGATCACGTACACCGCCATCAGCGGCAGCATCGACAGTGCATAGATCGCCGGCGTCCACGCGCGCAGGCGCAGCAGCGAAACCCGCGACAGCAGCCACATCGCGGCCAGGCCACCGGCAAAGCGCATCGCCTGCCCGTGCACCGGCCCGTTCACGCTGTGCAGCACCGCCAGGCCTGCGCCCATCAGGACCAACAACGCGATCAGCAACGGCAGATCGATCGTGCGCAGCGCCTCACGGCAGCCACCAAGCATTCGTTTCCATTTCACCCGCGGCACGGTAGCAACCGGCGCTTTCGCGAAGCTGTCAGCGCTGTTTGACGCTATCGACTCCTTCGGCGACAACTGCCTTGGGCGCCCGGATTTTCCGGGTTTCAAACAATTCTGATTGGAGCCGCAAGGGCCCCGTGCACATCATGTGCGGCCACCGACAACGGGTGGCACGGGACTCCAATCCCGTTTGATAGATGCGTTGTTTACGCTTGCCAGCCGGCGTCGCTTTTTCCTTGTTGAGCGGCGTCGGCTGGCAATCCGTCCGTGCGTCTTTGGCGGGCGGTGCGTGGAGGGCCTCGTGCCCGCCGGCGTTCCAGCGTCTATCACCGGTATTGGAGCCACGCATCGCCTGCCACCCTCGCCTCCACGCGGGGTGGCCCTTGCCGACCGCACGAGGACCCCGCCATGTCCGCTTCCACCTACCCGTACCTGTTCGCCACGCTGGGCGAGGCTGCTCACCAACTGCCGCATGACATCGCCCGCGCGCTGGAAACCACGCTCACTGCAACGCAGGCCGCCAACGCGCCGGGCGGCCCTACCCTGCTGGACTGCCTGCAGCGCATCCGCCAGGTGGAAGCGGCAGATGGCCAGCCGTGGCCGAGCAAAGGGCGAACGCAGGCGCAGTGCATGGCGATGGCGCGCATCGACCGCGCCAATGCCGGGCTGACCTTCCTGCTGGAACTGCTGCACGCCAGCGAACGCGTGCGCGTGGACGGAGACGGGGACGACACGCAGCATCTGCCCGACGACGCCCGCGAAGGCCTGCTGCTGGCCTGCCGAGGCCTGTCGGAATACGTGGATGTGCAGTTGCAGGCCGCGTAATGCGCACGTCGCTGTGCCCTCGCCTGCCTCTCGTACAGCGCATGCCGGCCCTGAGCCGAGCATGGCTCGGCACTACAAAGAGCGAAACGACCCGCTTCTGCTCTGCTTTATTTCTCTTTGCGTGGGTGGCCACCGCAGGAAACTGTCAGAGGCCGGGCGGGGTGGGTTGGCGGGGGTGTCCGCGGCATGGATGCCGCGGCCAAGCCCCCAGGGATGGTTCACGGCGTCCCCCGCGAATCCACCCCGCCCGGCCAACCACGGCTGTTGCTTTCAGCAACCACCCACGAAGGGCTGCGCCGATGGCTGGAAACTACCCGTAACCGCCATGCACCGGATTGTGACGACGCACCGCCATCACCAACCCGAACCCCGCCAGCAGCGACACCGCCGACGTACCGCCGTAACTGATCAACGGCATCGGCACACCTACCACCGGCAGCAGGCCGGAAATCATCCCGCCGTTCACCAGTACATAGACGAAGAACGCCAGACCCGTGGCACCGGCCAGCAGGCGCGAGTACGAATCGCGCGACTGGCTGGCGATCCACAGGCAGCGCCCGATCACCACCAGGTACAGCGTCAGCACCAGCGCCACGCCGATCCAGCCGAACTCCTCGCTCAGCACTGAGAACGCGAAGTCGGTGGTCTGCTCGGGAATGAAATTCAGGTGCGACTGCGAGCCTTCGCCCCAGCCCTTGCCGTCGAAACCGCCGGAACCAATGGCGATCTTCGACTGGATGATGTTCCAGCCCGCGCCCAGCGCATCCATTTCCGGGTCGAGGAACATCATGATGCGGTCCTTCTGGTACGGCCGCAGCAACCAGAACCAGGCGACCGGCGCCACCGCTGCCACACCGCCCACGCCCAGCCCCACCCACCACCACGGCAGGCCCGCCAGCAGCAGCACGAACACACCACTGGCGGCGATCAGCACGCCGGTGCCGAAGTCGGGCTGCAGCATCACCAGCCCGGTCGGCACACCGATGATCACCATCGCCACCAGCACCGTGTTGAAGCGCGGCGGCAGCGGCATCTTGTGCAGGTACCAGGCCACCATCATCGGCAGGCTGACCTTGAGCAGTTCGGCCGGCTGCAGGTAGAAGAACTTGAGGTCCAGCCACTGCCGGCCGTATTTCCCCGTTCCCAGCGCGAACACCGCCAGCAACGGGATCATCGAGATGGCGTAGATCAGTGGCGTGGCCGAGCGGATGCGCAGGATCGGCGCCCGCGAAATGCCCCACATCGCCGCCAGACCCACGGCAAAACGCACGCCCTGCGCCATCACCAGGCCATCGCCGCCAGCACTCTTCAACGTCGCCAGGCCGATCACCATCAGCGCGCCCAGGGCCAGGCACAGCAGCCAGTCGAGGCTGCTGAAGAACCGCTGCAGCATTTCCCCGGCCCAGCGCAGGAAGGCGCTCATCGGCTGGCCTCCGCCGCGACGGTCGGGCGAGGACCGACGGGCACCGCCGCAGCAGATGGCGAACCCGGAACCGGTGCCGGTGCCGGTGGCGGTGCGGGCATGCCGATCAGCACCGGGTGCTCGCCCAGCTCGGCGGCGGCGGCGTCGCCGGCCGGGCGCGCGTTCACGTCCTCATTGTCGAAGGCGGTGATGCCGATGGCGGTGGTGCCGCGTTCGCTGTCCAGCGGCTGCATGCCTTCAGGCATCTTGCCCAGCAGCCAGGCATCGAAGATCTTGCGCGCGATCGGTGCGGCCGCCGCGCCGCCGTAACCGCCGCCTTCCACGGCGATGGCCAGCGCGATCACCGGCTGCTCGGCCGGCGCGAAGCCGACGAACAGCGCACGGTGGCGCAGGTGCATCGGCAGGCTTCTGGGATTGACCGCGGCCGTGCCCTTGCGGCTGACGACCTGTGCCGTGCCTGTCTTGCCCGCCATCGTGTACGGCGCGCCGGCCGCCATGCGTGCGGCGCTGCCGCCGGGAAGCATGGTGGCCATCATGCCCTCGCGCACGGCCTGAAGATTGTTCGGGTTGGGGCTGACCGGCTTGCTCGGGCCGGGCTCCGCCGCCACCCAGTCGCTGTCGAAACCAGCACGCTGCTGCATCACCAGATGCGGCGTGCGCAGCTGGCCATTGGCCAGGCCGCTGACACCACGGGCCAGCTGCAGCGGGGTGACCTTCCAGTCGCCCTGGCCGATGCTGATGTTCACCGTGTCGCCGGGATACCAGGCTTCCTTGCGGCTCTTCCGCTTGTAGGCCGGCGACGGCAGGATGCCGGAGATCTCGCCGGTCAGATCGATGCCGGTCGGCTGGCCGAAGCCGTAGTACTCCATGTAATGGTCGAACCGCTCGATGCCCAGGTCCAATGCCAGCCGGTAGTAGTACGTATTGACCGACTGCGCGATGGATTTGCGCAGATCGGTCCAGCCGTGACCACCACGATGCGAATCACCCCAGCCACGCGAGGTGCCCGGCAGGTAGAACATGCCGGTCGACAGCACCTTGTCCTCCGGACGGCGAACGCCCGAATCGAGGCCGGCCAGGCCGATCAGCGGCTTCAGGGTCGAACCGGGGGCAACGCCGCCGAGTACCAGGCGATTGAACTGCGGGCGCGACGGGTTGTCGTTCAACGCCTTGAAATCGGCATGCGAGATGCCGTTGACGAACAGGTTCGGGTCGTAGGACGGCAGGCTGACCATCGCCAGCACTTCACCGGTACGCGGGTCCATCGCCACGGCCGAGCCTTCCTGATCACCGAAGGCAGCCACCATCGCCCGCTGCAGGTCGGCGTCGATCGACAGCCGCAGATCGGCGCCGGATTGCGCAGCGACACGGCCGATGGTGCGGATCGCGCGGCCCTGCACGTTGGTCTCGACCTGCTCGTAGCCGACCTTGCCGCGCAGTTCCTGCTCGTAATAGCGCTCCAGGCCGGACTTGCCGATGTGGGTCAATGCGGCATTGCCCTCGCCGAGGATCTCCAGATCCTTGTCGTCGACCCGGCCAACGTAGCCGATGATGTGCGCGAACAGGTCGCCATAGGGATAGCGACGGGTCAGGTACGGTTCCAGCTCGACGCCGGGAAAGCGCCAGCGGTCCACCGCGAAGCGCGCCATTTCCTCATCGCTCATGCGCAGCTTCAGCGTGACCGGCAGGAACTTGCGGCGCGCCTTGCGCGACTTGTTGAACGCTTCCAGCTCTTCCGGACTGATCTGGATGATCTTCGCCAGCCCTTCCAGGGTGGCGTCCATGTCCTTGACCTTGTCCGGGGTCACATCCAGGCGGAATGCCGGCACGTTCTCGGCCAGCAACCGACCATTGCGGTCATAGATCATGCCGCGCCCGGGCACCACCGGCCGCGGCTTGATGCGGTTGGCTTCGGATCGGGTGGCGTAGATGTCGTGGTCCAGCACCTGCAGCTTGAAGTACCAGCCGCCCAGGCCCAGCAGGCAGACCAGTACGCCGAAGAAGCCCAACGCCGCACGGCGCCGGAACTGTTCGGCTTCGGCGTGCGGATTCTTGACCTGGCGGCGCGGCAGCATGGCTCAGCGCCCGCGCTTGCCGAAGCGCACCGCGTCCAGCAGTACGAACACCAGCGGCCACAGGCCCATGCCCAGCAACGGTGCCCACCAGTACGACCACGGCAGGGTCGGCTCGCCCACCAGGATATGGACCAGCGCGCTGACGATGCGATCGTTGAACAGCAGGCCGCCGATGGCCAGCATCTGCTGCGACATCGGGAAGAAGCGGATGCGCGCGCGGAAGCGCTGCAGGATGAAGGCCAGCATCACCAAGCGCAGCGCCTGCTCGCCCAGCACCCCGCCATACAGCAGGTCGGCGACGACGCCGCTGGCGAAGGCGATGCCGAGGCCGACGCGCTCGGGCGCTTCGATGACCCAGTAGGCAAGCACCAGTGCGAGCCAATATGGACGCAGCGGCTGCAGCAGCGCGGGCAACGGCAGCAGGCCCAGCAGCAGGGCCACCACCAGGCTGGCCGGCAGCACCCAGCGGTTGTCGCGAAGGCGGCTCATCGCTGCGCCTCCGGCTGCGGTTGGGTGGGCTGCGGTTGCGTTTGCTGCGGTTGCCGGCCAGCGGCCGGCACTACCGGGGAGGGCTGCGTCGTCGAAGGCGCGAGGCCCGACGGGCTCGTCGCAGACGAGGACGGCTGCCGGCCAGCGGCCGGCACTACCGGGGTAGCCTGCGTTGCTGCAGGCGCGGGGCCGGTCGGCAGCGCTGTGGCATCGGCCGGGCCACCGGGAGCGGCCTGTTCCATCTGCAGGCGCAGGTTCGGCGGAATGCGGATCGCAGCGCCGGGGCGCAGCAGCAGCACGTCGCGGCCGCGATCAAGCTGCGCGGCCGGTTTCAGTTCGCCCACCAGGAAGGCATGGGTATCGTCCGGGCGCAGCCCGGTGATGGTGCCGACCGGGAATCCGGCAGGGAAGCGGCCACCGAGACCGGACGTGACGATCTCATCGCCCACTTCCACGCCGGCGCTGAGCGGGATGTCGCGCAGTTCCAGCTTGTCGCCGCGGCCGTAGACAATCAGGCGCACGCCATTGCGGGCCACGGTCACCGGCACCGCGTGGTCGGGGTCGGTCAGCAACAGCACGGTAGAGCTGCCCGCGGTCACGCTGATCACCTGGCCCATCAGGCCGCCGGAATCGATCACCGCCTGGCCGACGTGCACGCCTTCGCGGCTGCCGGCGTCCAGCACCAGGCGCTGTTTGACCGGGTCCAGGTCGATGTCCAGGATCGGCGCCAGCTGCACGTCCAGGCCACTGCGCTCGGCCACGTTCAGCAGTTCGCGCAGCTGCGCGTTGTCCAGTGCGGCGGTCTGCAGGCGGGTCAGGCGGGCGTTGGCCAGCAGCAGCTGGTTGCGCAGCTCGCGGTTCTCGGTCACCAGCTGGCCGTGGCTGGCGGCGGTGTCGCGCACCTGGCCGCCGAGCTTGCCGGGCAGGCCGGCCAGGGCCCACACCGGCTGCACCAGGCTGTTGGCCTGCTCGCGCAGACGCGCCAGCCAGCCAGCCTGGTCGTCGAGGACGATCAAGGTGATTGCCAGTGCGAGATAGGCCAGCAGCCGCAGCGGGCTGGCGGCATCACCGGATCGGGAAGCGACGGGAGGTCCGGCGTAGGGCGGCACGGCAGCGATTCAACTGGCAGAAGGCGGAAGGGAAACACGCGGGCGCCCCGCCGGTGCCGACCCGCCGATGTGGCGGGCCGCACCCCGGAGGGGCGCTGCGGGCGCAGGCAGCCGGGACGGCTTATTCCGGCGCAAAGAACTCGTTGCCGTGCATGTCGACCAGTTCCAGCGCACGACCGCCACCGCGGGCCACGCAGGTCAGCGGGTCATCAGCCACCTGCACGTGCAGACCGGTTTCCTCGGAAATCAGGCGGTCCATGTCGCGCAGCAGGGCGCCACCACCGGTCAGCACGATGCCGCGCTCGGCGACGTCGGCGCACAGTTCCGGCGGGGTCTGTTCCAGTGCCAGCTTGACCGCGCTGACAATGCCAGACAGCGGCTCGTGCAGCGCTTCAAGCACTTCGTTGGAGCTGATCTTGATCATCTTCGGCACGCCCTCGGCGAGGTTGCGGCCGGAGATTTCCATCTCGATCGCTTCCGCCTGCGGGTAGGCACAGCCCAGTTCGACCTTGATGCGCTCGGCGGTGGCTTCACCGATCAGCATGCCGTGGTTGCGGCGCACATAGTTGGTGATCGATTCGTCGAAGCGGTCGCCGCCGATACGCACCGAGGCGGAATAGACGATGCCGTTGAGCGAGATCACCGCCACTTCAGTGGTGCCGCCGCCGATATCGATGACCATCGAGCCACGGGCCTCGGTGACCGGCATGCCGGCACCGATCGCGGCCGCCATCGGTTCTTCGATCAGGAACACGTCACGGGCACCGGCCTCCTCGGCCGATTCCTTGATGGCGCGGCGCTCGACCTGGGTCGAGCCGGCCGGCACGCAGACCAGCACGCGCGGGCTCGGGCGCAGGAAGCGCGACTTGTGCACCTTCTTGATGAAGTGCTTGAGCATCGCCTCGGTGTAGGTGAAGTCGGCGATGACACCGTCCTTCATCGGGCGGATGGTGGTGATGTGGCCCGGGGTACGGCCAAGCATCTGCTTGGCCTCGGCGCCAACGGCTGCCACCGACCGGGTACCACCAATGGCGCGATCCTGGCGCACAGCGACCACGGACGGCTCGTTCAGCACGATTCCCTGCCCACGCACATAGATGAGGGTGTTGGCCGTGCCCAGGTCGATGGACAGGTCATTGGAGAACATGCCGCGCAGTTTCTTGAACATCTGGGAGTTGATCCTGAGGGGTGTCGCGCCCAACGCGGGATGGCGAAAAAATGGGCAGAAATCGAGGTCGACAAGCCTAGCAACCTGCCTGCCGCCGAGCAAGGAGAAAACTAGCTGAACCCGCGCCTTCACAGGCTTTCGGCCTGATCGGGCATCACCCGGTTCTGGCCCTGAGCGGCACCAGCGGGTAACCTTTGCGCCGTCGGGCGCCCAAGGGCGCCGTTTGCTTGCCTGCCGAAGTGGGCAGGCCCACCCCAAAATTCACCGCATAGGCTTACATCGATGTCCGCTCTGATCTGTGGTTCTCTTGCCTTCGACACCATCATGGTGTTCCCGGACCAGTTCAAGAATCACATCCTGCCGGACAAGGTGCACATCCTGAACGTGTCCTTCCTGGTGCCGCGCATGCGCCGCGAGTTCGGCGGCTGCGCCGGCAACATCGCCTACAACCTGCACCTGCTCGGTGGCGATCCGATCCCGATGGGCACGGTGGGTTCGGACTTCGGCCCGTACCGCGAGCACTTCGATGCCCTGGGCATCGACCTCACCCGCGTGCGCGTGATCGATGAGCTGTTCACCCCGCAGGCGTTCATCACCACCGACCACGACAACAACCAGATCACCGCCTTCCACCCAGGCGCGATGATGCGTTCCTACGAAAACCACGTGCGCGACGTGCCGGGCGTCAGCCTGGGCCTGGTCGGCCCGGACGGCCGCGAAGGCATGATCCAGAACGCGCTGGAATTCCACGAAGACGGCGTGCCGTTCATCTTCGACCCGGGCCAGGCGATGCCGCTGTTCAACGGCCCGGAACTGCGCGAGTTCATCGAGCAGGCCGATTACGTGGTGGTCAACGACTATGAGTCGAACCTGCTGCAGGAACGCACCGGCTGGAACGAAAAAGAGATCGTCAGCCGGGTCAAGGCCTACATCACCACCCGCGGCCCGAAGGGCGCAGTGATCCACACCCCGGAAAAGAGCTACGACATCCCGCCGGCGCACGAGCGCCGCGTGGTCGATCCGACCGGCTGTGGCGACGCGTTCCGCGCCGGCCTGATCTACGGCATCCAGAAGGGCTTCGACTGGCTGACCATCGGCCGCATGGGCAACCTGATGGGCGCGCTGAAGGTCGAGCACCCGGGCACCCAGAACCAGCGTTTCACCTTCGATGAGTTCAACGAGCAGTTCAAGCAGCAGTTCGGTTACGCGTTGAACGCGTAAACGAACTGCCCGCGCATTCCACCCGACGCGCCAGGGAGGAATGCTTGGTCGACCTGCCGGCCAGCGGCCGGCACCGCTCTGGTAGCGCCGGGCCACGCCCGGCGGCTTTCCGATCAGACACCTTCGATTCCAGACGCAGCCCGCGCTGCGCGCTCGCCGGGCATGGCCCGGCGCTACCTCCAGCTCAGGGCCTGCCTTACTGCCGGCCAGCGGCCGGCACCTCTCTATTCGCA
>NZ_JBYTEK010000051.1:4425-23789 GCF_058783335.1 Stenotrophomonas sp. FW305-C-20-S1 | reverse complement strand
GGTGGGTCCGGTTGCGGGGGCGTGAGCCGCATGGATGCGGCGACCGAGCTTACATGGACGTACTTGCAGCGTCCCCCCGCAACCGGACCCACCCCGCCATCCCACAGGAACCCCGCTTCTGCTTCGGCTGTGGCTGTTGAGGTTGCCGGCCAGCGGCCGGCACCACAGCGGGTGCCGGGCGCAGCCCGGCCGCACCCTCACACCACCGGGATGCTGTGCTGCCCAAGACTGCGGTACGGCGGGGTAGCCATCACCATTTCCGCCAGCGAGTAGGCCAGCTCGCGCTCGGCCATCACCGTGCCGTCGGCACCGTGTTCAAGCAGATGCTTCACTTCGGCATCGCTGTGCGCGCGCGCCAGCAGGGTCAGGTTGGGGTTGATCGCACGCAGCTTGGCCAAGGTCTCACCGGCTTCCAGCGGCTGCGGGATCGCCAGCACCGCGATCTTCGCGCGCTCGGGATGGGCTTCGGCCAGCACCTTGTCCGAGGCGGCGCTGCCGCGGATGCCGGGCAGGCCGGCGGCATGCGCCTCGGCCACGTGTTCCTTGTTGTCGTCGATGATCATCACCGGCACGCCACGGTCGCGCAGCACCTGCGCCAACGCACTGCCGACGCGGCCATAGCCGATGACGATGGCATGGTCGTGCAGGTCCAGCGACGGCCCCGGTGGCAGCTCGGTCTCCACCGCGGTGGGCGTGGTTTCCTGGTGCTTCAGCAGCCAGCGGTCGAGCAGGCCGAACACCAGCGGGTTGAGCATGATCGAGATCAGCGCGCCGGCCAGCACCAGCGCCTGGCCGGTCGGCGGCAGGATCTTCAGGGTCACGCCGAGGCCGGCAATGATGAAGGCGAACTCGCCGATCTGCGCCAGGCTGGCCGAGATCGTCAACGCGGTGCCGGTGGGGTGGCCGAACGCGCGCACGATGAAGAACGCCGCCGCTGATTTGCCGAACATGATGATGCCGGCGGTGGCCAGCACCTGCCACGGGTGCTCGATCAGGATGCCGGGATTGAACAGCATGCCCACCGAGACGAAGAACAGCACCGCGAACGCGTCGCGCAGCGGCAGGGAATCGCTGGCCGCCTTGTGGCTGAGTTCCGATTCATTGAGCAGCATGCCGGCGAAGAACGCGCCCAGCGCGAAGGACACACCGAACAGCATCGCCGAGCCGAAGGCCACGCCCAGCGCGATCGCCAGCACCGACAGGGTGAACAGTTCGCGCGAGCCGGTACCGGCAATGCGCTCCAGGATCCACGGAATGACCCGGCGGCCGACCACCAGCATCACCGCCACGAACAGGCCCAGCTGCACGAACGTCCAGCCGATGCTGGCCAGCACGCTGCCGAGGGTGTGGTGTTCATTGGCCGCGTCGGGCCCGAACACACCGGCCATCACCGGCATCATCACCAGTGCCAGCACGCAGGCCAGGTCCTCGACGATCAGCCAACCGACCGCGATCTTGCCGCGCTGGGTTTCCAGCAGGCGGCGCTCTTCCATCGCGCGCAGCAGCACTACGGTACTGGCCGTGGCCAGCGCGAAACCGAACACCACGCCGTGGATGACCGGCCAGCCCATCAATGCCGCCAGGCCCCAGCCGAGCAGGGTAGCGACCAGGATCTGGCCGATGGCACCGGGAATGGCGATGGCCTTGACCGCCATCAGGTCCTTCAGCGAGAAGTGCAGGCCGACGCCGAACATCAGCAGCATCACGCCCAGCTCGGCCAGCTGGTTGGCCAAGGCCTGGTCGGCGACGAAGCCCGGCGTGAACGGACCGACGCAGATGCCAGCAACCAGGTAACCGACCAGAGGAGACAAGCGGAGCTTGTTGGCCAGCGCGCCGAAGATGAAGGCGAGCCCGAGACCAACGGCAACGATGTTGATCAGGTCGGTGTCATGGTGCATCGGCTCTCGCAGGAAACAGGGGGGTACCCCGATTTTCACCGATACGGCCAGATACGGCAAACCCGGCCAGCGTATCGGATCGTTGCGTGGGCGGAGCCATCAGTGGTCGGCGTCCGACCTGGCGTGTGCGGGGCGATCGAGGATGGCTCTGTCGGGATCGGACCTGTTTGGGGTGGCCAGTTGCTCTGGATCGTGAACCGGAGCCAGACCAATGCCACCCGAGACAGGCCCGGGAAGGGTAATGGGTTCGATACGCAGCTGTGCCATCGCAGGGCCCTTTGCCACTGTGCGCCAAGGCTTTTCAGTCGATCCATTGACATACGAGGGCGGGAGGTAATTCTGGTGGCGCGCATTCTGGGCAAGACGCCTGCGGTCTGGCCGAAGTTTTCCCGGGCCGCGCACGCGTCACCATGTGCTCATTGCCCCTTTTGCTTGCCAACCAGGCTGGGCCTGCTCTTTTCAGACCGCATGGGTGAACAACCACATGAAGCTTCCCGACATTGAATTAGTGATTCAGGCGATAGGTCAGGACACCAGCTCGGTGTTCCTGTCCCGGTTACTCCAGGAACTTGAAATCGACGAGGCCGACGTCAGCCACAATCCGTTGAAATTGACTGGAAGGCGGATCTGGACAGGCGAGGAAGGCACGCTGCAGTTGAATTTCGAGGATATCGGGATGCTGGCGGATATTCCGTACCACGACGTGGACGATGGGCCCTGGGTACTCACGACGGCAGTGTTCTGGGCATCTGGGAAAAACAAACATGCCTACTCTGGCCCGTTGCCCCATGGGCTGGATTTCTCAATGTCGCGTCACCATGTGAGGGAGCGATTTTCAGCCCTGAGTGCGGGGAATCCCACCGTAGCGGGTGTCTCGGGCAATGTGGATATATGGGGCATTGGCGGCTTGGAGTTCAAAGTTAACTTCTGTGGTCCCGGAGACTCGCTTCGCTGTGTATCCGTTGGCATTCCCGTCGATCGTAGTAAACAGCAACTGTAGGTTCTCCGCAGCCCTCCTCCACAAAAGTAACAGCGAAGGATCAACATGAATCATCCAACAGTCGAAGAGTTCATCGCTGCGCTTGGCAGGGATTCAGAGTCACAGGAGCTTGGAATCGTCTTTTCCAAGATCGGAATACAGGTTCAGAACCTTGATGATTATCGCCTGGGTGTCAGTGGTCACCGGATCTGGGCAGATGATGCTGCGGGACTGCAACTCGAATTCAAGGATGTCGGCCTGCTTTCAGAGATGCCATATCACGACATCTATGATGGGCCGTGGGCGCTCACCGACGTTATCTTCTGGGGATGGCGGAAGGACACTGGTACCGAGTATGCGGGGCCACTTCCTTGCGGCTTGAACTTCCTGATGTCCAGGGATCAGGTCAGGTCAGAACTACCTGCCGATCTGGGCGCGCCAACAGTGTTTGGCTTCTCTGGCAACGTCGACGAATGGATGCTGGGAAAGCTGAATCTCGATGTTGACTACGACGGGGAAAAAGGACTTCGCTGTATCAGTCTAGGGCTGCCGGAAGAGAACTGAATGAAATGGACCTACAGGCGATAACGACCCTCTTTGGCGAAAGCGCTGCGGATCCGGCCGTCACCACGATGCTCCAGGCGCTTGGCATCAGACGCAGGCCAGAGCTGACCCGTCCCGCCAAAAGCCCTTATGAGGCAGTCCTGCGTGCAAGTGGTAAGGGCATGCTTTTTTCTTTCAGTGAGCGCAACTACTGGAATGGGCGATCCGTTGCTTCGCACGACAAGAGCGGGGAGCTGATTTTCACCAATGTTGCGGTAACGGCAGGCATTCCGGATGTGACACGCAGGTACGAAGGCGATCTGCCGTTTGGCCTGCAATGGGAGGACGACAGGACGAAAGCACGCGAACGGCTCGTTACGGCGGGGTTCGGGGACAGCTTGCACGCCGGCAGGCGCGACGCGTGGTGGCTGCCTGACTACCGCATCCGTCTGACGTATCAGTCTCAATGCATCAAGCAGGCAGGAGCGTGTGGGATCTTTGATATCAGCTTGGGAATTCCCATGCGCCCATTGGCTCGCACACCGGCAACGCGCGAGTACCCCTCAGCGGAGCAGGTAGTTGCTGCCCTCGGCAGATCGACCGACGATGCTCATTTTCAGGCCGTGTTCCGGGAATTTGGGCTTGCAAGTCTGATTGCGGAGGCGAGCAGGGAGATCGTTGACAGGGCCGACGAGCATGGCTTCATTCTCTACTTCGACAGCAAGCGGCGCACGCTCGGTGGGCGTCCGGTATGCACCGGTATCAGTTTCATCCACGATCGACTGGGAAACTCAAGAGCGTGGGCTGGATCGTTGCCATTCGGTCTTCAGTTCGATGATCCGCCTTCCATTCTCGAAGAACGCATTGGCCAAAGAGCCAGTCGTTGGCACGATGAACGGACATTTGGCAGCGCTAGCTGGATGCTCCCTGGTCTTCAAGTGAACGTGAATTTTGACAGTCTGGATAACTGTCTTGAGTCTGTCCGTGTGATTACTGATGGACGTCACACGTCCAACTGCCAGCCGCACGGCTGATCTTGCCCGCAGCACAAACTTGCCCGCAGCACAAAACAAAACACCCGCCGGATCATTCCGACGGGTGTGAAAGATGCGGGGAGGGAATGCCGGCCAGCGGCCGGCATTACCGCTTACCAGTTGTACTTGATCCGCCCGTACACATACGCGCCATTGAAGCCGAACGGCGAGTAGTTGCTGTACGGCAGCATGCCGAAGGTCGAGTTCTGCAGGTCCTCGGTGCGGTCCGGGTACTCGTCCAGCAGGTTGTCGGCGCCCACCGTCAGCGTCCAGTTCGCACTCGGCTTGTAGCTGGCCGAGGCATCCAGCACCCACTTGTCGCCGTAGGTCTGGTCACGCGCGGCGGTGGCCGAGTTGCGCACCGTGAACTCGCCGTAGCGGGTCGCCGCCAGGCCCAGTTCCCAGTGATCCGAACGCCAGGTGCCACTCAGGATCGTCTTGTCACGCGGATAACTGTCCTCGATGCGGCCGATCTCATCGCGGCCGATCAGCGACTGGGTCAGGCCCAGTGTGCCGAACACCGCCGGCGTGCCACCCACGCGCTGCACTTCGGTGTCGTTGTAGCTGTAGGCCGCGGTCAGTTCCAGGCTGCTGGCGCTGAACGGCACGGTGTAGCTGGACACGAAGTCGACGCCGCGGGTGCGGGTGTCCAGGCCGTTGGTGAAGTACGAGAACGCAGTCACCTGCGGCAGGCCGAGCGTGGTCAGCAGCGCGCTGCTGGCGGCATTGGTGCTGATGCTGGACGACAGCGCGATGCGGTCGTCAATGTCGATCTGGTACGCGTCGACGGTGATGTACAGGCGATCCACCGGCTGCAGCACCAGGCCCAGGCTGTAGGAGGTGGAGGTCTCGGCCTTCAGTGGCGACGCGCCCAGTGCCTGTGCGGCCGGGCTGGTGGTCGGGAAGGTGCCGCGTTCAACGAACACGCCGTTGAGGAACTGGCTGGTCACCGCCTGGTAGCCCTGCTGGGCCAGCGACGGTGCGCGGAAACCGCTGGAGGCGGTGGCACGCAGCGCTACCTTGTCGGTGAAGGCATAGCGCGCCGACAGCTTGCCGGAGAAGCGGTCGCCGAAGTCCGAGTAATCCTCGTAACGACCAGTGACACCGGCGGAGAACTTCTCGCTCAGGTCCGCTTCCAGGCCCGCATAGACTGCGTAGTTGTGGCGGTCGGTATGCACTTCGTTGGTCGGGGTGAAGCCGCCGAAGCCCTGCGCACCGGTGCCGGTGTAGGAATTCAGCTCGCCCGGGTTCTGGTCCCACTTCTCGCGGCGGTACTCACCGCCGAAGGACAGCGTGACCGGATAGGCCAGGCCCCAGTCCAGCGACTTGGTCAGATCGGCGTTGAAGATGTCCTGCTGGTACTTCAGCGTGCCGTCGTAGAACGAACGCGGGCTGGTCGCGCCCAGGCTGTAGTTGATGCTGTTACGGGTGTGGAAATCCAGGGTGTTCTCGCCGTGGTTCAGGCTCAGGTCCCAGGTCCAGCCGTTGTCGGTGTTGCCTTTGACCCCGGCCACCAGCGAGCGGTCCTTGGAATACTGGTTGATCTCCGGCACGAAGCCGTCGGGGTAGGTCTGCGCCAGCAGCGCGGTCTGTCCGTTGTGGTTGCGCGAACGGTAGAACGCGAACGAGGTGATGTCGCGGTTGCTGAGCAGCGCGCTCGCATAGCCGGTCACGTGGTCGCTGAAATCAAAGCTGGCATTGGCCGACGCCGCAGTGGCGTCCACGCGCGGGTCGCCGACGATGAAGGTGGTCTGGCCCACGGACGGGTAGTTGACGGTGTTCGGCGTGGTGCCGCGATAGGGGCCGGCGCGGTCGCTCTCGTCCTGCTGGCTGATCTGGCCGGCCACGTGCACGCGGCCACGGCCGTTGCCGAATTCCACGCCGGTATCGCCGGACAGCTGGTACTTGTTGCCGTCGCCGGCCGAATACTGGCCGTAGTCGACGGCCAGGCTGCCACCGCTGCCGCTGCCCTTCAGCACGATGTTGATGACGCCGGCGATGGCATCCGAACCGTACTGTGCCGAGGCGCCGTCACGCAGCACCTCGACGCGCTCGATGGCGGCGATCGGAATCGCGTTGATGTCCACCGCCGACGAACCGCGGCCGATGCTGCCGTTGACGTTGATCATCGCCGAGGTGTGGCGGCGCTTGCCGTTGACCAGCACCAGCACCTGGTCCGGGGACAGGCCGCGCAGCTGTGCCGGGCGCACACCGCTGGTGCCGTCGGTCAGCGCGGGGCGCGGGAAGTTCAGCGACGGCAGCGCGCGGGACAGCGCGGTGGCCAGCTCACCGGTACCGGTGGACTGCAGGATCTCGGGGGTGATGATGTCGATCGGCGACTGCGATTCGGCGACCGTGCGGTCGGCCACGCGGGTGCCGGTGACGATCACCGTATCCAAGGTGTTGGCGGCGGTGCCGGCCTGCTGGGCGGCGGCAACGAACGGAGAACCACCGAGTGCGACAGCGACGGCGGCGGCGATCAGGCTGGTCTTGCGGGTCATCGGGAGGGGGCTCCGGTTGGCGGGATGGCACCGGAATCGACATCACGGGGGTGAGGCGGACGACGGTTGTTGCGGTGCGCAATACAGGAATTAACGGGATATTCAGTGCCTGTCAAATGCCGGTCATCAGAAAAAACGTTGCAGCAGCAACCATTTAGCTGCGACAGGCGGTGACGGGGGAGGGGCCCGGGAGGCGCGCGGACAGGACGTGGGAGAGAGGAACGTCGGCCGTCGCGCATCCCGGGGCGCGTCAAGTATTCGTTAACGTTAGAATTGCGTCGCAGGAACAGTGCTTACCAGCACATTCCATTCGGTTATATGGACGCCTCCCCCCATGATTTCGCTTCGTAATTTCGCCTTGCGCCGCGGCGAGCGGCTGCTGTTGTCCAATGTCGACCTGACCCTGCATGCCGGTTACCGGGTAGGCGTGGTCGGCCGCAACGGTGCTGGCAAGTCCAGCCTGTTCGCGGCGGTGAAGGGCGAACTGGAGGCCGACAAGGGTGACGTCGACCTGCCGGGCAAGATCCGCATCGCCAGCGTTGCCCAGGAAACCCCGTCCCTGCCGGACCCGGCGCTGAGCTTCGTGCTGGGCGGTGACATCGAAGTGGCTGCGGTGCTGGCTGCCGAAGCCGACGCCACCGCCCGCGAAGACTGGGAAGCGGTGGCCGAGGCGCATACGCGCATGGCCGAGCTGAACGCCTACGACGCCGAAGCACGTGCCGGCAAGCTGCTGCATGGCCTGGGCTTCCCTGCCGAAACGCACCACCGCGCCGTGTCCTCGTTCTCCGGCGGCTGGCGCGTGCGCCTGAACCTGGCCCGCGCGCTGATGATGCCCAGCGACCTGCTGTTGCTGGACGAACCGACCAACCACCTGGATCTGGACGCGGTGTACTGGCTGGAACAGTGGCTGCTGAAGTACCCCGGCACCCTGCTGCTGATCTCGCATGACCGCGAGTTCCTCGACAACGTGGCCACCCACACCCTGCACCTGCACGGTGGTGGCGCCAAGCTTTACCCGGGCGGCTACACCGACTTCGAGCGCCAGCGCGCCGAACAGCTGCGCCAGCAGCAGATCGCGCATGAGAAGGAACAGGCCGAGCGCGCCCACCTGCAGAGCTTCATCGACCGCTTCAAGGCCCAGGCCAGCAAGGCCGCACAGGCACAGAGCCGGATGAAGCGCCTGGCCAAGCTGGCCGGTACCGAGGCGGTGCGCGCCGAGCGCGAGTTCCGCATCGAGTTCGCACCGCCGGCCAAGCTGCCGTTCTCGCTGATCCGCCTGAACCACGTCGAGGCCGGCTACGGCAGCGATTCGGTGATCCTGCACAACGTCGGCTTCGGCCTGGAAGCGGGCCAGCGCATCGGCCTGCTGGGCCCCAACGGCGCCGGCAAGACCACCCTGGTGAAGACCCTGGTGGGCGAACTGGCACCGATTGCCGGCGAGCGCGCCGCGCACCCGGACCTGCGCATCGGCTACTTCGCCCAGCACACGGTCGAGTCGCTGCATGAAGGCCAGTCGCCGATGGAGCACTTCCGCGACCTGGCCCCGGATGCACCGAACCAGTCGTTCCGCGATTTCCTCGGCAAGTGGAATTTCCCGGGCGACCGTGCCTTTGAACCGGTGGATGGTTTCTCCGGTGGCGAGCGTGCACGCCTGGCGCTGGCGTTGATCGCCTGGCAGCAGCCGAACGTGCTGTTGCTGGACGAACCGACCAACCACCTTGACCTGGAAATGCGCGAAGCCCTGGCCGAAGCCCTGGCCGATTTCGACGGCGCGATCGTGATGGTTTCGCATGACCGCCACCTGATCGGCCTGGTCTGTGACACCTTCTGGCGTGTGGCCGACGGCGTGGTCGAACCCTTCGATGGTGACCTCGATGCCTACGCCGCCTGGCTGCGCACGCGCCCGCAGGCGCAGGGCACCAAGGCACGCATGGAGCAGGTGGAGGAACCGGTGGTGGTCACGACCGCACCGGTCGCGCAGGTGGTGCAGAAGAAGCCGGTCAACCCGCACAAGCTGGCCAGCGCCGAAGCCAAAGTCGCCGAGCTGGAAGGTGTGCTGGCCGAACTGGACCGGCAGCTTGCCGACTCGAGCAACTATGCCGATGCCACGCGCATGGCCGTGCTCGGCCGCGACCGCGAAGCCGCCGCCGCACAGCTGGAAAAGGCCGAAGCGGCCTGGATGGAACTGCTGGAGTCCTGATTCCATCGGTATCGCCGGGCCATGCCCGGCAGCTTCTTCCAACCGCTGCGCTCGCCGGGCATGGCCCGGCGCTACCCGCGGCGCGCGTGTTTCATCCCTGCGCCTGCAGCCATTCGCGGAACCGCTTGGCCGGTTCCCGTTCGGCACGCGAGCGCAGACGGGTCAGCCAGTAGCGACCCAGCTCCAGCGTGGTGGCAAACGGCTGCAGCAGCCGGCCCTCGGCCAGGTCCGCTTCGAACATGCGCAGCGGCAGCAGGGCAACGCCTGCGCCACCGGCCGCAGCCACCGCCAGCGTCAAGGACGAATCGAACACCGGTCCGCGCGCTTCCACGCCGTTGGCCCCGGCCATCTGCAGCCAGCGTGGCCATTCGTCGCTGCGGTACGAACGCAGCAGCGGCAAGGCCGCCAGGTCGCGCGGATGCTTCAGCCGCCGCGCCAGTGCCGGCGCGCACAACGGCGCGAACGGCGCGTCCAGGATCGCCGTGCAGGCCTGTCCCTGCCAGTCGCCATCGCCGAAACGGATCGCCAGGTCCAGGCCTTCACCGGCCAGGTCGATGCGGTTGTTGTGGGTCTGCAGCCGCAGTTCGATATCCGGGTGGGCCGCATCGAACGCGGCCAGCCGCGGCAGCAGCCAGCCGGTGGCGAAGGTGCCGACCACGCCGATCGTCAGCACTTCCCGCGCCGGGCCACCGGTGTAGCGGGCGATGCTGGCTGAAATGCGCTCGAAGGATTCATTGAGCACCGGGTACAGGGCTGCTCCTTCCTCGGTCAACGCCACGCCGCGGGGCAGGCGGTGGAACAGGCGGATACCCAGCCGGTCCTCCAGTCCGCGTATCTGGTGACTCAGCGCCGCCTGGCTGACGCAGAGTTCCAGGGCGGCCCGGGTGAAATTCTGGTGCCGGGCAGCCGCTTCGAAGGCGCGCAACGCATTCAGCGAAAGGGTGGGGTGCAGCATGGGGACGTGTGAGGCAGGATGATGGCTGATGGTAGCGCCTTGCCATGGGCGTTGGATAAATAAAGGGTTTAATGCGTCATGCATGAATTAATCTCATGGCTGACGCTGAAAAAACGCGCTGGTCGCCTTTGCCGACCCTTTCAATAATCGGGACAGCTTCCACGAGGATTCCGCATGCTTGCCCGTCGTCGATTCCTGCAGTTCAGTAGTGCCGCAGTCGCCTCCACCCTTGCGTTGCCGCTGCTGGCCCGGGCTGCCGCACCCGCCACCATGCCCACCACATCGGTCGATGCCGCCATCGCCGCCGCCGCCGACTTCGCCGCACTGGAAAAGGCGTGCCGCGGTCGACTCGGCGTAACCCTGCTCGACAGCGCCGGTGGTCGCCGCCTCGGCCATCGCCAAGACGAACGCTTCCCGCTGTGCAGCACCTTCAAGAGCGTCCTGGCCGCCACGGTGCTAAAGCAGGCCGAGCGCGATCCGGCACTGCTGGACCGGCGCCTGCCGGTGCGGACCCAGGACCTTCTGGAGCACGCGCCGGTCACCCGCCGCCACGTCGGCAAGGACCTGACCGTGCGTGACCTGTGCCGGGCCACGTTGATCACCAGCGACAACACCGCCGCCAACCTGTTGTTCGCAGCGATCGGCGGGCCGCCGGCGGTGACCGCATTCCTGCGCGCCACCGGCGACACGATCACCCGCAGCGATCGCCTGGAGCCGGAACTGAACAGCTTCGCCATCGATGATCCCCGCGACACCACTACGCCGGCGGCCATTGCATCGACGCTGCAGCGTCTGGTGCTGGGCAATGCACTCAGGCCTGCCTCACGCCAGCAGTTGGCCGACTGGCTGATCGACAACGAAACCGGCGATGCCTGCCTTCGTGCGGGCCTGGGCAAGCGCTGGCGGGTGGGCGACAAGACCGGCAGCAATGGCGAAGACGCCCGCAACGACATCGCCGTGTTGTGGCCGGTGCAGGGCGGTTCGCCCTGGGTCCTGACCGCCTATCTGCAGGCGGGCACGATCAGCTTCGAACAGCGCGCGGCGGTACTTGCGCAGGTCGGGCGGATCGCCGATGGGCTGATCCGCTGAAGGGCGCTCTGCCGAAAGGAGAGGACACTTTCAGCCGTGTCCGGCTTGCCCGATCCGGATCGAACCCGCATCCTGCGCGCGTTCGATCCACACGGAAGTCCCCCGATGAGCCATGAACTGGTCTACCTGCTGCTGATCTTCGCGCTGCTGGTCATCCCGCGCGCGCTGCAGCGGTTCAGCCTGCCGGCGCCGCTGACCTGCCTGCTGTTCGGCATCATCGGCATGCTCTGGCTGGGCGACCAGGCGCACGACGCGGTCATCGCACTGCTGGCCACGCTGGGCATCTCCTCACTGTTCCTGTTCGCCGGCCTGGAAGTTGACCTGCAGGCCCTGCGGCGCGGCATGTGGCCGCTGCTGGCGCATCTGCTGATCCGCAGTGCGACCCTGTTCGGCGTCGGCTGGCTGGCCTGGCGTTACGCCGGCCTGCCATGGCAGGCGGCCGGGTTGCTGGCGCTTGCGCTGCTGACCCCCTCCACCGGTTTCATCATGGATTCGCTGTCGCGGCTGGGGCTGAGCGAGGACGAGCGGTTCTGGGTCACCAGCAAGGCCATCGCCGGCGAACTGCTGGCCCTGGCGGCGTTGTTCATCGTGCTGCAGGCTGGCGATCCCGGGCACATGGCGCTGTCCAGCCTGGCCCTGCTGGCGATGATGATCGGCCTGCCGCTGCTGTTCATCGCGCTTGGTCGCTGGGTCGCGCCGCATGCGCCGGGCTCGGAATTCTCACTGCTGGTGATGGTGGGCATGGTGGCGGCGTACATCACCTACCTGCTGGGCGTGTACTACCTGGTTGGCGCCTTCATTGCCGGCCTGGTCGCGCGCCTGCTGCACCAGCGCATGCCGCTGCTGGCCTCGCACGAAAACCTGCATGCGCTGCGTCTGTTCGCCTCGTTCTTCGTGCCGTTCTACTTCTTCAACGCCGGCACCAAGGTGCCCAGCGAAGCGCTGAGCTGGGAGGCGCTGGGGCTGGGCATCGTCATCACCCTGGTGGTGCTGCCGCTGCGCATCGCAGTGGTCTGGCTGCAGCGCCGCGTGATGTTCGGCGAGAGCTTCCGCAGCAGCCTGCGCGTATCGCTGGCGCTGGCACCGACGCTGATCTTCACCCTGGTGCTGGCCGCGATCATGCGCGATCGCTTCCAGATTCCCGCGGTGCTGTTCGGCGCGCTGCTGCTGTATGCCGCCTTGACCACGCTGCTGCCCTCGCTGGTGTTCCGCACGCCGTTCGATGTCGATCCGGTCGAGCAGGAGCCGGCAGGGCAGGGCAAAGATGCGCCGGTGGCAGCGACGGACGTGGTTGCTGCCGATCCGCCGTCAGCCGCTGCATCGCGTTGAGGCTGCGCAGGGCATCAGCAGGCTTGCGTTGTGGACGCGCGGCACGTGACACTGCGCGCCCCGCGATGTGCCGGTTCCGGTACGTCGGATATCCCAGGAGCTGCAGGCGTGACCCAGGACGTGAACCTCGATCGTAAACTGCTGCCAGGCCGGATCCTGCTTTGGTTCTCTGCCTTCGCATTGCTGATCCTGTTCGGATACAGCTGGTCGATGCCACCGGTCGATGCCTCGGGATTCCGACAGACGCAGACTGCGCTGTCGATCGACTGGATGGTGCGCGGTGGCCCGTGGCTTGACTACCTGACACCGGTGCTCGGTGCGCCGTGGTCGATTCCCTTCGAATTCCCGCTCTACCAGTGGCTGGCCGCGGTGTTGTCCAGCGCCACCGGCATCAGCGCGGACAACAGTGGCCGGCTGGTTTCCACCGTATTCCACGTCGGCTGCATCTGGATGGTCTACCGCATCAGCCTGGTGGTTCGTCCGGATCGCGTGCTGGCGCTGTGCCTTGCCGGCGCCTTCGCCGTATCGCCGCTGGCCCAGTTCTGGGGCCGCTCGGTGATGATCGAATCGACGGCGGTATTCTTCGGCCTGCTGTTCGTCTGGGCCATGGCACGTCTGCATGTGCAGCCGAGGGCGTGGGTGGGGCTGGTGGCCATCGTCGCTGCGATGCTGGGCGCACTTATCAAGATCACCACTTTCTTCGGCTTCGCTGCCTTCACCGTGCTGGCCGTTGCCTGGATGGTGTTGCGCGAGCACGGCTGGCGCCCTCACTGGCTGGCCACACACTGGAAGCTGCTGGCCGGGGGCGCGCTGGCGGCCCTGGCCGCTCTGCTGGCCATCGTCCTTTGGCTGCAGCATGCCGACGCGCTCAAGGCCCAGTCCGCACTGGGCGTGCAGGTGACCTCCGAAGGGCTGGCCGGATTCAACTACGGCACCCTCCAGCAGCGCCTGGACCCTGCGACGTGGTGGGGCACGATCTTCAAGAAGCGCTTCTCGGGGCCAGTGGGCTCCAACTGGGTGTTCCTGATCTTCCTCATCGCGGGGCTGTCGATCCGGCAGATCCGCGCACCGGTGGTCGTACTGCTGCTGGCCTACCTGATGCCGATGGCGGTGTTTACCAACCTGCAGGTGGTGCACCCGTACTATCAGTTCGCCCAGCTCGTGTTTGCCACGTCCATCGTCGGCCTGGTGCTGTGGTGGGTGATCCAGCGCGGCGAAGCGGCCGGCAAGCCGGGTCGAGGTGTGGCTCTGGCGATCTTCCTGTGCCTGCTGTCGGTGGGGTTTGGGCTGGTGAAGTCGCTGAAGGACATGAAGGAGGCGCGCGAGCCGACCACGATCTCGCAGATCGCTGACTTGATCCGGTCCGATACGCCCGAGCAGGGCGTGGTGATGGCCTTCGGCGACGACTGGTCTTCGGCGCTGCCATATCGGTCAGGCCGTCGCGCGGTGATGATTCCCGATTGGGCGTCGGATCCGGCGCTGGAAGCACTCGCCGGCAATGATGACGCTTTGGGCGGGCTGCCGCTGGTGGCACTGGTCAATTGCCCCAACGGCCTGGGCAGCACCCCGCAGCGCGCGCAATGGCAGGCTGCGATCGTGCAGCGCTATTCGCAGGGCGCGCAGATGCAGGAAATCGGTGACTGCAAGGTCTGGCTGCGCCACTGATCTGCCCGTGATGGTCGGCCGGCACGGTTTGCGCCTGCCGGCCATGGCCGTTAGGGTTGGGGCATGAAACCGATCGCCGCTGTTGCTTCCGCCTTCGCCCTGCTCGGCCTCGCCGCCTGCTCGCAGCCATCGCATACGGTCAACCACGATCTGTCGACCGCGCCGGCCGACGCCTTCATGGCCGCGGTTGCTGCCCATTGTGGCCAGGCGTACGAGGGCAAGGTGGTGGAAGACACGCCGGCCCCTACCGGTAAAGACCCCTTCGCCGGGCAGAAGCTGGTGATGCACGTGCGGGGCTGCGCCGACCCGGGCCATGAGCTGCGCATCCCGTTCCACGTCGGCGATGACCATTCGCGCACCTGGGTGTTGACCCGCACCGAGCACGGGCTGCGCCTGAAGCACGACCATCGCCACGCCGATGGCAGTCCCGATGCGATCACCCTGTACGGCGGTGACAGCAAGCCGCCGGGCACCGCCGAACGCCAGCAGTTCCCCGCCGATGGCGAATCGGTGGCGATGTTCCGCCGTGCCGACATGCTGGCTTCAACCCACAACACCTGGGCGATGGAGATCGAGCCGGACCAGCGTTTCGTCTATGAGTTGACGCGCCCGGAAGGGCGCCGTTTCCGGGTCGAGTTCGATCTCAGCAAGCCGGTCGCGCTACCGCCGGCGCCCTGGGGTGATGCAGCGGCGCCGGCACCCTGATCGGCCCCCCTGGCATGCTGCCGCGGACAGCCCGGTAGCGCCGGGCCATGCCCGGCGGCTTTCAAGCGGAGACCCTGCCGCTGCGCTCGCCGGGCATGGCCCGGCGCTACCCCTCAACGCGTGCCGAAGCGCGCCCGGCAGCCGTTGCTGACCCACACGTTGCCGCGCGAGTAGCCCCAGGTCCGGCCTTCCTGGCAGGCGCTGCCGGACAGCTGCTGCTGCAGCACAGGCCGGCCCTGGCGTTCATCCCAGTTGCAGCTCTGCTGGCGGTTGTTGTTGCTGCTGCAGGTCACGGTGTAGTTGCTGTTGCCACCACCCCAGCCGCCGCCATTGCCCCCACCATTGCCGCCGCCCCAGCCACCGCGGGCCTCGGCGAACTCGGCGCGGCAGCCGCGGTTGACCCAGATCGCGCCGTTGCGCACGCCCCAGTTCTGGCCTTCCACGCACTGCGTGCCGGAGATCTGCCGGACCACGCGTGCGTTGCGCCAGCCCACCGGGCAGCTGCGTTCGCGGTTGTCCTGGCTTTCGCAGCGCACGGTGCCGCTGTTGCCGTTGCCGTTGCCACCACCCCAACCGCCGCCGTTGCCGCCACCCCAGCCGCCTCGGCCCTGGGTGAATTCGGCGCGGCAGCCGTTGTTGACCCAGATGCTGCCATTGCGGGTGCCCCAGGTTCGGCCTTCCACACAGGCCGAGCCGGACAGCTGGCGGACCAGCCGGGCATCGCGCCAGCCGGTGTTGCAGACGCGTTCGCGGTTGTTCTGGCTCTCGCAGCGGACCACCCCGTCCTGCGCGGCGGCAGGGGCGGAGTGCAGGGCGAGCGCGGTAAAGCTGCCAAGGATCACGGCCAGGCTGGCCAGGGACTGCGGTTTCATGGCGACATCCCCATACGGGAGTAGGTGCGCGACTATAAGGACGGGGGCGATCAAGCCCGCGTGACCGTCCGCATTTGCCCCGGCCGGGGCCTCGGCCGCAGAATAAGAGGCTTTCCGGCCCCCATCAGGCGCCGGCGTTCTCCAGCGGAGCTTTCCCCCCATGCGTACCCACTTCTGCGGCCTGGTCGATGAGACCCTGATTGGCCAGACTGTCACCCTCGCCGGCTGGACCGACGTGGCCCGTAACCAGGGCGGCGTCTGCTTCATCGATCTCCGCGATCATGAAGGCATCGTGCAGGTGACGGTGGAGCTCGACAACGCCGAAGTGTTCGCCGTGGCCGCCTCGCTGGGCTATGAGGACGTGCTGCAGGTGGAAGGCGTGGTACGTGCCCGCCACGCGGTCAACGACAAGCTGCGCACGGGCAAGGTGGAAGTGATCGCCACCGCCATCACCGTGCTGAACAAGGCCGCGCCGCTGCCGTTCCACGCCCACGAGAACCCGGGCGAAGAAACCCGCCTGAAGTACCGCTACCTGGACCTGCGTCGTCCAGAGATGCAGCGCATGCAGCGCACCCGCATCAAGCTGGTGCAGGCCCTGCGCCGCCACCTGGACGAGAAGGGCTTCCAGGACATCGAAACGCCGATCCTGACCAAGGCCACTCCGGAAGGCGCACGCGACTTCCTGGTGCCGGCGCGCATGCACCCGGGCGAGTTCTATGCCCTGCCGCAGAGCCCGCAGCTGTTCAAGCAGATCCTGATGGTGGCCGGCTTCGACCGCTACTACCAGATCGCGCGCTGCTTCCGCGATGAGGCCCTGCGTGCCGACCGCCAGCTGGAATTCACCCAGCTGGACATGGAGTTCGCCTTCGTCCGCGAGCGCGACGTGCAGGACTTCGTCGAAGACATGATCCGCGCCATCTTCAAGGAAGTGGTCGACGTCGAACTGGATGCCAGCTTCCCGCGCATGACCTGGGCCGAGGCGATGCGTCGCTATGGTTCGGACAAGCCTGACCTGCGCATCGAGCTGGAACTGGTGGACGTGGCCGAGCTGGTCAAGACCAGCGAATTCCCGGTGTTCACCGCTGCTGCCAATGATGCCGATGGCCGCGTCGCCGCCCTGCGCATCCCCGGTGGTGCCAGCCTGTCGCGCAAGCAGATCGACGAGTACGCCGCGCACGCCGCCAAGTACGGTGCGAAGGGCCTGGCCTACATCAAGGTGGGCGAGAACGGTGAAATCAGCTCGCCGATCCAGAAGTTCTTCAGTGAAGAGGGCTTCGCCGCCCTGGTCGCCCATGTCGGCGCCGGCAACGGCGACATCGTGTTCTTCGGTGCCGGCGGCTACAACAAGGTGTCCGACTTCATGGGTGCGCTGCGCCTGAAGGCCGGCAAGGACTTCGGTCTGGTCGCCGACAGCTGGGCGCCGCTGTGGGTCACCGACTTCCCGATGTTCGAATGGGACGAGGAAGCCCAGCGCTACGTCGCCCTGCATCACCCCTTCACCGCGCCGGCCGTGGACGACATCGCCGACCTGCGCGCGCACGCCAAGACTGCCGTTTCGCGCGGCTATGACATGGTGCTCAACGGCAATGAAATCGGCGGCGGTTCGATCCGTATCCACCGCCCCGACATGCAGAGCGCGGTGTTCGAACTGCTCGGCATCGGTGCCGAAGAAGCCCGCGCCAAGTTCGGCTTCCTGCTCGACGCGCTGAACTACGGCGCGCCGCCGCACGGTGGCATCGCCTTCGGCATCGACCGCATCGCCGCACTGATGGCCGGTACCGAGTCGATCCGCGACGTCATCCCGTTCCCGAAGACCACCGGTGCGCAGGATCTGATGACCGACGCGCCGTCGCCGATCGTCGACGAGCAGCTGGCCGAAGTGCACATCCAGGTTCGCCCCAAGAAAAACTGATCAGGAGATCCAGGCAATGACCGAGTTTGCGTTTTCGCTGGAGTGGGAAAAGCTGGGCAATGAAGGCTCCGAGGCCAACCTGGTCACCGAGCGTGCACGTGTCTTCGGTGGTTGGCTGGTCCGTGTCGGTACCAACCCGTCGGCCATGGCCCTGACCTTCGTCGCCGACGGCGAAGGCCGCTGGGACGGTGAAGACTTCGGCGTCGAGGATTACGAAGACGACGAAGAGGAAGAGTACGACGAGGACGAGGAAGGCGAAGAAGAGGAAGACGGCGAGGAAGAAGAGGACGACGAGGAATACGAAGAAGAGGAAGAGGAAGAAGACGACAAGGAACCGGCGGAGCGGGCTTGACCCGAACCGTGGTCCTGACGTCAACTCGACCCATGTATTCGATCCGCCGCGCCACTGTGGACGACGCGCCGACCCTGTCGGCGCTGGCCGCATGCACGTTCACCGAAACCTTCGGCCATCTGTATCCGCCGCAGGACCTGCAGGACTTCATCGACGAGGCCTACACGGTCGAGCGTCAGCGCACGATCCTGGCCCACCCCGATTACGCGGTGTGGCTCCTGGAGCTGGACGGGGAGGCGGTCGGCCATGCCGCCGCCGGACCCTGTGGGTTGCCGCATCCGGACGTGAAGCCCGGTGACGGCGAGCTCAAGCGCCTGTACCTGATCAAGACGCAGCAGAGCTGCGGCTGGGGCAGCCGCCTGCTGGAAACCGCGCTGGCTTGGCTGGAGCACGACGGCCCGCGCACGCTGTGGCTGGGCGTGTGGTCGGAAAACTTCGGCGCGCAGCGCTTCTATGCCCGGTATGGTTTTGAAAAGGCCGGTGAGTACCTGTTCCCGGTGGGCGATACCAACGATCTTGAGTTCATCCTGCGCCGTCTGCCGCATCCGGCCTGAAACCGTTCACCGCCGCTTGCCCCTGGCTTCTGTTCAATCACCGTAGTTCCGCCCCGCTGACCGCCAGGCTGTTGCACATGACTCCCCCCGTTCTGTTGTTGCATGGCATCTGGAATGCCCGTGCCTGGGTCGGGCCGCTGGCCTGGCGCCTGCGCGCGCGCGGCTTCCAGGTCCATACCTTTGGCTACTCGTCCGTATTTGGCGGTCCTGATGTGGCCGTGCCGCAGTTGCTGGAGCGGCTGGCAGATGCTGGCCCGCTGTCCCTGGTGGGGCACAGCCTGGGTGGCCTGCTGGCGCTGGAAGCCCTGCGCCGGCAGCCGCAGTTGCCCGTGCAGCGCGTGGTCTGCCTGGGCTCGCCACTGCGGGGCAGTGGCACCGCGCGCTCGTTGTCCGAACATGGTTGGGGCCTGGCCCTGGGCCGCAGCAGCGAGCTGCTGCTGGACGGGCTGCCGGACTGGCAGGGCAAGGCCGCAGTCGGCCTGATCGCCGGCTCGGTGCCACATGGGCTGGGCAGCCTGCTCGGGGCGCTGGATGACGATTCCGACGGTACCGTGGCGCTGGCCGAGACCCGCCTGCCGGGCCTGGCCGACCACTGCGTGGTGCGCACCAGCCACAGCGGCCTGGTGGTGTCGCCCGATGCCGCGCGGCAGACCGCGCATTTCCTCCGCCATGGCCAGTTCGACCATGGCCGGGACGCCGCCGCCGCGTAAGGCGGTTCGCCGGGCATGGCCCGGCGCTACCACGGCGGTGCACCCCCGGTAGCGCCGGGCCATGCC
>NZ_JBYTEK010000051.1:0-4415 GCF_058783335.1 Stenotrophomonas sp. FW305-C-20-S1 | reverse complement strand
AAAAAAAAAAAAAAAAAAAAAAAGGGGGAAGGAGAAGGAGAAAAAAGAGAGAGAAAAGAAGGAGGGGGAGGAGGAAGAGGAAGAGGGGGAGAAGAGAAAGGAAGGAGCCAGAAAAGAAAGTACGGAAAGACCCATGGGTAGAGGCCCCTCCATCGAGAACCGCAAGAACGCGTCTGACGCGAAGCGCGGCAAGATTTTCACCAAGATCATCCGTGAGATCGGCGTGGCCGCCCGCGGCGGTGGAGGCGACCCCAACAACAACCCGCGCCTGCGTGTAGCCGTGGACAAGGCGCTGACCGCGAACATGTCCAAGGACGTGATCGAGCGCGCCATCAAGAAGGCCACCGGTGAACTGGAAGGCGTCGAGTACGAAGAGATCCGCTACGAGGGCTACGCGCCCGGTGGCGTGGCCGTCATCGTCGATTGCCTGACCGACAACCGCGTGCGCACCGTGGCCGATGTCCGCCATGCGTTCAGCAAGTGCGGCGGCAACATGGGCACCGAAGGCTCGGTCAGTTTCATGTTCAAGCGCGTGGGCGTGCTGCACTACGGCGCCGGCGCCGATGAGGACGCCATCTCCGAAGCGGCCATCGAGGCCGGTGCCGATGACATCGTGGTCTACCCGGAGGACGGCGCGATCGACGTGCTCACCGCTGCGGACAGCTTCCACGCGGTCAAGGATGCGATGCAGGCGGCTGGCCGCACGCCGGACCATGCCGAGCTGACCTTCCGCGCCGACAACGACATCAAGGTCGAGGGCGACACCGTCCTGCAGGTCAAGAAGCTGCTGGACATGCTGGAAGACCTCGACGACGTGCAGGACGTGTACTCCAACGCCGATCTCGGCGCGGACGCCTACGCCTGAACGGACGCTGCGCCGGTCGCCTTTGGCGGCCGGTGAGCGGACAATGCGGACCATGATGACCCCAGACGTTTCCAGCCATCACCGCCGCATGCGTCCTTCCCGGATCAGCGGCCTGCGCGCGTGTGCCGCATGACCCGCATTCTCGGCATCGACCCGGGTTCACAACGGACCGGGGTCGGCATCATCGATGTCGATGCCAGCGGCCGGGTCAGCCACGTGCATCACCAGCCGCTGGTGCTGCTCGGTGCCGATGACTTCCCGCAGCGCATGAAGCTGCTGGTGCTGGGCCTGGCAGAGCTGTGCCTGGAGTTCCAGCCGCAGGAAGTGGCCATCGAAAAGGTGTTCATGGCGCGCAACCCCGATTCGGCGCTGAAGCTGGGCCAGGCCCGTGGCGCGGCGATTTCGGCGGTGGTGCTGCGCGACCTGCCGGTGCACGAGTACGCCGCCAGCGAGATCAAACTGGCGGTGGTCGGTCGTGGCGGCGCCGAAAAGCAACAGGTTCAACACATGGTCGGGCTCATGCTCAACCTGAAAACCAAGCTGCAGGCCGACGCGGCCGACGCGTTGGCCGTGGCCATCACCCATGCCCACGTAAGGGCAACGGCCAACCGCCTGGGGCTGACTGCCCGCCAGGCGTGGGGCCGCAAATGAGGAGCTGCACGCAATGATCGGTCGACTGCGCGGAATCGTCGCCTACAAGGCGCCGCCGTGGCTGGTGGTGGACGTCAACGGGGTGGGCTACGAGCTGGAGGCGCCGATGAGCACCTTCTACGACCTGCCCGAGCTGGGCCGTGAGGTCACGCTGTACACCCATTATTCGCAGAAGGAAGACAGCGTCTCGCTGTACGGCTTCCTGCGCGAAGGCGAGCGCCGCCTGTTCCGCGACGTGCAGAAGGTCAGCGGCATCGGCGCGAAGATCGCGCTGGCTGTGCTGTCCGGGGTCACCGTCGAAGAATTCGCCCGCATGGTCCAGGCCGGCGACATCACCGCGCTGACCCGCATCCCCGGCATCGGCAAGAAGACCGCCGAGCGCATGGTGCTGGAACTGCGTGACCGCGCGGCGCAGTTCGGTGCCGGTGGCGCACTGCCCACCGGCAGTGGCCCGGCCCCGGCCGATCCGCTGTCCGATGCCACCGTGGCGCTGCAGCAGCTGGGCTACAAGCCCACCGAGGCGGCGCGGATGGCGCGCGAGGCCTTCAACGAGGGCGACGAAGTGGCCACCGTCATCCGCAAGGCCCTGCAGTCGGCGCTGCGCTGAGCCGCTCCGTTTCCTTCCCCATTACACCCTGAGCTTCGCCAGGAGCCCCATGTCCAGCAGTCAAACCCCGCACACCGCCGCCCACGGTGGCCATGGTCACGCTCCCCCCGCCGGGGGCCTGGCGCTGATCATCGGTGCGATCGGCGTGGTCTTCGGCGATATCGGCACCAGCCCGCTGTACACCCTGAAGGAGGCGTTCTCGCCGCACTACGGGCTCAACAGCGACCACGACACCGTGCTGGGCGTGCTGTCGCTGGCGTTCTGGGCGCTGAACATCGTGGTCACCCTGAAGTACGTGACCATCATCATGCGCGCCGACAATGACGGCGAGGGCGGCATCATGGCGCTGATGGCGCTGACCCAGCGCACGCTGCGCAACGGGTCGCGCTCGGCCTACGTGGTCGGCATCCTCGGCATCTTCGGCGCCTCGCTGTTCTTCGGCGATGGGGTGATTACCCCGGCGATATCGGTGCTGGGTGCGGTTGAAGGCCTGGAGGTTGCCGCGCCGGGGCTGCACGCCTTCATCGTGCCGATCACCGTGGTGGTGCTGCTGGCCGTGTTCGCGGTGCAGCGCTTCGGTACCGCGAAGATCGGCAAGCTGTTCGGCCCGATCACCTCGATCTGGTTCATTTCGCTGGCCGCGATCGGCATCTACAACATCGTCGACGCGCCGGAAGTGCTGAAGGCGTTCAACCCGTGGTGGGCGATCCGCTTCTTCATGGAGCACGGCTGGCACAGCATCTTCATCCTCGGCGCGGTGGTGCTGGCGGTGACCGGTGGCGAGGCGCTGTACGCCGACATGGGCCACTTCGGTGCCAAGCCGATCCGCCACGCCTGGTACTTCTTCGTGCTGCCCTGCCTGGTGCTGAACTACCTGGGGCAGGGCGCGCTGGTGCTCAACCATCCCGAGGCGGTCAAGAACCCGTTCTTCGAAGCGGTGCCGTCGTGGGCGCTGTACCCGATGATCATCCTGGCCACGATGGCGGCGGTGATCGCCTCGCAGTCGGTGATCACCGGTGCGTTCTCGGTCTCGCGCCAGGCCATGCAGCTGGGCTACATCCCGCGCATGCGCATCAAGCACACCTCGCACGACACCATCGGCCAGATCTACATCCCCGGCATCAACTGGGGCATCGCGGTGATGGTGATCGGCCTGGTGCTGGCCTTCCGCAGCTCGTCCAACCTGGCCGTGGCCTACGGCATCTCGGTGTCGGCCACCATGCTGATCGATACCCTGCTGCTGGCCCTGGTTGCACGTTCGCTGTGGCCCAAGGCACGCAACTGGATCCTGCCCTTGTGCGTGGTGTTCTTCATCATCGATCTGGGCTTTGTCATCGCCAACGGCGCCAAGCTGCTGCAGGGCGCCTGGTTCCCGGTGGTGCTGGGCATCTTCCTGTTCACCATGATGCGCACCTGGCGCCGTGGCCGCGAGTTGCTGCGCGACGAGATCCGCAAGGACGGCATCCGCATCGACACCTTCCTGCCGGGCCTGATGCTGGCGCCGCCGGTACGCGTACCCGGCACCGCGGTGTTCCTCACCGCCGACCCGACCGTGGCCCCGCATGCGCTGATGCACAACCTCAAGCACAACAAGGTGCTGCACGAGCGCAACGTGTTCCTGCACGTGGTGACCCTGCCGGTGCCGTACGCGGCGGAAGGGCAGCGCCTGAAGATCGAATCGGTGGGCGATGAGTTCTATCGGGTCTACGTGCGTTTCGGCTTCATGGAGACCCCCGACGTACCGCTGGCGCTGATGCGCTCGTGCGACCACGGTGGCATCTACTTCGACCCGATGGACACCACCTTCTTCGCCAGCCGCGAGACCATCGTCGCCACCGCCAACCGTGGTATGCCGATCTGGCGCGACAAGCTGTTCGCGCTGATGCACAGGAACGCCGCCCCGGCGACGGGCTTCTTCCGGATTCCGGGTAACCGCCTGGTCGAGCTGGGCGCGCAGGTGGAGATCTGAGCGCGCGGGGTCGGATCCCTTTTCCACAGGAGAAGGGGCTCTGACCCCATGTCCGTGTCATCCAGCTCCATCCATGCATGGCGTGGATCTACCGTGTCGACCAAGGTCGACACCCACCTATAGCAGGGCATGCCGTGTCGACCAAGGTCGACACCTACCAAGAGCGGACCATGCCATTCCGGCAGATCGCGGCGATCTGTCGAAGGCGGGGTGGGTCCGGTTGCGGGGGCGTGAGCGCCATGGGCTCGAGGCATGCCTCGGGCGGGTTGGGCAGGACGCCCAACCCCGGTCTTGCCGTGTGCGCAGGACAGCGCACACGAGCA
>NZ_JBYTEK010000005.1:37624-116215 GCF_058783335.1 Stenotrophomonas sp. FW305-C-20-S1 | reverse complement strand
ACTCTGCCTGGGTCTGGCAGGTGCCAACCTTGGTTGGCACATCGTGGTACAGCTACCGGCCAGCGGCCGGCACTACCGACTCTGCCTGGGTCTGGCAGGTGCCAACCTTGGTTGGCACATCGTGGTACAGCTACCGGCCAGCGGCCGGCACTACCCCCGCTCAGCAGGCCATCGGAACGGCGGCCATCGCCGCCAGCAGTTCGCGGTTCACCTGCTGGTGCTGCTGCTGCCATGCCGGAAGATCATCGGCGCTGATGTCGGGCTGCCCATCCAGCGATGACAACCAGCGCTTGAAACGGCTCTGGTAGTTGGCAAGTGACACCTCGCCGGTGATGTCGCTGCCCACCAGTCCACCGGTGCGCAGGGCCTCGATCACCATCAGTGCGTGTTCAAGCTGGAAGCGGCCCTGGTCCCAGTTGCTGCGCGCAACATCTTCAGCGAACACGTCCTTGTCGATCGACAGGTAGGTCGGTTGAGGGGCCTGCGCCTGTTCGGCGGCGAACGCGGCGACCAGGGCCTCGGGATGGTCGAAGCGGCGGAAGGCAGCTGCCATGCCCACGCGGCTGGCCCAGCCCACATCCACATCCATGCACCAGTAGGTCAGCCGCCGCCCCAGCAGCGGCCGCCAGTGGTTTTCCCACGCATGGCCCAGGCCGATATCGGCGGAGGTGATGCCCAGCACATGCACATGCGATACCTGCGGCAATGCGGCGGCAGCATTGACCCAGGAACCGCAGTGCATGCCGAAGGGAAAGCGCATGTTGTCCGGATGGTTGTCCAGCACCACCAGCTGGAACGGGGCACGCGTGTGCAGGTGCTGCAGCAGCGGCAGGCTGAGATGGTGGAAGTCGCCGCTGCCGAGCATGACCGTGCCGAGCTGTGCCGGCAGCGGCCGAAGAACTTCACCGGCAAAGCGTGACAGGGTGGCGTTGCGGCAGGCAAAGCGCAGCGGGTCATGCCAGTGCTGCAGCGCAAGCGTGCGTGCCTGTGGCAATGGCAGTACGCCACCATCGAGGTCGAGGATCAGCGGCCGACGCAGTTGCATCGGTCAGCCTCCTCCATCCGGCTCAGCCTGCAGGTGCGGGGCCAGCCTGCGCAGGACGGCGCGCAGCAGCGGCGAACGCGCATGCACCGCGTGTACGGTGGAGGTGAAGCGGGCACCCAGTTCGGCCTTGATGCGTGAATCGGTCCAGCCGGCAACGTAGTGGCTGAGGCCGTGCTGCAACGCGTATTCCAGGTTGTGCATCCAGCTGACCGAGTACAGGTTGTGGTCGCGCGACTGCGGATAGGACAGGCCGATGTACTTGTCCACCAGCTTGCCGGCATGCACGTAGCACAGGTTCCAGCCGATCAGCTCGCCGTTGTGGCGGTAAAGGAACAAGCGCCCCTGTCCCTGCGTGTCTGCCAGCAGGTGCTGGAAGAAGGGTAGCTCGAGCCGGTCGAAATGCACGGCGCTCTGTGCATACACCTGCAGGTACAGCGCATGCAGTTCGGCCTGCAGCCGCGGTTCGGCAAGGGCAGGGTCACCGGTGGCGATGCAGTCGATCTGCAGGTTGCTGCGTGAGCGCAGCTTGCGCCGGATGTTCTTGCGACGCGCTGCGGACAGGCGAGCCAGATAGGCGTCGATGCAATCGAAATCGATCGCCACCCATGCCAGCGGCATGCCTTCCAGCGGGATGAAACCGCGTGCTTCCAGCGCCTGCAGGAAGGCGTGGCTGTGTGCGTTGGCGGCATCGTCCAGCAAGGGCGAATCGATCGCCAGATCCTTGACCACCAGCAGCCGGCTGTCACCGACGCCATGGCGCAGCACGTCGTCGGCCAGTGCAGCCGCCGACACATGCGCCGGCAGCGGTGTGTACTCGGTGCTGGTGGCACCGATGAACCGCGTCTGCCAGGTCAGCCACGGCCGCCACAGGCGCGACAGCGGCAGCCCCAGCAGGCGCGAGCGCAGTGCATCGTCCAGGGTTGTGGTCAGATCCAATGGCGCACGGAAACTGGGCAGGCCGCTGGGCAGGCGGCTGGCATCGAACCCCAGGGGAGGGTGGGCCAGGAAGCCCTCCAGCAGCGCGACCGGTTCCAGCGCGGTGCTGGATATACGCGGGATCATGTCCATGCGGGGCACGGGAACCGGCAGCGCATTCCCGCTCAGCCCTTGGCCTTGGTCAGCAGCTGGTCCAGCAGGGTGATCGCCAGGTCGATCTCTTCGTAGCTGATGTTCAACGAGGGCGCGAAGGTGATCACGTTCTTGTACCAGCCACCCACATCGAGCACGAGGCCCATGCGCTTGCCGTCGTGCAGCAGGTCGCCGGCCAGGCCGATGTCGACCATGCGATCCAGCAGTTCACGGTTCGGGGTGAAGCCATCGGCGGCGCAGATTTCCGCACGCAGTGCCAGGCCGAGGCCATCGACATCGCCGATTTCCGGATGGCGCTTCTGCAGGCCGCGCAGGCCGTCGAGGAAGTAGGCCCCCTTCTCCGGCACGGTGCGCTCGTAGTCCATCTCCTTGCCCAGCTTCAGCACTTCCAGGCCCAGGCGCGTACCCAGCGGATTGGAGTTGAAGGTGGAATGGGTGGAGCCCGGCGGGAACACGGTTGGGTTGATCAGCTCTTCGCGCGCCCACAGGCCCGACAACGGGTTGAGGCCATTGGTCAGCGCCTTGCCGAACACCAGCACGTCCGGGGTGACATCGAAGTGTTCGATGGCCCACAGCTTACCAGTGCGCCAGAAGCCCATCTGGATCTCATCGACGACCATCAGGATGCCGTACTTGTCCAGCACGCGCTTGAGGCCCTTGAAGAAGTTGCGCGGCGGAATGACGTAGCCGCCGGTGCCCTGGATCGGCTCGACGTAGAACGCGGCGTACTCGGCCTGGCCGACCTTGGGATCCCACACGCCGTTGTACTCGCTTTCGAACAGGCGCTCGAACTGGTGCACGCAGTGGTCGGAGTACTCGTCCGGGGTCATGCCCTTCGGGCGACGGAACGGATACGGGAACGGGATGAACATCGCGCGTTCACCGAAATGGCCGTAGCGGCGGCGGTAGCGGTAGCTGGAGGTGATCGACGAGGCGCCGAGGGTGCGGCCGTGGTAGCCGCCTTCAAACGCGAACATCAGGCTCTTGCCGTTGCGCGCGTTGCGGACGATCTTCAGCGAATCCTCCACCGCCTGCGCACCACCGACGTTGAAGTGCACGCGGCCATCGAGGCCGAACTTCTCGTGCATGTCCACCGCGATGGTCTTGGCCAGCTGCACACGGGTGGGGTGCAGGTACTGGCTGGCGACCTGCGGCAGGGTGTCGATCTGGTCCTTCAGCGCATTGTTCAGGCGCTGGTTGGCGTAACCGAAGTTGCACGCCGAGTACCACATCTGCAGATCGAGGTACGGGGTGCCGGCGGCATCGAACATGTAGCTGCCTTCGCAGCGCTGGAAGATCTTCGGCGGATCAACGTAGTGCACGGTGTCGCCGAAGGAGCTGTAGCGGGCTTCGTCTGCCAGCAGCTGTGTATCGGTGATGGCGGCATCGGCGTTCTTGTCAAAAATATTCATCGGTTCGATTCCGGAGAGGGCATTCAAAGGAAGCAACGGGCGGAGCGATCAGGCGGTGGCGAGCAGCCGCGGAAGCGAGGGCTGAAGCAGGCTGCCGTCGAGCAGGCGCGGCAGCAGCGCAGTAGCGTCGTGGAAGGTGTCGATGGCGGCGTGGGGAATGCCGGCGTCGGTGCAATGGGCAATCAGGCGGCGCTTGGCGAACACGAAATCGGCGTGTTCGGACACGCAGAAATCCGAGGCGCCGTCACCGATCATCAGCACGCGGGGAGCTTCGTCAGCACGCGCTTGCGCCGCGCAGGTGCACTTGCAGGTGCCGCTGCGGCAGCCTTCGGCCTGGTAGGGAGATTCAAGCTGCCAATGGCCGTCAGACCAGCGCAGGTGGTTGGCCACCACAGGCAGCGGCGGCAGGCCGTGGTTGGCGAGGATGCGATGGATTGCATAGTCCAGGCCGTCGCTGACGATGCGCAGTGGCAGGCCCAACGCCTGCGCGCGTTTGACGAAAGCGGCGAAGCCCGGATCGATCCGTACCTGGTCCAGGTGTGCATCGAGGGTGGCCGGATCAAGCTTCAGCAGGCGGACCTGGCCCTGCATGCATTCACGCGAACCGATCTCGCCCGAGCGCCACTGGTCTTCCAGCTGCTGCCAACCGGGCTGGCCGAAGTTTTCCAGCAGTGAATCGATGACGTCCTCGAGGCTGATGGTGCCATCGAAGTCACACAGGATGCTCCATTGCATGGGCAGCTCCGTCGATGAAGAGAGGCCTTGGCACGATGCCGGCGACGGGGCCAATGTAGGCAGGCCGTCTTTCTCGTTCCTTTCCACCTGAAAGCCCGAACGGAGGCACTCGGGAAACGTTCAGCCAGTGAGCGCGAAGCAGGCTTTGCTCGCCTTCAGCCTCTACTGGCCAGCCAGTACCTTCACGATCTCGCAGCTGTCTTCGTGGGTCAGCCAGGGGCTGTTGCCCACGGTCAGGGAGCGGGCGGCGAAGTCGCGGGCATTGGGTACGTCCGCGTCTGCGACGACGCCTCGCAGATAGGCATAGTCCGGCAGGGCGTGGATGAACATGCGGCTGACACCCAGGCCGCGCTGCCACAGCGATGAAAGCGCTTTGTCACGCGCACGTTCGCTGGGCAGCAGCAGCATCAGCATCGGCCAGGTGCCAAGAGTGCCAGGCATCCCGTCCACCACTTCAACGGCAGGCAGCGATTCCAGCTGCACGCGCAGCTGCAGCGCGCGCAGGCGGGCGGCCTGCAGGAAGGCGGGCAGGCGCTGTGCAGCGTGTGCCCCGACGTTCTGCCGCCAGCGGCTGACGCGATGCTGCGGAATATCCAGTGGAAACACATCACCCACCGCAGCTTCCAGGTCGCCACGGCGCAGGGCACGCCGCAGCGGATTTCCATACACCAGCGACAGCAGGGAAGGGCGGTAGCAGGCCGCCAGGCCCAGCAGCTGCAGGCTGCGGGTCAGCTCCCAGCGCGGGTTGAAGGGCGTGTGTCCTGCGGCCTGCTCGATCAATGCCGCACGCAGTGCTTCATCACGTGTCAGCAGCAGGCCGCCCTCATGCAGGCTCAGGCCCTTGCCGGCGGCCAGGCTGAAGAAGCCGATGTCGCCGCGCAGGCCGACGCTGTTGCCGGCCACGCGTGCACCCAGTGCCTGTGCAGCGTCCTCGATCACCCACGCACCGACGCGGTGCGCAATGGCGCATGCGCGATCAACGTCGGCGATGCGCCCGCCCAGATGCGTGGGCACGATCGCCAGCGTGCGTGCATCGGCTGCGGCGAGCAGCGCCACCGGGTCGAAATCGAAATGGTCGCGGCGGGTATCGCACAGGTGTATGCGCAGGCCGAGGCTGTGCACGGCAATCGGTACAAGCGGACAGGTATAGGCCGGCAGGATCACCGTATCGCGCTGCGGCGCGCGCCTGCGCAGGGTGCGCAGGGCAATCAGCAGGGCATGGGTGCCCGAGCAGGTCAGCTGCAGCGGCGGCGTGCCCAGCTGCTCGGCGAGAATCGTGCACAGGTCTCCGCCGCCGGGCAGGAAATCGCTGGCCTGCAGGGGCAGGCCAGCGGTGGGAGGCAACTCGCGCGACAGCAGGCTCACGGGGCCGCTTCGGTAACAGCATGCGGATCATCCGCCTCGGCGCGGCCCAGGCAGATGATGCCGGCCACGATCAGCACCGCGCCGATCAGGTGATGCAGCGTCAACGGTTCGTGCAGCAGCCACGCCGACAGCAGCAGCACGCTGATCACTTCCAGGTGCGAGGCCGCGAACGCAGGGCCGATCGGCGCGTGCCGCAGAAGGCTCATCCAGGTGAAGAACGCGCCGACGTAACCGAGCATCGCGCCGTATACCCAGGGCTGTGACAGCACGCGCAGAAGCCATGCGCTGTTGGCCTCGACCGGCAGCGCGGCGTCGCCGGCATACTTGAAGCACAGCTGGGCGAGGGTGTCGAAGGCCATCAGCAGCGGAAACCCGACTAGGTACAGCCGCCTCATGTTCCGGCTCCGACCACGGCAACGCCGGCGCTGACCAGCAGCATGCCGGTCACCCGCAACGGCGTCAGCCGCTCGCGGAACAGGATGCGGCCGGCCACCATCAGCGCGACGATGTTGATCGAGCCGAGCAGCACGCCCTGCGACAACGGCACCAGCGACAGGAAAGCGATCCAGGCGACGAATTCAAGCACGTAGCAGGCGATGCCCAGCCACAGCCAGGGACGGCCGAACATGTGCTTCCAGCGCTGCAGGCCTTCGCCATCCTGCGGGTCGCTGGCGGCAGCCTTGAAGGCCAACTGGCCGCCGGTGTCGAGCACCACGTTGACCAGCCACAGCAGGGTCGCAAGCGATCCCATCTCAGGCGACCGCCTGCAGCACGCCCGCACGTTCGCCGATGTCGCTGAAGAAGCGCGCGCTGCGGCGGATCACCTCGCGCCGTTCGCGATCAATGGTGATCATGTGGTAGCTGTCTTCCAGTACCACCAGTTCGGTCGGTCCGCTGACGCGCGAGATCACCAGTTCGGCATTGCCCATGCTGGCCACGTCGTCCTCGCGGGCATGCATCACCAGGCATGGTGCCGTGACCTGATGCAGGTGACGGCGCGTCCAGGTGCTCAGTGCACGCATTTCGGCCAAGGCATGCCACGGGTTGCCGGGCAGGCCGGCAGCGGCACTGTCACCAGAGAGCATGGCGGCGCTGACCTGCGCACGCAGGCGCTCGTCGCGCAGGCCGTACGGCGGCTCTTCCATGAACATGCGGTCGCGGCCGATGCCCAGGCGCTTGAACCACGGCAGCAGGAACGAGAAGCGTGCGACCGCCGGAATGTTCCAGCCGTCGTAGCGGAAGGTGGCGCCGTACACCCCCACGCCGGAGACCCAGTCCGGCCGCCGCGCGGCCAGCGCCAGCGCCAGCACCGCCCCCATCGACAGGCCGCCGACGAACAGCTGGTCGACCTTGCCACGCAGGTCCGCCGCCGCATCTTCCACGCCCTGGTACCACTGTTCCCAGCGGGTCTGCAGCAGGTCTTCGACGCTGCCGCAGTGACCCGGCAACTGCACGCCATGCACGCTGAAGCCCGCGTTGTTCAGCCCTTTGCCCAGCATGCGCATTTCGGCGGGCGTGCCGGTCAGGCCATGGATCAGCAGGACACCCTGCGGGCCACCGGGAAGAAAGAACTCATGGGATGCAGGCACCAGTCGGCTCCAGCGCGGCAGTCGGGAAGGTCAGCATCGCAAGCGCGATTTTCGGCAACCTTTCAGCGGTTCGTCTGGATCAAGGGCCCTTCAGCAACGGTATGGTGATGGACACCTTCAGGCCACCGCCGGGACGGTTGAGGTAGCCCAGGCGTCCGCCCAGGTGCTCGACGGCCTCATGGGCGATGGCCAGGCCCAGGCCGGTGCCGCTGGCGGCAGTGCCGGGCGCGCGGAAGAAGCGCTCCCCCAGTCGCGACATCACGTCCTCGGGCACGCCTGGGCCATTGTCTTCGACGTACAGCTCGACATCGTTGTCGTCCAGGGCCTGCACGCCGACGGTGACGGTCGCATCCGCGCCGGCGTAGCGCAGGGCGTTGTCGATAAGATTGTCCAGCGCCTCGTGCAGCAGTGCGCCGTTGCCCAGTATCCGCACCGGCTGCTGCGGACCCAGGTAGCCCAGGTCGATGCCATCGCGGATCGCTTCGGGCACGCGCATGCCCACCCATTGCGGCACCAGCTCGGACACATCCAGCGCCTCCACCGTCTCCGGCACGGTCTGTGCCCGGCTCAACGCCAGCAGCTGGGTGCTGACGCGTGCAGTGCGCTGGTTGAGCCGGCGGATGTTCTGCAGCGCTTCGCGCACGGTCTCTGGATCGCTGTGGGCCAGTGCCTGGTCCACGTGCAGTGCCATGCCCGCCAGCGGCGAGCGCAACTGGTGGGCGGCGTCGGCAATGAAGCGGTTCTGCAGCGTGATCATTTCCGCCTGCCGCGCGAACAGACCATCGATGGTGCTGATCAGGGGCTGGATTTCCTCGGGCACGTCCGCGTCGGAAATCGGTGCCAGCTCGCCGCGGCGCTGTGCCAGGCGCGAAGTCAGCGGGGTCAGGATACGCAGGCCGTGGGTGACGCCGAACCAGACCAGCGCGGCCATTCCCAGCGCCAGCATGGCCATCAGCGGAATGACGATCATCAGGATTTCGCGTGCGCGCTGGCGGCGGTCGGCCATGCTTTCGGCCACGGTCACCGCCAGCTGGTCCAGCGGATCGTTCATCGCCTGCGTGCAGACCGTCGACATGCGCACCTGCTGGCCGTTCAATTCACCCTCGTACAGCGCCGGGTGGATGCCGCTGCAGTCCTGCGAGGGCGCATAGGCGCTGAAATCCGCATTGCCGGCGATGGTGCCCAGGCGGCTGCTGTCGACGTTGAAGTAGCGATGACCGTCGGGGTCGTACTCGATCAGAAAACGTGCCTGCGGAGACAGGTCGCTGCTGACCGGCATCGTGCTGAGCATCTGTGCGAACGACACGGTGTCGTCGGTCAGGTTGCGGTCGTGGATGCGGTTGGAGTAGTCCAGCGCTATGTAGTAGGCCAGCAGCGTGTTGAAGGTCAGCAGGCCCAGCATCGGCAGCGCCAGGAAGGCGAGCAGGCGCCGGCGCAGGCTGGGCGGTCCGCTGATCACGCGCTGGCGTCTTCCAGCATGTAGCCCAGCCCACGCACCGTGCGGATGCCCATGCCGCCCGGTTGCAGCTTGCGGCGCAGGCGGTGCAGGGCGATGTCCAGGCCATTGTCGGTCAGGTCCTGGCCCCAGTCGCACAGGGCCTCTACCAGCTGCGCACGCGAGACGATGCGCTCGGCGCGCACCGCCAGGGCGGACAGCAGGCCGAATTCGCGCGCAGTCAGTTCCAGTGTCTGCTCGTCTATCCATACGCGGTGGCCGGTCAGGTCCAGGCGCAGCCGGCCGATGCGCAGGTCGGGGTTGCCGTTGCTGGTGACTCGGCGCAGCTGTGCACGCACGCGTGCTTCGAATTCGTCCAGCGCAAAGGGCTTGACCAGGTAGTCGTCGGCTCCCAGGTCGAGCACGCGCACGCGCTCGGCCAGGCCATCGCGTGCGGTGACCACCAGCACGGCCAGGCCATCGCCGCGCTGGCGCAACCGCTGCAGCACGTCGCGGCCATCCAGCTGGGGCAGGCCCAGGTCCAGCACCAGCAGCGCGTACTGGGTGGAGTTCAGGGCTGCATCGGCATGCGCGCCGTTGTCCACGTGGTCGACCACGTGGCCCTGCCGGCGCATCGAGGCGCACAGGCCAGAGGCGATGTCCGGGTCGTCTTCTGCGATGAGTACGCGCATGCGCGGGGCTCCTGGGGGCGGATGGGCCGCCCGCTGGACAGGGCGGGCCTCTCGGCTGCCGAGGGTAGCGGCAAACGGGGCGGAGGTGGCGGGCGAGGGCGGCCTGCGCGCACCCGGCGCTGGCCCTTCGTTCAGTCCTGCAGGCCAGGCTGGCCCTTGGCCAGCGGCACCCGCGATCCGTCCAGCAGGCCGCGGCTGAGCTTGCCGTCCTCGATGAACAGCAGTTCGCCGTTCTCGCCATTCTTGATGCTGCTGTCGATGGCAATCACGCGGCCGTCGTGGAAGCTGCTGACGTGTGGCATCGAGGTGTGGCCGACCACGATGCGCTTGAGCTGGAGACGGTCGAGCACCGCCTGTACGCCCTGGCTGTCCAGGCGCCCGTCGAAGTAGCCGCGGTACCAGATCGGGCTGGTCTTGCCGTCGTACAACGGTGCGGTGGCGGGGGCTGCCTTCACCTCGGCCTTGGGAATGCCCAGCGAGGCCTGGTAGGCGGCATTGGTGTGGGCCGGGTCCAATGCCATCTGCACCGCTTCGGGCGAGATGCCGCCATGCAGGAACAGGGTATCGCCGATCTGCAGCAGCACCGGCCGCGTGCGCAGCCACTGGCCGATCACCGAGTCGGCAGCATACAGCTGCGGGTAGCTGCGACCGAGCAGCTGCGCGCTGCGCAGGTACTTCGGATTGACGTAACGCAGGTCGTCGTACAGCACCATGGTCTCGTGGTTGCCGAGCACGAAATGCACCGCGCCACCGGCGGCGGCCGCCTGCTGCTGCAGGCCATACAGCAGCCAGAACGCTTCGGTCACCTGCGGGCCGCGATCGAACACGTCGCCGGCGATCACCAGCGTATCCGTGCCCAGTGCCCAACGGTCCTGCGTGTCGATCACCCGGTTGGCGCGCAGCAGGCGGACCAGCAGCGCGTACTGGCCGTGGATGTCGGACACGGCGACGATGCGCGGCACGGCCGGCAGTACCGATGCCGACGGCGCGTTCGGCGGCAGCACATGCACCGCATGCGGGTAGCCGCAGCGCGCGGCAACCTCCGTGCCATCGGTGCCGGCCTGCACGCTGTGGGTTTCCACCTGGTCCTGGCAGATCCACTGCGCTTTCAGCTGCGCGCCCTCACGGAACAGGTAAGGGCCGTCGCTGTCCACGTGCTCTGCAGGTGCTGCCACGTCGCGGGCAGAGGCCGGTGGTGCGGCCAGCAGCAGGACGAGTGGCAGCAGGATCGACAGGGTTCGGGCGTGGTTCGGCATCGGCGGCATCCAGCGGCAGGAGACGAGCGATGCTAACCGCCCACGGACGCCACCGGTGTGCGCGAACGGGCGGATCAGGCCCGGCCGCCTTCCCCCTTGAGCTTGCGCACGCGGGTATCGGCGGCGCGCACGGGCTGGCCGTCACGGCCATGGGGTTGCATGTAGGGCAGTGGCCGGCGACTGCTGGATTCGATCAGTTGCGAGTGCGCTTCGCCAGCAGCGAAGCAATGCCGTTCTCCCCATTGGCGCAGGGCCACCAGCAGCGGAAACAGGTCCTGGCCGGCCGCGGTCAGCACATAGTCGTGGTAGGCGCTGCCATCGGCGGCGGGCTGCTGCACCAGCAGCCCCGCCTCGACCAGGCGCCGCAGGCGGTCGCTGAGGATGTTGCGCGCCGCGCCCAGGCTGCGCTGGAAATCGCCAAAGCGACTGACGCCATCGAAGGCATCGCGGATGACCAGCAATGCCCAGCGGTCGCCGAGCAGATCGGCGCTGCGGGCCACGGGGCAGGGGCTGTTGGCGTGCATGGCGGACTCCCTCGATTGTGGTTGCAGTTTAAAACCAGTGGCGCTACCGTGCACCTGGTTTCAAAATGCAACCACAATGATGATGCCTTCGCTTCCCCGCCCCGTGTTGGGCCTGCTCGCCATTGCTGCCGGTGCCAGCGTGGCCAATGTCTATTTCGCGCAGCCGCTGCTGGAGCGCCTGGCCCACGATTTCGCCCTGGATGCCGCCGTGGCCGGTGCAGTGCTGGCTGCCACCCAGGCCGGCAGCGTGCTGGCCCTGCTCGCGCTGCTGCCGTTGGCCGACCGTGGCGACCGCCGTCGACTGCTGCGGGTGCAACTGCTGGCGCTGGTGGTGGCGCTGCTATGGCTGGCCGCCGCCCGCAGTACCGCGTGGTTGCTGTCGGGCATGCTGCTGGCGGGTCTGCTGGGTACCGCGCTCACCCAGGGACTGATCGCCTACGCCGCCAACCTCGCTGCACCGGAGCAACGCGGGCGGGTGGTCGGCATGGTCCAGGGCGGCGTGTTCATCGGCCTGCTGTCGGCACGCGTGGTCTCAGGTGCGGTAGCCGCCGTAGCGGGATGGCGCGCGGTGTACCTGCTGTCGGCATTGCTGATGGCGGCGCTGGCACTGCTGCTGTGGCGGCGCCTGCCGCACGTGCCGGTGCCCGCAATGCCGCCGTCGTGGCGCAACCTGCTGCGTTCGATGGCCGATATGCTGCGGCAGGATCGCGCGCTGCGCGAACGCGGGCCGCTGGCATTGTTCCTGTTTGCCGGTCTCAACGTGTTCTGGGCCGCGGTGCCACTGCCGTTGTCGGCGCCGCCGTTGAACTGGTCGACCGCCGCCATCGGCGCGCTGGGCCTGGCCGGCATCATCGGCGCACTACTGGCAGCGCGGGTCGGGCACTGGATGGATCGTGGCCTTGCCCACCGGGTGAGCTTGGGGGCACTGCTGCTGATGCTGGTCGCCTGGGTGCCGTTGCTGGGCCTGCCGTACTCGCTGGCCCTGTTGCTGCTGGGCGTAGTGGTGCTGGATCTGGGCGGGCAGGCGTTGCATGTGTCCAACCAGGCCCTGCTGCTGCGTGCACCGGCCGAACAGCATGGACGCCTGGTGGCGCTGTACATGCTGTTCTATGCCGTGGGCAGCGGTGTGGGGGCTGCGGCAGGCACCTGGACGCAGGCGCGCCATGGGTGGCCGGCGGTGTGCGCGCTGGGCGCGGGCATCGCGCTGCTGGCACTGACGTGGTGGGCGACGTGGCGCATACCGCGCAAGGACGCTGCGTAGCGTCGAGACCGCCCGGCGCCACGTCACGCGCGCTGCAGGCTCAACGTTGCAGCGCGCGTCGTCCCGGAGCTTCCGGCAGTGCGTCGTCGGCCACCACCACCCGGTTGCGGCCCTGTCGCTTGGCGGCATACATCGCCGCGTCGGCGCGCGCCATCAGCCGCTCGTAATCGGGATGCCCATCGTGTCCGGCCACGCCGATGCTCGCGGTCAGCGCCAGCGTCTGTCCGTTGGGCAGGGTGATCGGCGACTGCGCGATCTGCCGGCGCAGGCTTTCGGCGATCACCTCCGCCTGTGACTCGCTTGCCGCCACCAGCACCACCACGAACTCCTCGCCGCCGTAGCGGAACAGGTAGTCGCTGCCTCGGGTCTGCTGGCCGAGCAGGGCTGCGACGTGCTGCAGCGCGCGGTCGCCGGCGTCATGACCGTGGCCATCGTTGATCGCCTTGAAATGGTCCAGGTCCAGCAGCAACAACGAGAACGGCGTGTGGTTGCGCGTGGACAACTCGATCTCACGGCGCAGCACGGTCGGCAGGAAGCGCCGGTTGAGCAGGTTGGTCAAGGCATCGCTGCCCGCATCCAGTTCACCGATGCGTTCGAACAACAGGGTCATCAGGTTGCGGATGGTGGCCAGGTCTTCGCGGATCATCGGCAGGGCGGTCAGCCGCCGTGCCGGATCTTCATCGGTGGCGCGCTGCAGGCGGCTGTCGATGCGGGCCATCAGCTGGCCCACCTGCTGCGTCTCGCTGCTTTCGCCGAAGCTGGGAATGCCCTTGTGGGTGAACCACAGGCCGAATTCCGAGCTCGCCAGACTGGCGTTGTCGGCACCGGTCGCATGGCCGGCGAGGGTGTACAGCAGGCTGTTTTCCCAATCCAGCAGCAGGGCGCGCTGGCGCTCGCGCTCGGTGCTGACGTTCTGCACCAGCGAGAACAGCCGGTACGCCGCATCGGTGCGCGAAGAGCGCTCACGGGCGTGCGTATAGGCCAGCGTCATGCCTTCCATGGCGATGTCCATGATCGCGCTGAGGCAAACGATGGCGGCGAAGGCGGTGTCGTTGTCAGCGGCATCGGCGCGCAGGCGGATGAACAGCTCGTGCTTGAGTACGCGCGCACCGCGGGCCACCAGGTCCACCGGAATACCGACCCGTGCGTGCACATCGCCGATCACCCGTTGTACGGCGACGGTAGCGGCAATGCCATCCGCATCGGTGGTCAGCAGCTGGGCCAGCCAACGCTGCATCGCTGGTTGCAGGCGCTGCTTGACCTGGTCGTGGGACAGGAAGCGGCGCGCACGCGTGTCCTGCAGCAGCACTTCGTAGAAGCGCTGCGCCAGCGTCGGCGGTGCATCGGCGGCCACGGCATGCAGCAGCGCGGCGGCGGCGGGGCCGGCCAGCAGCAGACACTGCTGCCAGGCCTGAGCCAGCGGTTGGCTGGCTTCGTCCAGTTGGGGTGTATCCACGTCGATCTCTAACGGCGCACAACAGACCACGGTATCGGCCGCAGCTGTCGACGGTTGATGGCAGGGAAGCCGGCCAGTTTAAGCGCCATGCAGGCCGAAAAACGCGGATGAAGCACATGCCGGCCGATGCCGCAATGCGTTGACGCATTTGAGAATCACTCGCATTTATGAAAAAATGACGGCAGGAACCGGCATGCGGGCATCCCGCAGTGATCGTTCCGCCTCCCCCGTCGCCGCCTCGTGCCCTATGCCAGAGGCTTCCGTTGCCCTGCCAGAAGGTTCAGAACATGCCTGCAAACACTCTTTCACCGCGCCCGCTGGCGCTCGCCGTCGCTGCACTGCTGGCCACCGCTGCCGTCACCGCCCATGCGGAAACCGATGCCACCGATATCGACACCGTGCATGTCACTGCCTCGCAGATCGCGCGGCAGGCGCTGGGCACCTCCACCATCACCGCCGAGGACATCGCCAAGCGGCCGCCGGTCAACGACATCGCCGAACTGCTGCGGACGATGCCCGGCGTCAATCTGACCGGCAACAGTGCATCGGGCCAGTACGGCAACAACCGGCAGATCGATCTGCGCGGCATGGGGCCGGAAAACACCCTGATCCTGATCGACGGCAAGCGCGTGGGTGCACGCGACGCGGTGCGCATGGGCCGCAGTGGCGAGCGCAACACGCGCGGCGACACCAACTGGGTGCCGGCGGAAATGATCGAACGCATCGAAGTGCTGCGTGGCCCGGCAGCGGCACGCTATGGCTCGGGTGCCTCCGGTGGCGTGGTCAACATCATCACCAAGCGCCCGACCGGCGACCTGACCGGTGCGGTTGACCTGTACGGCCTGGTGCCCGAACACAGTGCCGAGGGCGGCAGCGAGCGCCTCGGCCTGCAGCTGAGCGGGCCGATGACCGACACGCTGTCGTTCCGGTTGTACGGCAACCTCAACAAGACCGATGCCGATTCGCTGGATCTCAATCGCGACTTCGCCACCGGCGCCAATGCGGTACCGCCGGCGGGCCGCGAAGGCGTCAAGAACCGCGACGTCAACGCGCTGCTGCGTTGGGACGTGACCGCCAACCAGGTGGTCGAATTCGAGGCCGGCACCAGCCGCCAGGGCAACATCTATGCCGGCGATCGTGCGGTCAGTACCACTGGTACCTCCACCGGTGTCGACCTGGCCGCGCTGGCCGAGCAGCAGGCCGAGACCAACCGCATGTATCGCACCACCGGCGCGATCACCCATCGCGGACGCTGGGGCGATGTCAGCTCGCGGCTGACGGCAGCGGTGGAAGGGGTGAACAATTCGCGCATCAACGAAGGCCTGGCCGGCGGCCCGGAAGGCAGCTTCAATGGCGCCGACTGGTCGACCTCGCGCCTGCGCAACTACCAGCTTGACGGCGAGGTCAGCTTCCCGACCACTCTCGGCGGTGCCGAGAACGTGTGGACGCTGGGCTTCGAGTACCTCGACAGCCGACTGACCGATCCCTATTCGATGAGCCAGTCCAGCAGCAGCGGTGGCGGCATTCCGGGTCTTTCGGCCGATCGTGCACGCGGCAAGTCCGATGCACAGACCACCGCCGTCTACGTGGAAGACAACATCTACCTCGGTGAGCGCTGGATCGTGACCCCGGGCCTGCGTTTCGACCATCACAGCCAGTTCGGCAACAACACCAGTCCGAGCCTCAACGCGCAGTTCCGGCTCAACAGTGACTGGGTGGTCAAGGGCGGCATCGCACGCGCCTTCAAGGCGCCGAACCTGTACCAGTCCAACCCGGACTATCTGTATTACACCCGTGGCAACGGCTGCCCGAACGCGTCGCCGAGCCTGGGCGCCGGCTGCTACATGCAGGGCAATGCGGATCTCAAGGCAGAGACCAGCCTGAACAAGGAACTGGGCGTGGAGTGGGCACCGCAGAGCGGCTGGCAGGCCTCGTTGACCTATTTCCACAATGACTACAAGGACAAGATCCAGGCCGGTTACACCCAGATCGGCCTGACGGCCGACCGCAAGGGCCGCATCTTCCGCTGGGAGAACGCACCCAAGGCCATCGTGCAGGGGCTCGAGGGTAACCTGGTGATCCCGCTGCTGGGCGAGCAGGGCGACCGCCTGAAGTGGAGCAACAACTTCACCTACATGGTGGAGAACGAAAACAAGAGCACCGGCCAGCCGCTGTCGGTGATTCCCAAGTACACCGTCAACACCATGCTGGACTGGCAGGCCACCGAGCAGCTGTCGCTGCTGCTGACCGGCACCTTCTACGGCAAGCAGGAACCGGCCACGGCCAACATCAACAACGATCCGCGCTGCACCGCCAACTGCGATGCGTCCAACGTGCTGCAGACCCGCGGCGCGTACAACGTCTGGGGCGTGAGCGCGCGCTACAAGGTGACCGACACGGTCAGCGTGGGCTTCGGCGTCAACAACCTGGCCGACAAGCGCCTGTTCCGCGAGGCCAACAGCAGTGACGCCGGTGCGGCGACCTACAACGAGCCCGGCCGCGCGTACTGGGCCAGCCTGCGTTTCGGCTTCTGATCATCAGGCGGTGGTGCCGGCCGTTGGCCGGCACCCTCCCGCTTCGCGCCAGCCGTGCATGCCTGCAATGTTATAAACACCGTGATAGTTTCCCGACACCCGCCGGCGTAGCCTGACTCCCATCGCTAAGGAGCTGTTGCCATGGGTCACGACCACGATCACCTGCCATCCGAGATCCGCCACGAGAAACCTTTGTGGTGGGCGCTCGGCCTGACCTCCACCTTCCTTGTCGTGGAGGTGGTCGGTGCGTTCTGGACCAACAGTCTGGCACTGCTGTCCGATGCCGCGCACATGGCTACCGACACCCTGGCGCTGATGATCGCGCTGGTGGCCGTGCGGCTGAGCCGGCGCCCGCCGGACGCGCGCCGCACCTACGGTTATGCACGTCTTGAAGCACTGGGCGCGATGATCAACGGCGCAATGCTGTTCGTGGTTGCCGGCTACATCCTGTGGGAAGCCATCGGTCGCTTCCGCCAACCGCAGGAGATCGCCTCCACCGGCATGCTGGTGATTGCAGCGGTCGGCCTGGTGATCAACATGATCTCCATGCGCCTGCTGCAGGCCGGCAGCGGCGAGAGCCTCAACGTGAAGGGCGCCTACCTGGAAGTGTGGGCCGACATGCTCGGCTCGGTGGCGGTGATCGCCGGCGCGCTGTTGATCCAATGGACCGGCTGGAAGCCGATCGACCCGATCCTGGCCGTTCTGATCGGTTTGTGGGTGCTGCCGCGCACGTATGTGCTGATGCGCGAGGCCATCAACGTGCTGCTGGAAGGCGTGCCCAAGGGCATGGACGTGGCCAGGGTCCGCGACCGCCTGTCCGACCACGACGCAGTGCTGGACGTGCATGACCTGCACGTATGGGCGCTGGCGTCCAGCACGCCGGCACTGACCGCGCACATCGTGATGCGCGAAGGCGACGACGCCGACCGCCTGCGGCGCGAACTCGGTGATCGCCTGCACGATGATTTCGGTATCGAACACGTGACCCTGCAGATCGAAGCCGACCACTGCGGCGAAGCCTGTGGCCAGCCGTCGGCGACGAAGGACGACGATCACGCCGGGCACGATCATGCAGCTGCCGATGCGCAGGGCCATCGCGGTCACGTGCATCGCTGAAGCGGGTGTGGCGGCCGGTGCCCGGCGCTACCTCTGTTCGTCGCGCCGCGAGGCCAGCCGATCCGCCAGCCGGGTCGGCTCGGGCAGGCGATAGCCGCGCAGCGTGCGCTGCACCCAAGCCAGCGCGGTATCCGCACTGACCCGATGCCCGCCGGCGACGAACAGCGGCTTGCAGCGCAGCTTGCTGCGCAGTACCCAGCCGAGCTGCTCGCCGCCGTCCAGCAACGGCGTGTGCGCGCCGGCCTCAGGGTCGGGCTCGATGAAGCGGCCCACCAGCTTCGATTTGGCCACGCCGATGCTCGGCAGGTCGGTCACCACGCCCAGGTGTGCGGCAATGCCCAGCCGGCGCGGATGGCTGATGCCATGGCCATCGACGAACACCAGGTCCGGTGCGCGCGGCAGCAACGCCAACGCAGCCAGCAGCGCCGGCAGTTCGCGGAAGCTGAGCAGGCCCGGGATATAGGGCATCACGGTGGGGATGCGGGCGATTTCCTGCGCCACCGGCTGCAGGGTGTCCGCGTCGAGCAACACGGCCGCAGCGCGGGTGATCGCGCCGTCTTCCTCGAAGCCGACATCCAGCCCGGCCAGCCAGCGCACGGTAGCGGGCAGCCGGTCCTGCCGCTGCACGCGGGTCGCCAGCTGCTTCTGCTGTTCGCGGGCGGCGCTGACGCTGCCTTCCCAGCGCCCGGGGTCGATCAGTGTATTCATCGGCCACAGGATGACATCCACACCGCCACGGCGCGGTGAGCGGGCGCCGGGGCTACAATGGCCGCCTGCCTTTCCTCGCGTTGGAGACCCTGCAGTGACCCGTAAACTCGTACTGTTGCGCCATGGCCAGAGCCAGTGGAACCTGGACAACCGCTTCACCGGCTGGGTCGATGTCGACCTGACCGAGCAGGGGCGCCGGGAAGCGGCTGCCGCCGGCCGCCTGATGCGCGAGGAAGGCCTGCAGTTCGACGTCGCCCACACCTCCGTGCTGAAGCGTGCCATCCATACCCTGCAGGGTGCGTTGGCCGAGCTGGAGCAGGACTGGCTGCCGGTGAACAAGTCCTGGCGCCTCAACGAGCGCCACTACGGTGGCCTGCAGGGCCTGGACAAGGCCGAGACCGCCGCCAAGCACGGCGAGGACCAGGTCAAGGTGTGGCGCCGTTCGTACGACATCCCGCCGCCGGCGATGGACCTGGAAGATCCGGGCCACCCGATCCACGACCGCCGCTATGCCGGGCTGGATCGCAACGCGCTGCCGGGCACCGAATCGCTGGCCACGACGCTCGACCGCGTGCTGCCGTACTGGCACGACGCCATCGCGCCGCAGTTGAAGGATGGCAAGACCGTACTGGTCACCGCCCACGGCAACTCGCTGCGCGCGCTGTACAAGTACCTCAACAACGTCTCGCGCGAGGAAATCCTCGAGCTGAACATCCCGACAGGCATTCCGCTGCTGTTCGAGTTGAACGACGACCTCACCGTGAAGTCGTTCCGTTACCTGGGTGATCCGGAAGCGGCACGCAAGGCCGCCGAAGCCGTGGCCAACCAGGGCAAGGCGCGGTAGATACCCACCGTTGGTGGGTATTCCCCTGCTGGGTGTGTGCGGACCAACGGTCCGCACCTACCCGGTTGCGACCACGGGCGTTCCCCCTGTGACCTTTGGCCGGTCCCCACCATCGCCGCAGCGGCTACGCTGGACGATTCGCCGTTGGAGACACGCCATGAATGTCCGCAATCTGGTCCCGCTGGGCCTGACCATCGCCATCGCCGCTTCGCTCGCCGCCTGTGGCAAGAACGAGACCGCGCCCGCTGCCGACGCCGCCAAGCCGGCGTTCGACCAGTCGCAGATCAAGACCGCGCTGATCAGCCTCAACAGCGCCGATCTGGATCCATCCATCGCCGCGTGTACCGACCTCAACGGCTTCGTCAACAGCAAGTGGCTGAAGGCCAACCCGGTGCCGGGCGACCAGACCACCTGGGGCAGCTTCGAGATCCTGCGCGAGCGCTCGCTGGAAGTGCAGCACGCGCTGGTGCAGCAGGCCGCCGCCAGCAAGGCCAAGGCCGGCTCGGTGGAAGCCAAGATCGGTGACATCTGGAAGACCGGCAACGACGAAGCGAAGATCGAGGCCGCCGGCCTGGCGCCGCTGCAGCCGACGCTGGACAAGATCACTGCGCTGAACGACACCGCCGCCATCACCCAGTACCTGCGCGACAGCCAGGCGCAGGGCCAGGGCGTGCTGTTCTCGCTGTTCGCCAATGCCGATTACAAGGATTCGGCCAACGTCATTGCCTACGTCGGCCAGGGCGGCCTGGGCCTGCCGGAGAAGGGCTATTACTTCGACGACGCGCAGGCCAAGATCCGCGACGCCTACGTGGCCTACATCGCGCAGGTGCTGACGCTGTCCGGCGTTGACGCGGCGCAGGCTGCCGAACAGGCCAAGGCGGTGATGGCGTTCGAGACCCGCCTGGCCAAGGCCTCGATGTCGCGCATCGAAATGCGTGACCCGGCCAAGCGCTACAACCCGCTCAGCGCCGCCGACGCGGACAAGCTGACCCCGAACTTCAGCTGGACCGCGCTGTTTGACACCCTGAAGGTACCGGCTGCACAGAAGTTCTCGCTGGCCCAGCCGGGCTTCTTCAGCGAAATGGACAAGATGCTGGCCGACGTGCCGGCCGCCACCTGGCAGTCCTACCTGCGCTTCCACACCATCGACGACGCCTCGCCGTACCTGAGCAGCCAGTTCGAGAAGGCCAACTTCGAGTTCTACGGCAAGACCCTGCGCGGCCAGCAGGAAATGCAGCCGCGCTGGAAGCGCGTGCTGGAGTCGGTGAACGGCGGCATGGGCGAAGCCCTCGGCCAGCTGTACGTGGACGCGGTGTTCCCGGCCGAATCGAAGGAGGCCATGCAGCACCTGGTGCAGAACCTGTCGGTGGCGCTGAAGGCGCGCTTGGAGCAGCTGCCGTGGATGGGCGAGGAAACCAGGAAGAAGGCACTGGAAAAGTGGGCCAGCTTCACCCCGAAGATCGGTTACCCGGACAAGTGGCGTGAGTGGACGGGCCTGCAGACCAACGGTGACAGCTACCTGGGCAACATGCAGGCAGCGCGTGCGTTCAACTACCGCTACATGCTGGACAAGATCGGCAAGCCGGTGGACAAGACCGAGTGGGGCATGACCCCGCAGACCGTCAATGCCTACTACAACGCCACCAAGAACGAGATCGTGTTCCCGGCGGCGATCCTGCAGGCACCGTTCTTCGATGCCAAGGCCGATCCGGCGCTGAACTACGGTGGCATCGGTGCGGTCATCGGCCACGAGATGATGCACGGCTACGACGACTCGGGCAGCCAGTTCGCCGCCAACGGCAACTTCGACAACTGGTGGACCGACAGCGACCGCGAGGCCTTCACCGAACGCACCGACCGGCTGGTCGCACAGTTCGACGGCTATGAATCGGTGCCGGGCGTGTTCGTGAAGGGCAAGCTGACCCTGGGCGAGAACATCGGTGATCTGGGTGGCCTGACCGTGGCCTACGATGCCCTGCAGATGGCGCTGAAGGAGAACCCGAAGGCGAACGTCGAGGTGGACGGTCACAGCCAGGACCAGCGCTTCTTCATGAACTGGGCCACCGTGTGGCGTCGCAACTTCACCGACGGTGAGCTGCGCGTGCGCCTGAATACCGATCCGCATGCACCGGCGAACTTCCGTGCCAACGGCGCGCCGTCGAACATGCCGTCCTATGCCGCCGCGTTCCAGTGCAAGGCCGGTGATGCGATGGTGCGCGCCGACGACAAGCGCGTGGTGATCTGGTAAGCGGTCGCCGGTAACGCGTGAAGCAGAAGGCCCGGCGAATGCCGGGCCTTCTCGTTGCAGTCGGCTAGAACAGGCGGCAGATCAGCCCGGGCATTTCAGGTACTGAGACAATGTGGCCTGCCATGCGCTGGCCGGGTCGAAGCCTGGCACCAGGCCACCGCCCTTGCCGGTGAAATTGGACATGCCATGGGCCAGCATGTAGGTCGGGGTGTACGAGGGCGGCCCCATGCGCTTGCTGAAGGTGCAGATGCCAGCGACGTAGGCTGGCGCCTTGTCGGGGCTCAGCTGCGCCTTCAATGCGCTGTCGAAGCGACCGAGATTCTCCTCGCCCATGGCCGAACCGGCCATCGCCTTCAGCGCGTTGTAGGCACCGTGTCCCGTCTCGTCTGCGACGCGCTGGCGATCGAAATGGGCGAACACGCCGGCGATGTTGTAGAGATCGATGGCGTCCTGCATGCGTCCATCCTGCACGCAGCGGGGCAGGGCATTCATCAGGGTGGCAGGTGAGGTGCCAGCGGTGACCTGGTTGCGCGACAGGCATGCGGCGGCTGGTGCGGTGCCATCCTGCTGGGCCTGCGCGAATGGCGCCAGGGCCAACAGCAACAGGCCCAGCGGTGCGGCGATACGGGTGTTTCCTTTCATGGGTGATGCTCCTCGTAAGCAGGGCCGTCTGCGGCCGACCCTCAGCTTGCGGGGATCGCCGCGGCTGCGCAAGCGAGGCGCCGTCCAGCCGGTGAAGGCTCAGGCCAGCGCCGGCTCGTTCCTGAGCATGCCGTGGAAACGCTGCAGCACGTAGGGATCGATCAGGCCACCGGCCTGCTCATCGAGGATCCGCAGCACCGTCTCGTGCTCCATCGCCGCGCGGTAAGGGCGCACGCTGGTCATTGCATCGTAGGCATCGGCAATGGTGACGATGCGGGCGCCGAGCGGAATGGCCTCGCCGTGCAGGCCATCGGGATAGCCGCTGCCATCGAACGCTTCATGATGGGCACGGATCAGTCGCGCGACGGGCGCGGCATCACTGCGGCCGGTGGCCAGGAAAATGTGCTCGCCGCGCACCGGGTGCTCGCGCATGATCGCGCGCTCTTCGTCGCTGTGCCGGCGCGGGCTCAGCAGGACCTCGTCGGGGATGCCGATCTTGCCGATGTCGTGGAAGCGCGCGGCCAGGCCGACCTGCGCACAGGCGTCCTCATCCAGGTCGCAGTGCAGGGCAAGATGCTGCGCAAGAAGGCCCACGCGGTCACAGTGGTGGCGGGTATAGGCATCACGCATCTGCAGCGACATCGACAGGGCGTCGATCAGGCAGGCCTGCGCGTGCAGGAGGTCGGGAGGTCTGGGCTGGGGCATCGGAACTGGCGGCGCGGCGAAGCTGCGCAGAAAACGGAAAGGCCCGCGAGAGCGGGCCGGGGCGGCGCATAGGGTACCCGCATCGGTGTCACGCGGGGGGCATCGACGGTCCCGCGTGGGGCTGTGCGTTCAGTCGCATGCAGCATTTGGCCCCGGCCGCATCGCAACCGGGGCTGCGCGGATCAGCCGGTGGTCTGCAGGTGGATGCGATGGGCTTTGGCGAAGGCGTCCTGCGCGTCGCTCAGGGTCTGCATGTCTTCGTCCATTCTGGTCACGGCCTCGTCCAGCGTCTGCAGCAGCGGGGTGACCTGTTCTTCGCTGTAGCCATCGGGCAGGGCGGCCAGCTGTTCCATCACGGCGAACATGTGTTCGGTGCTCTTCAGGGAATCGAGCAGGTTCTGGTGCAGTGCGTCGGCGTCCTTGCCATGGGTGAACTGCTGGACGAAGACCAGCCGGTCGGCGATTTCCTTGTGCGCGTTCTTCAGGCCGAAGCGATGCTGCTGCATGCTCTTGCCGTCCTGCAGCGACGCATGGAAGGACTCGCCGTTCGGGCCGTTGGTCCATTGCTCGACCATGCTGACCGTGCCGTTCCAGCTGGCGACATTCTCATGCAGGTAATCGCGGTTGCTCATGCCGCTGTGGCAGGCCGCAAGCAGGCCCAGGCTGGTGGCGAGCAGAAGGGGGGCGAAACGATTCACGGCAACACTCCTTGTCGCGGGCGCAGGAAACGGAAAGAGTGCCGGTCTGCCGCCCGCGGCGGACCGGCACCCTGCAGATCGATCAGCGCAGGGCCAGGGTCAACAGCAGTGCCCGCGCGGCATTGAAGCGGTCTTCGGGCAGCGGCAGCGGATGCTTGACGCGCAGCTTGTCCGGACCGTCCATGGCATAGAGGTTCGGTTGTTTCTGGATCAGCTGGATCACCGCCATCGGATCGATGTTCGGCTTGGATTCGAACACGATGCGGCCACCGTTCTCGCCCAGGTCCAGCTTGCGGATGCCCAGCGAGCTGGCCTGCAGCTTCAGCTCGGCAATGGCGAACAGGTTCTTGGCCGCATCCGGCAGCAGGCCGAAGCGGTCGATCATCTCCACCTGCAGTTCGCGCAGCGCATCGCTGTCGCGCGCGCTGGAAATGCGCTTGTACAGCGTCAGGCGGGTGTGCACGTCCGGCAGGTAGTCGTCCGGAATCAGCGCCGGCACGTGCAGCTCGACCTCGGCGCCCCGCGCTTCTTCGCCGGCATCGATGTCGGGCAGATGGCCCTGCTTGATGCTGCGCACTGCGCGTTCCAGCAGCTCGGTGTACAGGCTGAAGCCCACTTCGGCCATCTGCCCGCTCTGGTCCTCGCCCAGCAGTTCGCCGGCGCCGCGGATTTCCAGATCGTGGGTGGCCAGGGTGAAGCCGGCGCCCAGTTCGTCCATCGAGGCGATCGCTTCCAGGCGCTTTTCCGCATCCGGCGTGATCGAACGACGGTCGGGCACGACCAGGTAGGCATAGGCGCGGTGGTGCGATCGACCGACGCGGCCACGCAGCTGGTGCAGCTGGGCCAGGCCGAAGCGGTCGGCACGGTTGATGATGATGGTGTTGGCGTTGGGGATGTCGATGCCCGATTCGATGATCGTGGTCGACAGCAGCACGTTGAAGCGCTGCTTCTGGAAGTCCAGCATCACCTTTTCCAGCTCGCGCTCGGGCATCTGCCCATGGGCGATGCCGATGCGCGCTTCGGGCACCAGCTCGGACAGCTCGCGCTGCATGCGGCCGATGCTTTCCACGTCGTTGTGCAGGAAATACAGCTGGCCACCGCGTGCCAGCTCGCGCTGGAAGGCTTCGCGCAGCAGCGCGTTGTCCCACTGGGTGATGAAGGTCTGCACCGCCAGCCGGTTCGGCGGCGGGGTGGCGATGATCGACAGGTCGCGCAGGCCGGCCATGGCCATGTTCAGCGTACGCGGAATCGGCGTAGCGGTCAGGGTCAGCAGGTGCACGTTGGCGCGCAGTGCCTTCAGCGCCTCCTTCTGGCGCACGCCGAAGCGCTGCTCCTCGTCGACGACGACCATGCCCAGGTCCTTGAACTTCACGTCCGGCTGCAGCAGGCGATGGGTACCGACGATGACGTCGATGGTGCCGGCGGCGACCTTTTCCAGCTCGGCCTTGATCTCCTTGGTGCTCTTGAAGCGCGACAGCACCTCGACCTTCATCGGATAGTCGGCGAAGCGGTCGCGGAAATTGCGGTAATGCTGTTCGGCCAGCAGCGTGGTCGGCACCAGCACCGCCACCTGCTTGCCAGCGCTGGCGGCAGCAAATGCGGCACGCACGGCAACTTCGGTCTTGCCGAAGCCCACGTCGCCGCAGACCACGCGGTCCATCGGCTGGCTGCTGGCCAGGTCACGCAGGGTGGCGTCGATGGCGGCCAGCTGGTCCGGGGTTTCCTCGAACGGGAAACCGGCGGCGAACGGCTCGTACATCGCGCGGTCCACCTGCAGTGCCAGTCCGGCACGCGCCTGGCGGCGGGCCTGGATCTCCAGCAGTTCGGCGGCCACATCGCGCACCTTCTCGGCGGCCTTGCGCTTGGCCTTGCTCCACTGCTCGCCACCCAGTGAATGCAGTGGCGCGGTTTCGGCGGAGGCGCCGGAATAGCGGCTGATCAGGTGCAGCTGTGCGACCGGCACGTACAGGCGGTCGCCCTTGGCGTACTCGATTTCGAGGAACTCGCCGGGCATGCCGCCGACGTCCATCGCGATCAGTCCGCGGTAGCGGCCGACGCCATGGTCCTCGTGCACAATCGGCGCGCCTTCGGTCAGTTCGCCCAGATCGCGGATGATTGCTTCCGGCTCTCGTCCGGCGCGGCGCGTGCGACGGGTGCTGCCGGCGCGCTCGGGGAACAGCTGGCGTTCGGTCAGCACCGCGATGTGCGGCGCATCCAGGGCGAAGCCGTCTTCCAGCGGCGCCACGGCAATGGCGAAGCGTTCGTCGCTGGCCAGGAAGGACAGCAGGTCGGCCACCACCGGTGGCTTCAGCTCGGCGGCCTGCAGCACTTCCAGCAGGGCCTCGCGACGGCCCGGCGAATCGGCGGCGATCAGCACCCGGCCAGGGTAATGGCCAAGGAAGGATTTCAGCGCGTCACCGGCCGGTGCTTCGCGCGCGGCCACCGGCAGCGGCGGCAACGGCTGGTCGCCCAGCGCATGCGCCTCGGCGATGCGGGCGTGATCGGCGGCCCAAACCTCGATGCGCGGTGCGTCGTTCAAACGCTCGCGCAGCAGGTCCGGCGACAGGTACAGCGCCGACGGTGGCAGCAGCGGCCGTTCAACGTCATGGCGGCGTTGCTCGTAGCGCTCGCCGGTCTGCGTCCAGAACGTCTCTGCCGCTTCAGCGGCGCCCACGCAGACGACCGGCAGGCTGCCGGCAGGCAGGTAGTCGAACAGGGTGGCGGTGCGCTCGAAGAACAGCGGCAGGTAGTACTCGATGCCGGCCGGGGCCAGGCCCGATTTCAGGTCCTGGTACAGCGAGCTGCGTCGGGTATCGACGTCGAAGCGCTCGCGCAGGGTCGCCAGCACCCGGGCGATGCTGGCGTCGTCCATCGGTACTTCGCGGCCGGGCAGCATGTGCACCGCCTCGACCTTGTCCAGCGAGCGCTGGCTTTCCGGATCGAACGCACGGATCGAATCGATGTCCTCGTCCAGCAGTTCCACCCGCAGCGGCTCGTCGGCGCCCATCGGGTAGACGTCAAGCAGGCCGCCACGCACGGCGAAATCACCCGGGTCCATCACCTGCGGCACGTTGCGGTAGCCGGCGCTTTCCAGGCGACGCTTCTCCGCTTCCAGGTCCAGGCGCTGGCCGACTTCAAGATTGAAGCTGCCGCCGATGACATAGCTGCGGGGAGCCAGCTGCTGCAGCAGGGTCTGCACCGGCACCACCACCAGGCCGCGCTTCAGCGTGGGCAGGCGGTGCAGGGCCGACAGGCGCTGCGAAATGATGTCCGGGTGCGGGCTGAAGCGATCGTAGGGCAGCGTCTCCCAGTCCGGGAACGCCACCACCGGCAGGCTCGGGTCGCCTCCCAGCAGGGTATGCAGATCCGCTTCGATCTGGTTGGCACCGTGGTTGTCACGGGCCACCACCAGCAGCGGTGCGTCATGCGTGCGCGCTGCCTGGGCCAGATACCAGGCCAGGGCAGTGGGCGAGGCGGGGGCGCGCCACCAGGCGCGAAGCTGGCCGGCACGTGGCAGCGGCGGGGCGGGGTATTGAGTACGCGACATGAACCGCGGATTTTAGCAGAAGCCCCCGCCTGGCCCATGATCGTTACGTGACCGGGGCAGCGCCGGGCCATGCCCGGCGAGCGCAGCGGCCGGATCAACATCGCCGGGCAGGGCCCGGCGCTGCCGTCAGTTGTCCAGTTCCAGCACCATCCGCACCAGGCCTTCGGCCCCGTTCGGATGGGGGACCGGCTTGAAGCCCAGCGAGGCGGCCAGCTGCTTCATCGGCTCGTTCTCGGCGGCGACATCGCCATACAGGCGATCCAGGTACTTGCCGCGGCCCCATTTCACCAGCTTGCGCATCAGCTGGCGGCCCAGGCCCTGGCCGATCAGGAAGCGGCTGATCAGGATCGCGTACTCGGCTTCGCGGGTACCGGGGATGATCGAGGCACGGGCCACCGCGCCGACCACGGCCTCACCGGCCGGCAGCGACTCGGCGGCGACCAGGGTGATCTCGGTCTTCGGGTTGGGATGGGTCAGGCGCTGGGTGGTTTCCGGTGACAGCTCGGTCACCGATTGCAGGAAACGGTCGCGGATTTCTTCCGGCCCGAACAGGCTGAAGGCGGCCTGCAGCGGCGCGCCATCTTCGGGGCGGATGGGGCGGATCAGCAGCTCGTGGCCGCTGGGAGCCTTGAAGATCTCATGCCAGGGCGGCATGCGGTTGCGAGTGGCCATACCGGGTGATTCCTTGGTGGTCCATCGATTGTGTCATCACCGGGGCTGCATTCCGTGAACGAAAGGCTCACGGTCGTACAGCCTCGTGAAGGCCCCTATTCGGCCGTCTTCAGCCAGTCCAGGCGGGTGCTGGCACCGGGCTCGCCCAGATGCTGGCGCAGGGCCGGCAGGGCCGGGCCGACCACGCGGTCGAACTGCCAGGGGGCATTGAGCACCAGCATGCCGCTGCCGTTGAGGCGCAGCGGGGAGTCGTCCGGGCGGACCAGGAACTCGATGGTCATCGCCGACTTCACCGGCAGTGCGGTGGCCTTGCGCAGGAAATGCAGGATGGTGCGGCGCTGCTTGATCGGGAACCAGACCGCACAGGTGGCCTGCGGCCAGCGCGCCAAGGTCTCGGCCAGCGCGGCAAGGATCGCCTGGTACTCGGCGTCCTGGGCTTCGTAGGGCGGGTCGATCAGGACCAGACCGCGGCCGATCTTGGCACCGTTGGACTTGGGCGGCAGCAGCGAGCGCAGCAGCGCATAGCCGTCACCGGGGTGCACGCCGACGCGGCTGTCATGGGCGAACAGGGTCTTCAGCGAAGCGGCCTCATCCTCCTGCAGCTCGCACACCGCCATGCGGTCCTGCGGGCGCATGGCCTGCGCGCTGAGCAGCGGCGAGCCGGGGTAGGCGATCATCGCGCCGACCGGATTGTCGGCCTGCACCGCCTTGAGGTAGCGCTCGACCACCTCCGGCAGCTTGGGCTGGGCCATCAGCCGCATGACCCCGGATTCGACTTCCAGGGTCTTGCGGCTTTCTTCGCTGGCCAGCAGGTAACGGCCGGCACCGCCGTGGGTGTCGAGCACGAAGAACGGGCTGTCCTTGCGCTTGAAGCTGTCGATCAGGGCCAGCTGCACGATGTGCTTGAGGACATCGGCGTGGTTGCCGGCGTGGAAGGCGTGGCGATAGTTCATGGGCGGCAGTGTACGGGGCAAGGGCCGCAGCGGCTATGCTGCGCGCCATGACAGCCCCTGTTACCCATGTCCTGGTGGTCGAAGACGAAGCGGCCATCGCCGAAACCGTGCTCTATGCGCTGCGCAGCGAAGGCTACGCCGCCAGCCATTGCCTGCTGGGCGGGCAGGCGCTGCAGCAGCTGCAGGCCGGCGATATCGACCTGGTGGTGCTGGATGTCGGCCTGCCGGACCTCAGTGGTTTCGAGGTCTGCCGCCGGCTGCGGGCCCTGCCGGGGCCGGTGGCGCAGGTGCCGGTGATCTTCCTGACCGCCCGCAACGACGAACTCGACCGCGTACTGGGCCTGGAGCTGGGGGCGGACGACTACATGGCCAAGCCGTTCTCGCCGCGCGAGCTGGTGGCGCGGGTGCGTGCCCGGCTGCGGCGTGCCACGCCCGCTGCGGTGGCGCCGTCCGTCGAGAGCGGCTGGCAGGAACACGGTGCCTTCGCCATCGATCGCGATGGCCGCCGCATCCGCTTCCAGGGCCATGCGCTGGACCTGACCCGCTACGAATATGCGTTGCTGGAGGCGCTGCTGCAGCGCCCCGGCGCGATCCTCAGCCGTGCCCAGTTGATGGACCGTGGCTGGGACAGCGCCGCCGACAGCGCCGACCGCACCGTCGACACCCACGTCAAGACACTGCGCGCCAAGCTGCGTGCGGCCGGCGCCAGCGGTGAACCGATCCGCACCCATCGCGGCCTCGGCTACGCCCTGGAGGTCTGACGCGTGCGTCTGGTCCTGAAACTGTTCCTGGGCTTCTTCCTGATCGTTGGCATCGCCGCGTTCTTCGTGATGCGCGTGTTCGTCAACGAAGTGAAGCCGGGCGTGCGCCAGGCGATGGAATCGACCCTGGTGGATGCGGCCAACGTGCTGGCGGAAATGGCCGCCGCCGACGTCAAGGCCGGCACCATCCGCAACGGCACCTTCACCCGCAACCTGGCCAAGGCCCGGCAGCGCGACCTGAAGGCGATGGTCTGGCGCTTCCCCAAGCGTGCGCTGGACTACCGGGTGACGATCACCGACGCCAAGGGCATCGTGATCTACGATTCGCTGGGCCGCGACGTGGGCCGCGACAATTCGCGCTGGAACGATGTCTACCGCACCCTGCGCGGCGAATACGGTGCGCGCTCCAGCCCGGAAACGCCGGGCGATGACAGCAACACGGTGATGCACGTGGCCGCGCCGGTGTACGACCCGGCCGATGGCAGCACGCTGATCGGCGTGCTCAGCCTGGCCCAGCCCAACCGCAGCATCGATCCGTTCATCGCCGCCAGCCAGCGCGCCATCATCGAGCGCGGTGCGTGGCTGATCGGTCTGTCGGCGCTGGTGGGCGTGCTGGTGACGATGTGGCTGACCAACGGCCTGGGCCAGCTCAGCCGCTATGCGCGCGCGGTCAGCGCCGGTGAACCGGTGCCGCCGCCGAAGCGGCGCAGCGACGAGATCGGCGATCTTGGCCAGGCGCTGGAGACCATGCGGCGCAAGCTGGAAGGCAAAGCGTACGTCGAGCAGTACGTGCAATCGCTGACCCACGAGATGAAAAGCCCGTTGGCGGCGATCCGCGGTGCCGCCGAACTGCTGCAGGAGCCGATGGCCGACGCCGACCGTGCGCATTTCGCACGCAGCATCGTCGACCAGCAGGAACGGCTGACCGAAACCATCGACAAGCTGCTGGCGCTGGCCGAGGTCGAGCAGCACGGCTGGTTGCAGACCCGTGATCCGATCGCCTTGCCGGTGCTGCTGCAGGAAGCCGCGGCGGCGGCGCAGGTACGCGCGCAGGCCGCAGGTGTCCAGCTGCATATCGAGCAGGTGCCCGACCTGCGCGTGCAGGGCGATGGCTATCTGCTGCGGCAAGCGCTGCACAACCTGATCGACAACGCCATTGCGTTCTCGCCGCCCGGGGCACAGGTGCAACTGGATGCCCAACTGGACGGGCAGGGCGTACGCCTGCAGGTTGCCGACCGTGGCGCGGGCATTCCCGACTACGCACGCGAGCGCGTGTTCGAGCGCTTCTATTCGCTGGCCCGACCCGGCACCGGCCGCCGCAGTTCCGGCCTCGGCCTGCCCTTCGTGCAGGAAGTGGTGCGCCTGCATGACGGCCGCGCCAGCCTGCAGCCGCGCGAAGGCGGCGGCACCGTGGCCAGCCTGTGGCTGCCGCTGGCGATACCGGGCCAACGTCTGCGGCGCTGACTTCACACCCACTTCAAATTCGCCACAAACCCTGCTCACCGCAGCCGTCCATCCTGCAGTCCTCTCCAACGAGGACGGACGATGAAATCCCTGAAGATGCTGCTGCGGTTCGCCATTGTCGGCGGCCTGATCCTGCTGCTGCTGATCCCGCTGTTCCTGATCCGCAGCGTCATCACCGAGCGCAGCGCCTATCGCGAAGAGGCCTACTCGCGGGTGGCCGAAAGCCGTGCCGGTACCCAGCGCGTGGTCGGGCCGGTGCGCGTGGTGCCGTGGTCCAAGCGCGAGCAGGTGGAAGTGGTCGATGCGCAGGGCAACAAGAAGACCGAGCTGCAGACCACCCAGGGTTACTGGTTGCAGCCGCCGGCCACCCTGCAGATCAGTGGCGAGCTGCTGCCCAGCCAGCGCTCGGTCGGCCTGTTCAAGGTGCCGGTGTACAGCTGGAATGGCCAGCTCAAGGCGACCTTCAGCGAGGACGACTACCCGGAGCACGATGGCATGACCTATGGCGAGGCCTACATCGCGCTGGGCGTGTCCGATGCCCGTGGCCTGGTTGGTACGCCGAACCTGCGGGTTGATGGGCAGCAGGTCAAGCTGCTGCCGGGCGTGGCCGGCGCATCCGCACTGGGCCGTGGGCTGCATGCACCGATCGCCGGCATCGCCCGCACCGGAGGCACCCTGGCGACCAGCAGCGTGGAACTGGAACTGCAGCTCGATGGCAGCCGCTCGCTGTCGGTGGTGCCGGTGGGCGATGACAACCAGATCGCGCTGCGGTCCAGCTGGCCGCACCCGTCGTTTGCCGGTGCGTTCCTGCCGAACGAGCGGCGTGTGGATGCGCAGGGCTTCGATGCACGCTGGGCCGTGTCCTCGCTGGCATCGGACGCACAGCAGCGACTGCGCGAGGGCGATGACCTGGATGCGCAGGCGGTGCAGGTTTCGCTGGTCGACCCGGTCGATACCTATACCCAGGCCGACCGCGCGTCCAAGTACGGCGTGCTGTTCGTGGTGCTGACCTTCGTTGGTTTCATCCTGTTCGAACTGATCAAGTCGCTGCGCATCCACCCGCTGCAGTACCTGATGGTCGGCCTGGCGCTGGCGATCTTCTTCCTGCTGCTGATCAGCCTGTCCGAGCACATCGCCTTCTGGCAGGCCTACCTGGTTTCCGCGCTGGCCTGCATCAGCCTGCAGGCGGTGTACCTGGCCAATGTGCTGGGTCACTGGAAGCGGGGCCTGGGCTTCGCCGCGATGCTGACGGTGCTGTACGGCGCGCTGTATGGGCTGCTGGTCTCGGAAAACAATGCACTGCTGATGGGCTCGCTGCTGCTGTTCGTGATCCTCGCGCTGGCGATGTGGGTGACCCGTCGGGTTGACTGGTACGCCCTGGCCGAACAGAAGTAAGGAGCACGCCATGGGCTGGCGCCAAGGATTGCAGCAACGGGCACGACAGGGCATTCCCGCGCTGTTGGAGGTGGATGCACTGCTGCAGGCCCATGGGGTACTGGCGGCCTTGCCGGGGGCACGGATCGCGCCCGGCCTGGTCCGCTTCCAGCTGGCCGCCGTCACCTGCGAAGGATTGCAGCGGCGCGGGCTGGACTGGTTGCGGGAGGCGCGGCACGGACGCGGCGCGCTCGCCGGCAAGGTGCCCCGTTACCGGCCATGGAAGGCCGGGGCGGGGGCATTGTCGGAGATCGGCATCGATGGGCTGCCAGCAGACTGGCCGGAACATGCGGCGGTGTTTGGTTGCAGCAGCATCGACCAGCGGCACTGGCTGCTGCTGTTGCCCGAACGCGCGCAGCTGTGGCTGGGGTGGAAGGGGTGACAGCGGAAGGCCCATCCACGCGTGGCCTGGATCTACGGGGCCTCTGGTGGGTGCGGACCTTGGTCCGCACCGCTCTTCGGTGGGAAGGCGCCATCCACGCATGGCGTGGATCTACCAGATGCCCATGACCGATGGGACGGGGGCCGGGCGCCGCGGCTGGCTAGACTCGAGCGGATGATGATCGAGCCGAAGGGCAGGGGTGCGGCGTGTTGACGTGGAGCGGGCTGAAGTGGGGCGTGCTGGCAGTAGCGCTGGCGATGGGTGGCAATGCGGTGGCGCAGCAGCGCGAGCCGGTGGACCTGGACATGGTCGGCAAGATCCGCCAGCAGGCGTTCCACAAGTCGCAGGTGATGGATACCTTCAGCTACCTCACCGAACGCATCGGGCCGCGCCTGACCAATTCGCCGGCGATGGGGCGTGCCAACGCCTGGACCCGCGGCAAGTTCAGCGAATGGAAGCTGGACAATGTCCATGACGAAGCCTTCGACGAATTCGGCCGTGGCTGGGAATTCACCTCGGCCAGCGTCGAGATGCTGGGCGATCGCGTGCAGCCACTGCATGCGCTGCCCAAGGCGTGGACGCCGGGCACCAATGGCCCGGTCGAGGGCGACCTGCTGCAGGTGGACATCAAGAAGCCCGAGGACATCGAGAAATATCGCGGCAAGCTGCGTGGAAAGATCCTGCTGCTGGGCGAGGCACGCGAATACAAGCGCGGCACCGACGCCGATTCGCACCGGCACGACGCCACCTCGCTGGAAGGCCTGCAGGAATTCACCCTGCCCAAGGACAAGGACGTGGCCGCCGACCGCGCCAAGCGGGTCAAGGAATACCAGGAGAAGCAGGCGCTGGCGGCGAAGGTCAACGCATTCTTCGTTGAAGAAGGCGCGCTGGCCTCGATCAGCATCAGCAGCTGGGACAACGGCATCATCCGCGTGGCCGGTGGCGGCTCGCGCAAGGCCGGTGAAGCGGTCGGCATTCCCGAACTGGCGATGATCGCCGAGCACTTCAATCCGCTGGTACGCGCGCTGGAAGCCAAGCAGAGCGTGCGCCTGCGCGTGGATGTAGCCGCACGCTTCACCGACGAGGCCGACCAGCCCGGCTACAACACCCTGGCCGAGATCCGTGGCAGCAGCAGGCCGGACGAGGTGGTGATGATCGGCGCGCACCTGGATTCCTGGCACAGCGGCACCGGCGCGGCCGACAACGCCGCCGGCGTGGCGGTGATGATGGAGGCCATGCGCATTCTCAAGGCCAGCGGCGCCAAGCCCAAGCGCACCATCCGGGTTGCGCTGTGGAGTGGCGAGGAACAGGGACTGATCGGTTCGCAGGCGTACGTGGCCAAGCACTTCGGTCGATTCCCCGAGCCTACCGACCCGGCGCAGAAGGCGCTGCCGGCCTCGCTGCGTGAACCGACCGGTGCCCTGCAGAAGACCCGCGACTACGGCAAGTTCCAGGTCTACTTCAACATGGACAACGGCTCGGGCCGCTTCCGTGGCATCTACGCACAGGAAAACCTGGCGGCGATGCCGATCTTCGAAGCCTGGCTCGCCCCGTTCCATGACGTGGGTGCAACCACCGTGGCCACCCGCAACACCGGCAGCACCGACCACATCAGCTTCGACCGCATCGGCCTGCCGGGCTTCCAGTTCATCCAGGACAAGCTGGACTATTTCAGCAACGTCCACCACAGCCACCTGGACACCTGGGACCACGCCGAACCGGAAGACCTGAAGCAGGCCGCCGCCATCGTCGCCTCCTTCGCCTACCACGCTGCCATGCGCGAGCAGCCGTTCCCGCGCAAGCCCGAGCCCTGAAGAAGGGACGGAGGGGATCAAGTCGTGTTTCCCCTCCGCTGCATCGGCGTTCTCCCGGGAGCGCGGCAATAGTGACTTGCCCCCCTCCGTCCCCTTTTTCCGCAGGGGGCGGAGGGCTGGTAAAATCGGGGGATACCCGTTCCTCGAGCCCTCCATGACCTGCCGCACCCGCTTCGCCCCCAGTCCCACCGGCTACCTGCATATCGGTGGCGCCCGCACCGCGCTGTACTGCTGGCTGGAGGCCCGCCATCGTGGCGGCGAGTTCGTGCTGCGCATCGAGGACACCGACCGTGAACGCAGCACCCAGGGTGCGATCGATGCGATCCTGGAGGCGATGGAGTGGCTGGGCCTGGACTACGACGAAGGCCCGTTCTACCAGACCGAGCGCGTCGCCCGGTACAAGGAAGTGGCCGAGCAGCTGATCGCCGACGGCAAGGCGTACTACGCCTACGAAACCCGCGAAGAGCTGGACGCCATGCGCGAGGCCGCGATGGCCAGGCAGGAAAAGCCGCGCTACAACGGCGCTGCCCGCGAGCAGGGCCTGCCGTACAGGGACGACCCGAACCGCGTCATCCGCTTCAAGAACCCGCTTGAAGGCACGGTGGTGTTCGATGATCTGATCAAGGGCCGGATCGAGATCGCCAACAGCGAGCTGGATGACATGGTCATCTTCCGTCCGGACGGCTACCCCACCTACAACTTCGCGGTGGTGGTGGACGACTGGGACATGAAGATCTCCGAAGTCATCCGTGGCGACGACCACATCAACAACACCCCGCGCCAGATCAACCTGTACGAAGGCATCGGCGCACCGGTGCCGAAGTTCGGCCACATGCCGATGATCCTGGACGAGCAGGGCGCCAAGCTGTCCAAGCGCACCGGCGCGGCCGACGTGATGCAGTACAAGGACGCCGGCTACCTGCCTGATGCGCTGCTGAGCTACCTGGCCCGGCTGGGCTGGTCGCACGGTGACCAGGAACTGTTCAGCCGCCAGGAACTGATCGACCTGTTCGATGTGAAGGACTGCAATTCCAAGGCCTCGCGCCTGGACATGGCCAAGCTGGGCTGGGTCAACCAGCACTTCCTGAAGACCGAGGAGCCGGCCGCGATCGTGCCGCACCTGGTCTATCAGCTGCAGAAGCTGGGCCTGGATGTGGCCGCTGGCCCGGCGCCGGTGGACGTGGTGATCGCCCTGCGCGAGCGCGTGCAGACCCTGAAGGAAATGGCCGAGAAGGCCGTGGTCTGGTACCAGCCGCTGAACGAATACGATGAAGCGGCCGTGGCCAAGCACTTCAAGGCCGGTGCGGAACTGCCGCTGGGCAAGGCCCGCGAGCTGCTGGCGGCCCTGCCGGAGTGGACCGCCGAGGCCGTTGGCGTGGCCCTGCACGATGCAGCCGCCGCGCTGGAAATGGGCATGGGCAAGGTCGCCCAGCCGCTGCGCGTGGCCATCACCGGCACCCAGGTCAGCCCTGACATTTCCCATACCGTGTACCTGGCCGGCCGCGAGCAGGCCTTGAAACGCATCGATGTGGCCATCACCAAGGTAGCAACGGCCTGAGCCCTGCGGCCCACGCCCGAACTGGAGAACGCGCATGTCCGCCAAAACCGCCTGTACGGCCCCGCACCACCATGTCCACGACGCTTCGGATTTCGTGGCGGTGGTCGAGCGTGTCTCGCGCGAGCGCGGGCTGCGCCTTACCCCCATCCGCGCCAACGTGCTCAAGCTGATCGCCGAGGCCGGCAAGCCGGTCAAGGCCTACGAGCTGCTGGAGTGGGTGCGCAACGGCAAGGGTGTGGGCGCTGACGCCCCGCCCACCGTGTACCGCGCGCTCGACTTCCTCATGGCCAATGGCTTCGTGCACAAGCTGGAATCGGTCAATGCCTTCGTGGCCTGCCACCACCCCAGCAGTGCGGCCCATTCGGTGCCGTTCCTGATCTGCAACAGCTGCCACAGCGCGGTGGAACTGGAAGACCGTGAGATCGTGACCCAGCTCGAAAAGCGGGCCAAGGAGCTCGGCTTCCAACCGCAGGCTCAGACATTGGAAGTACACGGACTCTGCGCCCGCTGCGCAGGCTGATGCGAGGGTAGTGCCGGCCGCTGGTCGGCTTCCTCGGGTTTGGGGTCAGATCCCTTTGCCACTGGCAAAGGGATCTGACCCCATTTCATAACAATGCAGCCGAGCATGGAGCATGGCTCGACTCCACCGGGCCGGCGCCCTAGTCCATCGGCTTGGTCGCCGTATCCACCCGCACGATCACCGACATGCCCGGCCGCAACCGCGCCGCGAGCTCCTGGTCCCCGTTGATCGAGATACGCACCGGCAGCCGCTGCACCACCTTGGTGAAATTGCCGCTGGCATTGTCCGGGCGCAGCACGCTGAACTCCGATCCGGTGGCCGGCGCGATCTGCTCCACGCGTCCGCGCAGCACCTGGCCCTGGAACGCATCCACCGAGAACGAGGCGGGCTGCCCGATCTTCATCTGCCAGGTCTGGCCTTCCTTGTAGTTGGCCACCACCCACAATGCGTCGGGCACCAGGAACAGCAGCTGCGAACCGGCGGCTACGTACTGTCCCACGCGCACGCTGGCTTCGCTGATCTGCCCATCGCGCGGCGCATGGATCACCGTATTGGCCAGGTCGATGCGGGCCAGCTCAAGCTGTGCCTGCGCGCTTTCCACCTGCGCTTCCAGGCTCTTGCGCGAGACCTGGGTCGAGACCAGGGTTTCTTCGGCGATGCGGATCTGCGCCTGCGACTGCTGCACGCTGGCCTGCGCCGAGGCCTGGCTGGTGCGGAACTTGTCGCGGTCGTTGATCGACACCAGCTGCTGCGCCGCCAGTTCCTCGTAGCGCTTGGCCTCGTTGCGGGAGCGCTGCAGCTCGGCCTGGCCGGCCGACAGCGTGGCCCGCGCCGCAGCAATCTGCGCGCGGTTCTGCGCCTGCGACTGGTCCGAATTGGCCAGGGCCGCGCGCGCGCTGTCCAACGTGGCCTGCGCCTGCGCCACCCGCTGCGCGTAGATGCGGTCGTCGATGCGCAGCAGCGGCTCGCCCTGCTTCACGTGCTGGAAGTCCTTCACCAGCACGTCGGTCACATAGCCGTTCACCTGCGGCGCCATCACCGTGATCTGACCGCGCACGTAGGCGTTGTCGGTCACCATCACGGTGCTGGTGAACGGCCACAGGTGCCAGGCGCGCAGGATCAGCGCGATGCCCAGCAGGGCCACCACCACCATCACCACCACGCTGCGCGAACTCGGCTTGAGGTACTTCGGCGCGGCGGCGGGCGCGGCAGGCGTCGCCGCCGGTGCCGCATCGGTGGGCGGCGGCGGGGTGACGTTCTCGGCAGCGTCGGTGTCGTCTGGACGGGGCGGGACGGGAGGCATGACGGTGGACTCAGCGCGGTGCCGCGGTCGCAGCCGCAGCGGGGGAGGAAGGATGGCGCTTGCGCCATTGTTTGCGTACGGCGGTACGCAGCGACAGCAGCAGCAACCAGCACAGGAAACCGATTGCCAGCCAGCCGCTCAGGGTGAACACATCGTTGAAGCCACGCACGTTGGCTTCGCGGCGGGTGGTCTGTGCCAGCTGCGCGCTGCCCTGGGCACTGCGCAGCACCGGGTCGGTGATCTGCGCTGCGTACAGCTGCTGCTGTATGCGCAGGCGCTGTGCCACCACCGGGTCGGCTGGATCGAGCTGGCTGGTCAGCGCGCTGGAATACAGCTGCTCTCGATGCAGCTGGAATGTTCCCAGCACGGCCGAGCCGGCCAGTCCGCCCAGCGTCTGCGTGATCGACAATGTCACCAGGAAGGTGATCATGTGGTCCACGCCCTGTTTCAACGCGGCGGAAATGCCGAGCATGATCAGCGGGCCCATGAACATGCCGGCGCCCACCGACGCCAGGAACTGGCTGATGTAGAAGTCGTGCGGGCGATCCAGGCTGGTGCGGTGCTGGTCGAAGAACGCGGCGGCACCCAGCAGCAGGATCGCCATCAGCAGCTGCGCGATCAGGCGCTTCGGGCCGAAGGTCAGTGACGCACCGGCGATGCCGGTGACCACGCCGGCCAGGATCACCACGAACAGCGGCCGCATCTGGTCCGGTCCCATGCCCAGCGTGCGCATCAGGTTGACCACGCCGTAGGACTGTTCAGTGGTCAGGAAGCGGATCAGGAAGGCGCCGACGATGAAGTGCATCACCGGCAGGGTCGACAGCCAACGGATCTGCAGCAGCGGGTTGCGCCGGTAGTGTTCGATGATCAGTGCGGTGGTGGTCAGCACGATGGAGGCGATCAGCGCCCAGCCCAGCCACGGTGTGTTCAACCACCAGCGCGTGTAGCCCTGGGCCAGCACCACCACCAGCAGGGCGACGGCAGGCGCGAGCAGGGCGAAGGTGAGGAAATCCAGCGGTTCGAAGGCCTTGACCTGGATGCCCGGCGGCAGCTTCAGCACGACCACGGCGGCAAACGCGCACAGCGCCAGCCCCGCTTCGAACGAATACAGCTGGTGCCATTGGCCGGTATCGACCAGGCCGGGTGAGACGATCCAGGCAATCGGTACCGCCAGCTGCGACAGGCCGACGCCGATCACCAGCAGGTTGCCGGTGAATCGCCGCGGCAGCGCCTGCAGCATGTACAGCGTCCCCAGCGTCGAACAGGCCGCGCCGGCGAAACCGCTGGCGGCGCGGGTCAGCATGGTGGTCTCGAAACTGCCGACGAACAGGTGCAGCACCGCCAGCGCCGCGTACAGCCCCAGGCCGATCTCGGCAAACAGGCGGATGCCGTATTGCTGTCGGAACTTGAAGGCCAGCAGGTTGGCGGTCACGTTGACCATGGCGTAGGCAGCCACCAGCCAGCTGCCCTGGGTGGGGGTGAGCGCCAGTTGCCCCTGCAGGAAGGGCAGGTTGGCCGTTACCAGCGCATTGCCGAGGCCACCGGTGATGGCCACCAGCAGCGACACCAGTGCATAGGCTGCACGCCGATAAGGCGGGTGCCAGGGCATCGACGCCGAACCAGGCATGGTCGGCTTCTCGTGCTCCTCCCAATCCGGAACCGGCTTGAGGTACGGCTGCACCATCAGCGTTCCCCGCTGGCTGCTCCCTGGAGTCCCCCGCGCAGCAGCTGCAGGGCACGCCCGGCCAGCTGGGCGCGCTCATCGCGGGTCTTGCCGCGCAGGGCCGCGCCCAGCATGCCCGAGATCAGTGAAATATCCGTCTTCTCCAGGTCGGGCCGGCACAGGCCAGCGGCCTTGGCGCGGGCGATGGGGGCTTCCAGCAGGTCGCGCACGGTCTCGCGTGCGGTGCGCATGGCTGGCACGTCCGAATCGACCGCGCGCCAGTAATCGGCCAGTGCCGGCGAATCGACGATGCGCTGGGCCATGCCTTCGAACACCTCGAACAGGGCGTCGTCGCGGTCGCCAAGCTGCTCGACCTGGCGGCGGATGCGGTCGACCGTGCGCTGCAGCAGCGCCTGGATCAGCGCGGTGCGGTCAGGGAAATTCCGATACAGGGTGGCGCGGCCGACTTCGGCACGCTCGACCACCAGGTCCAGCGGCGCGGTGACGCCGTGTTGGCCGAACACATGGTCGGCAGCATCGAGGATGAGGGCTCGGCGGGCAGCGGCATCGGCACGTTGGGTGGTCATGGCTTCATTTTCGGACACAAATGTCCGGATGGCGAGAGACGAATGGCGACGGGATTGTCCGCTTGTTGTCGTACGCACATCTTTGTGACGGATGCGTGAGGGTCGATCGAGGTCATCAAAAAAGACGGGGGGCCAACCTGGCCCCCCGGGAGAGAACGACAGCATGCCGCCGTCAAAGTCAGTAGATCCACACCACGCGTGGATGCACGTCAGTAGATCCACGCCATGCGTGGATGCACGTCAGTAGATCCACGCCATGCGTGGATGCACTTCAGTAGATCCACGCCATGCGTGGATGCACTTCAGTAGATCCACGCCATGCGTGGATGCCTCATCAGAAGAACGCGCGGATCCCGAAGGCGACACCACGACCCGGCAGCGGCGAGTAATCCTTCAGCAGCGAGGTATGCGGACGCACTTCGCGGTTGGTCAGGTTGCTGCCATCCAGGAACAACTCGTAGCTGTTGCTGTCGCTGCGGTCCCAGCGGTAGGCCAGGTGCGCATCGACCAGGGTGTAGCCGTTGCTCGGCTCCTCGTTCTGCGCAACGTCCTTCTGCCGGCTGTAACGCACCGCGCCCACCGAGGCACGCCAGCCATCCTTCGCCCAGCGCAGGTCGGCGCCGATACGGGCCGGGGCGATGCGCGGCAGGTAACCGGTGTTGGCCAGTTCCACGCTGTAGTTGTGGTTGTGGTCACCGTGCGGCACGGCGATGTCCAGGGTGCGGCTGCCGTTGCCGTCCAGCTTGGCCTGCACGTAATCGCCGAACACGCGCAGGTCCCAATCGCCGGCGCCGCCTTCGAACAGGTGCACCAGCGCTTCAGCTTCGGCGCCCTTGAACACCGCGTCCTGCTGGGTCCAGGTGCGCACCGGCAGGCTCTCGGTGATGCCGGTGTCGGCCAGGTAGATGAAGTCCTTGAACCTGGTCTGGTAGATCGCGGCAGAGAAGTCCAGGCGCTCGCTGTGGGTGTGGATGCCCAGTTCGATGCGCTGGCCGCGCTCGGTCTTCAGGTTGGCATCACCGATTTCCAGCGAACGGGTGGCGATGTGCGCACCGGCGGCGTACAGCTCCTCATTGGTCGGTGCACGCTCGGAGCTGTCCACGCCGATGCGCAGGTCGACCGCATCGTTGAGCTTCCAGATACCGGCGGCCGACAGGTTGGTGGCGTCGAACTTGCGGCGGCGGTAGTCGCCGGTCGGGTCCAGCTTGACCTGGTCGTGGCGACCGCCCAGTTCCAGCTTGAACGGGCCGAACTGCTTTTCCTGCAGAACGAACAGGCCGATGTTCTTGGTTCCGGTATCGGGCACGAACGCTTCTTCGCCCTTGGCGCCGAAATCGCTGTTGCCGAACTGCAGGCCGAAGGCGCCGTCCCAGCCGCCGATCTGCTGCTGCACCGCTTCCAGGCGGCCTTCGATGCCGCGGTTGGTGAAGCGGGTGGACGGCGTGCCGGCTTCCAGCTCCACGTGTTCGTAGTCGGTGTAGGCCACGCGCGCGTTGACGTTCTTCAGGAACGATACCGGGTTGTAGATGCCGGCCTTGGTCTCGAAACGGTTCTGCACCATGTCGATGCGCACGTCGTGCTCTTCACCTTCCTCCTCCTCGCCATGGTCGTGGTCGTGATCATGGTCGTGGCCATCGCCGTCGGCATGCACGTGGGCGCCGTTGGGGATGCCGTAGTTGGTGCGGTAGGTGCTGGCCGAGGCGCCGAAGTAGCCGCCTTCGCCCAGCCAGGTGGCGCCGACGCCACCGGCGCGGGTGCGGATGGAACTGTTGTCCAGGCGGCCGCGACGCGGCTCTTCGCCTTCCTCGCCCGCGTGGTCGTGGTCATCGTGGTGGTCTTCCAGGCCGTCGATCACCGCGTAGCCGGGAATGCGGAAATCATCGCCATTGCGCACCAGGCCATCCACGTGCAGCACGACATTGCCGCTCACGCCGTCCAGGCGGAACATGCCGCTGCGTTCGTCGTTGACCGAATTGCCACGCAGCTCGGCACGGCCGCTGAGCGGTCGATCCGGCAGTTCGCGCGCAATGCGCCCATCGACCACGTTCACCGCACCGCCGATCGCGCCGCTGCCGAACAGCAGGGTAGCCGGGCCTTTCAGTACTTCGATCTGGTCGGCCAGGAACGGCTCGATGCTGGTGGCATGGTCGGCGCTGACGGTGGAGGCGTCCATGTTGCCCATGCCGTTGGACAGCACGGCCACGCGCGGACCTTCCTGGCCACGGATGATCGGGCGGCCGACGCCGGGGCCGAAGAAGGTGCTCTGCACGCCGGGCAGCTTGGCGACGGTGTCACCGAGGGTGCCGGCCTTCTGCTCATCGAGGCGCTCACCGGCCAGCACTTCAACCGGGCGCGCCAGCGATTCGGCATCACCCTGCAGTGGCGATGCCGTGACCTGCACTGAGGACAGCTCGGTCAGGTGGCGGTCACGATGCGAATCATCGTCGGAGGCCGCAAAGGCGACGGAGGGCAGCAGCGCAGCAAGCGCCAGGGCCAGGGAATGCGGCTTGAGGCGAGGGTGACGGGAGGGCATGGGCGGTCCTTTGTTACATTGTATCAATCGGGTGGCGCACGAATCCCGTCGGCGGGACAGGGGGAGGGGAACCGTGCGGGTCGGGAAACGATGTTATATTATTCCATAACGATTCGCCGCCCTGCTGGAAGTCATGCCCTTGCCCTCACGCCTGCGCCACCTGCTCGATCGCTTCGGCGCCACCGGTTCGATGCTGTGCGCGGTGCACTGCGCGGTCATTCCGCTGCTGCTGGCCGCTGCCCCCTCGCTTGGCCTGTCCTTCTGGCTCAGCGATGGCGTGGAGAAGGCGCTGGTGGTGTTCGTGACCCTGCTGGGCTTGTTCAGCCTGGTCTGGGGCTATCGGCGGCACGGTGCGCTGCGTGCGCTGGCGTTCCTGATTCCCGGCCTGGTCGCGTTGTGGGCCGGCGTGCTGTACGACCCGCTGCACCACAACGCGGTGCCGCATGCGGTGGTGATGACCCTGGGCGGCCTGCTGGTCGGCATCGCACACCTGGTCAACCTGCGCCTGAACCACGGCCACGTGCATGACGCCAGCTGCGCGCACTAGGCGCTCCGTGGTAGGCTTTCCGATCGTGCGCGGGGGCGCCCAGCAAGGCGGCCCCGCCGAACCCGTGTCAGTACGGGGTAACCAGATTTCACATTTGAGGAGTTGAAGACATGGGTAAGGGTGACCGCAAGACCGCCAAGGGCAAGCGCTACAACGCCAGCTACGGCAACGCCCGTTCGCACACCGCGAGCAAGGTCGCCGTAGGCGCCGCCGCCCCGGTTGCCAAGAAGACCGTGGCCAAGGCTCCGGCGAAGAAGGCTGTGGCCAAGAAGGCAGTGGCCAAGGCCGGCTGATCCGCCGACCGACCGGTCCAAAGAAAAACGCGGCGCTCGGCGCCGCGTTTTTTTTTGACCATGGCCAGGGCATGGCGCCGCGATCAGCGCAGGGTTTTCTGCAGCGTCTGCGCGTTGGCATCGTTGGCCGCTTCCGGCACCTGCAGCAGGTGCGCCAGCAGCGGGTAGACGTCGACATTGTCGAAACCGTCGATCACCAGGCCTTGCCGGAATGAAGGGCCACGGGCGACGAACACCGCGCGCATCGACGGCAACGCGTTGTCGTAGCCATGTGAGCCGCGATCGGCGTGCTCGCGCTTGGCGATCTTCTCGCGCGTCAGCGCGTCCCAGCCTTCATCCATCTGGCAGACGATGGCCGGCACGCGCGGATGGGTGCCGTAATGCCAGCGGGCCGGAAGGTTCTCCTTCTTCCAGCATTCGTAGTGTGCGTGGCGACCGAGCAGGGCACGCTCGGCCTCTGCTTCGCGTCCCACCACCGGCGCGAAGCCGACCGACTGGCCTGCGCTGACGTTGCGCGCGATGGCAGGGTCAACCATCGATTCGAGGGCGATCACCTGGCCCTCCGGCACCGACGCCATGCCGTGATCGGAGACCACGATCACGTTGGTGCTGTCGGCCAGGCCGTGCTGCTGCAGGCCATCGAGCACCTGGCCGATGACCTGGTCGGCATACACGATGGCCTCGGTGTACTGCCTGGATTCGGGGCCAAAGTTGTGGCCGGCCTTGTCCACGTGCTCCATGTACAGCGTGGTCAGGCGCGGCGCATCGGCATCGGTCTGCGACAGCCAGTCGAGCACCGTCTGCGCACGCTGTTCCAGCGGTTCCTTGGCGTCGTAAATGCGCCATTGGCTGGGCCGTGTGCCCTGGATCTCGGCTTCGCTGCCCGGCCATGAGGTGGTGGCGGTGCGCACACCGACCTTCTCGGCACCGACCCAGATCGGTTCGCCGCCCCACCATCCGCTGGTTGTCACCGCAGCGCGGTCGTGCAGCGCGAAGCGACCGAGCGCGGCATCGTCCATGCTGTTGTTGATGATGCCGTGGTGGTCCGGACGCAGGCCGGTGACCAGTGTGTAGTGGTTGGGGAAGGTGAGCGAGGGATAGGAGGGCGTCATCCAGCGCGCACGCACACCACCGTCGATGATCCGCTGAAGGTTCGGGGTTAGGCCGCGATCCAACGCATCGGCGCGCAGGCCGTCGATGGAGATCAGCAGCAGCTTCGGCGGGCTGGCGGGCGGCGTATTCGCCTCCGCAGCAGGTGCAGCGATGGTTGTCGAAGGCGAAGGCGTGGTGGTGCATGCGGCCAGGGGCAGCAGCAGCGCCAGCGTGCAGGTCAGGCGTACGGAAGTCATCCGCCCATGATAATCCGCAGCAATGACGTACCCAAGACACGCCAGCGCGCCTGTGGCGCGCTGGCGTGTCCGCGCATTTCACCTTATCTCCGCGCCTTTGGCGCGCCCCCTTGAACACGCCATCCCGCCGTTGGCGTGCTGGCATGTCCGCGCATTTCACCTTATCCCCGCGCCTTTGGCGCGCCCCCTTGAACAACAAGGGGGCTTCTTCTCCAGACAGATTACGGATGCTTCCATCCACGCATGGCGTGGATCTACCGGAACGAATCAATCCGACACCGCCCGACCACCCACGGATAGCCCGCTTTGGACGTTGATGTTGACGTTGATGTTGACGTTGACGTTGACGTTGCTCTGGCTTGTAGCGGGTGCAGGGCGCAGCCCTGCCTCCAACCCTCATGCAAACAGCGGTGCCTGTCGCTGCTCCAGTCGCAACAACGCCGCTTTGGTTTCCAGGCCGCCACCGAAGCCGGTCAACGTACCGTTGCTGCCGATCACGCGATGGCACGGCAGCACGATCGGCAACGGATTGCGGCCATTGGCCGCGCCGACCGCACGGGTCGCCGTCGGCTGACCCAGCTGCTGCGCCAGCTGCAGGTAGCTCCAGGTCTGGCCGAAGGGAATCAACGCCAGCGCGTGCCAGACGCGCAGTTGGAACGGCGTGCCATGCGGTGCCAGCGCCAGGTCGAAACCGCTGCGCTCACCGTGCAGGTACTGCAGCAACTGTTCGCGCGCCTCCGGCAATGCGCCGGGCGCGTAATGCCAGTGCTCGCGGCCGCGCGCAGGATGGCGGTTTTCCGGGAACAGAACGTGGGCCAGGCCATTCTCATCCCCGGCGATGGTCAGTTCACCGATCGGTGTATCGAAGCGATCGAACAACAGGTTCATGAGGGTTCTCCAACGAAAGTGCCGGACAGGTGCCACAGATGCAGCACGGCATAGGCGCGCCACGGGCGCCATGATTGCGAACGGGCCTCGGTGGCACGTTCGCTGAGGCGCTGGCCCTGTGCGTGGCCCAGCACCTGCTGCAGCACCAGGTCACCGGCGGGGAAGGCATCAGGCTGGCCCAGCCCACGCAGGGCAATGTACTGCGCCGTCCACGGGCCGATGCCGGGCAGGGCCACGCAGCGGGCGACGAATTCCTCCAGTGCCTGCCCCGGCCCGAAGTCCAGCTGGCCGCTGGCGCAGGCTGCGGCGAGGGCGCGCACGGTGGCGGCGCGGCTGCGTGGCAGGCCGATCGATTCCAGCGGCGCGTCGGCCAGTACGTCCGGCGCTGGAAACTGACGGTCGAATTCGGACGGCATGCCGGGCAGGTGCGCACCGTAGGCATCGACCAGCCGGCGCGCGAACGTGGTGGCCGCGGCCACGCTGACCTGCTGGCCCAGCACCGCGCGCACGCCCACCTCGAAGCCGTCCCATCCGCCTGGCACGCGCAGGCCGGGGCGCTCGGCGATGCCGCGCGCCAACAGCGGTTCATCGCCCAGCGCTGCGTGCACCTGCTGCAGGTCGGCGTCCAGGTCGAACACGCGACGCACGCGGCGCACGATGTCCGGAATCAGGCGTGGGTCGACCGCGCCCAGTTGCAAGCGCAGCTCGGGCCGCTTCGGGTCGGCGGTGACGCGCAGCAGAGCGGGGCGCTCGGCTGTGCCCAACACACGCTGGTAACTGTCTTCCCCGATCAGTTCGATGCCGGGCAGGCTGCGCTTGCGCAGGAAGGCCAGCATGCGGGGGAAATCCAGCGGCGGTCGGTAGCCCAGGCGCAGCACCAGCCCGCCATCGTCGGCGGCCAGGGGATGGTGTTGGCGGCGCAGTACGGTAGGCGCCATGCCGCAGCCCTGCAGGAATGCCGTATTGAAGCGGCGCAGGCTGTTGTAACCAGCGGCCAGTGCCACGTCGGTCACCGGCAGCGTGGTTTCGGTCAGCAGCTGCTTGGCCAGCAGCAGGCGATGGGTTGCGTGGATCTGCCCTGGCGTTGCGCCCAGCCGTTCGACGAACAGGCGTTGCAGCTGGCGTGCGCTGAGGCCGATCTTTCCTGCCAGCTCGGCCACCGGCTGGTCCTGCAGGAAGCCGGCATGGATCAGCGCCAGGGCCCGCTGCACGGCCTGTCCGGCCAGCGCCTGTTGTGCAAGCGGGGCGAGCTCGGGGCGACAGCGCAGGCAGGGGCGATAGCCGGCGGACGCAGCGGCCGCTGCCGTGGGGAAATAGGTGATGTTGCGCGGCTTCGGTGGTGGCGCCGGGCACACCGGCCGGCAGTAGATGCCGGTGCTGCGCACGGCGGTGAAGAACACGCCGTCGAAGCGTGCATCACGGGCCAGGCGGGCGCGATCGCAGGCGGCAGTATCGAGGGCGAGTGCGGTATCCATGGCGCCAGTCTAGGCGCCTGCGGGCGGTAGTACTCGCCATATTCGGACATGGATGCTGGAGGGGCCTGGCCGGGCTGCGCCCGGCACCCTCAACGGCAACAGCAACAGCAACGGCAACAGCAACAGCAACAGCAACAGCAACAGCAACAGCGGGCTAGCCGTGGGATGGCGGGGTGGGTCCGGTTGCAGGGGACGCTGCAAGTACGTCCCTGTAAGCTTGGCCGCGGCATCCATGCCGCGGACACCCCTGCAACCGGACCCACCCCGCCTTCGACAGGTTCCCGCTGCTGTTGGTGGGTGTCGACTTTCCGCTGCTACCGGTCGGCGTCGACCTTGGTCGACATGTAGATCCACGCCATGCGTGGATGGGAAGGGGGAAGACACTGGAATGGGAAATGACGGTGCGTGAGGGTCAGAACAGGTTCAGTGGCGGGCGCTGAATGCGCGCCATGGACGGGTAGACTGTGGTTCTTGCCTGTCTGAATCCGGTTGCCCGATGTCCGCCAAACTCCGCTGGTTGCCCCTTTTATTCCTGGCCCTGGCGGGCTGCAGCCAGTTGGAGAACCCGGGCAACGTCACCGCGGCCGACAAGGCCACGCGGGCCCCGGCCAGTGATGGTGAAAACATGGTGTCGATCAATGCCGCCGATGCGCCGCCACCACCGGCACAGGCGCGCAGCCGGGCTGATCGGCCCTGGCCGCAGGCGCAGCTGGAAAACGGCAAGGCCTGGGTCAGCTGCACCACCGATTACGCCGGCGACGGCGGCGATGGTGTTGAGCTGGAAGGACTGCAGCGCGAACAGCTGAAGCAGGCGCTGGCGCCGTGCGCCGAGCGTGGCCTGCTGCGCGTGCGCTACAACGGCAAGATCAACCCCGGGTTTGCCGAGATGATGTGGCGGCTGGCCGTGGTCGCCGACGAGCTGCAGATCCACAAGCGCATCCTGGATCTGGATTCCAGCGGTGGCCAGGTGGAATCGGCCATCGTTGCCGGCGACAGCATCGGCGAATCCGGCTGGACCATCTGGGTGCGCGAGGGCTCGATCTGCCACAGCGCCTGCGTGTTCGTGCTGGCTGCTGGCGACAACCGCCTGTTGACCGGCAAGGTCGGCATCCACCGCATGATGCGCATCAGTTCCAAGGCCACTTCGCGCGCGGAACTCAACCGCGAGCTGCACGAGGTCTATGACAACGTGAAGGATTATCTGCAGCGCAATGGTGTGGCGGTGGGTGTGGCCGACCTGATGATGACTGTGCCCAACCGCAGCCTGCGCCTGCTGACTGCCGAAGAGCTTCGCCAGTACGGCCTGGACGGGACCAACGCCGTGCAGGACGACCTGGAGCGGATCAAGCAGATGCGTACCTGCGGCGACGACTTCGTGCAGCGCAAGGATGCGTTCCTGGTGGCGTTCGACCAGCAGTGCAAGCGCGACGGTGCCGACATGGAATCGATCAACAGCTGTGGCCAGTCGCTGAAGCAGCGTTTCGGCTTCCCCGACCCGGTGTGCCCGGAGGAAAGCCCGCTGTCGGAGATCGACGTGGCTACGCTGCCCCCGGCACCGCCGGAGCAGCCGCCGGTGGCCGAGCAGCTGCCCGCGACATCGGCGGCACCGGGGGCGCAGGCCGAGGCGGGTGCGGTGGAAGGCAGCGTCCAGGCGCGCTGACGGCCCACTCACTGCGCTGGCGTAGACTGCGGTTCTTTCCATCGAACCGGCGGTGTCCATGAAGCGCGTGCTCCTGCTGCTGTCCCTGTTGCCCCTGGCTGCACTGGCGCAAACGCCGGCGCCGGCCACGCCCGCACCGGCCCCGGCTCGCCCCGCGCCGAGCGCACCGACGGCCGCGAAGCCGGCCACTGCTGCCGCGCCCGCGCTGAGCCCGGCCCAGCAGGCGCAGGTGCAGAAACAGGACGCGGAAATGGGCAGTGCCGCATTGAAGGCCGCGCAACTGGTCGACGCCAATCGGGCCGGTGAGTTGTGGGACGGCGCCTCGGCGGTTGCCCGCCGCGCAGTGCCCAAGGCGGCCTTCGTCAGCCAGCTTGCGGCAGACCGCACGCGTCTTGGCGCGCTGGCCGGGCGTGGCCAGCCGACCATCACCCGCGTGAAATACGCTGCAGGTGCTGCCGTGCCCGAGGGCCTGTACATCAACGTCAGCTTCCCGACCCGTTTCGCCAACAGCGCGCAGCCGGTACGCGAGCTGGTGTCGTTCCGCTTCGACGAAGACCAGACCTGGCGCTTGGCCGGCTACAGCCTGCGCGCATCCAGCCCCTGACGGAGATCGACGATGGCCACCGAACTGACGATGCTGGCGTGGGCGATGCTGCTGGGTTTCGTCTACATCTTTGCCGCCTCCACCGTGGTCACCCACGAGCGCGGGATGAAATGGAACGCTTCTGCACGAGACGACTCGTCCAAGCCGCTGAGTCCACTGGCTGGACGACTGCAGCGGGCGCAATCCAACTTCTTCGAGACCTTCCCGTTCTTCGCCGCCGCTGCGATTGCGGTGGTGCTGGCCGGGCGTGGCAGCGACACCACCGCGCTGGCGGCGCAGGTCTACTTCTGGGCACGCGTTGTCTACCTGCCGCTGTACGCAGCCGGCGTGCACTATGTGCGCAGCCTGGTCTGGCTGGTGTCGATCGTGGCGATCCTGGCGATGGTGTTCGCGCTGCTGTGACGCGCAGCTGATCCAGATCAAGGCCGGTCAGGCACGCAGCGCTATGCTGGCCGCGACTGGATCAACGGCAGGAGGCGCGCATGCGCAGGATGGACGTGGTGGTGGTCGGCGCCGGACCGGCCGGGCTGTGCTTTGCGCGCGCGCTGGCCAGCACTGGCCTGCAGGTGGGGCTGGTCGAGGCACAGCCGCGCCAGGCCCTGGCCGAGGCGGCCTTCGACGGCCGCGAAATCGCCCTGACCCATGCCTCGCGGCAAAGCCTGGAACAGCTTGGCCTGTGGCAGCGCCTGCCCGAAGCCGAGGTTGCCGAACTGCGCGACGCGCGGGTGCTGAACGGAGGTTCGCCCTTCGCGCTGACCTTCGCCAGCAGCCAGGTAGATGACCAGCCGCTGGGCTGGCTGGTGCCCAACCATTTGATCCGCCGCGCGGCCTGGCAGGCGGTGCAGGGCCAGGCCGGGCTGGAATTGTTTGATGGCCGCAAGGTGCAGGCGGTACGCGCCGACAGCCAGGGCCACGTGGTGCGCCTGGACGATGGCAGTGAGCTGCATGCGCGGCTGCTGGTATGTGCCGACAGTCGCTTCTCCGGCACCCGCCGCATGCTCGGCATCGGTGCGCAGATGCGTGACTTCGGCAAATCGATGCTGGTCTGCAGGATGCAGGTCGAGCGCGATCATCACCACACGGCGTGGGAGTGGTTCGGCTATGGCCGCACGATGGCGCTGCTGCCGCTCAACGAAGGCCAGGCATCGGCGGTGATCACCCTGCCGCCGCGGCAGATCGAAGCGCTGCTGGCGATGGATGAGATCGCGTTCGGGGAGGCCATCAGCGGCTTCTTCGAACACCGCCTGGGACGCATGCAGCCGGTGGCCACGCCACAGGCCTATCCCCTGGTCGGGGTATATGCGCACCGCTTTGTCGGCGAACGTTCGGCACTGATCGGTGATGCCGCAGTGGGCATGCACCCGGTCACCGCACATGGTTTCAACCTGGGCCTGGCCAGCGCGCAGCGGCTGGCGCAGGGCATCGCCGAGCAGCAGCGACGTGGAGCGGACATCGCCGCGGCCGGCATGCTGGGCCGCTACCAGCGCGGGCATCGGCTGGCGGCGCGGCCGCTGTATGAAGCGACCAATGCGATTGCCAGCCTGTATACCGACGACCGTCGTCCGGCGCGCCTGTTGCGGGCGGCCGGGTTGCGGGTGGCGCAGGGGGTGGCACCGTTCCGGCAGTTGATTGCCGCCCACCTGACCCAGCGCGTGGCCTGACGGCCAAGCGGTGACTTACGCGGCGGCCAGGACGCGGATCTGGCTGTCGTTGAACTCGACCACCTGGCCTGCGCGGATCTTGCAGGCCTTGCGCAGCTCGACCTCGCCATCGACCAGCACCAGGCCTTCGCTGATGACCATCTTGGCTTCGCCGCCGCTGGTGACCAGGTCGGCCAGCTTCAGCAACTGCTTGAGTTCGACGTAATCGCCGTCGAGGTCGAATTCGAGGATCTGCATGGAACGGGTTTCCTGGGGCAGGCGCTGCAGGACAGGGCCCGCGGCGGTAAAATGGGCGCCTATTGTGCGCCACGGCGGGCCGTAACGGCATGCCGTTGGCTTCCTGTACACCTTGTTCAGGCACAGTGCGGTATCATTCCGCTCTGAGCGAGTAAAACCTCAGCTCCAACCGAGCAGCGCCAGGGCACGCGATAAGAAGGGCGCCCAAAGCGCGGAATCCCCCTTTTTTTTCGCCTGCCATGCTCGTGGCAGTGCCTTCGGAGTTCCCCATGTCCCAAGAAACCCAAGCGCAGCTGCAGTTCGCGCAGCTCGGCCTGTCCGATTCTGTCATGCAGGCTGTCACTGCCATCGGCTACGAAACGCCGTCGCCGATCCAGGCTGCCACCATCCCGGCGATGCTGGAAGGCCGCGACGTGCTGGGCCAGGCCCAGACCGGTACCGGCAAGACCGCGGCCTTCGCGCTGCCGGTGCTGTCCAACATCGACCTGCAGCAGATCAAGCCGCAGGCCCTGGTGCTGGCCCCGACCCGCGAGCTGGCCATCCAGGTTGCCGAGGCGTTCCAGTCCTATTCCTCCAAGATCCCCGGTTTCCGCGTGCTGCCGGTGTACGGCGGCCAGCCGTACGGCCAGCAGCTGACGGCCCTGCGCCGCGGCGTGCACATCGTGGTCGGTACCCCCGGCCGCGTCATCGACCATCTGAACCGCAGCACGCTGGACCTGTCCGAGCTGAAGACGCTGGTGCTGGACGAAGCCGATGAAATGCTGCGCATGGGCTTCATCGACGACGTCGAAGCGGTGCTGAAGAAGCTGCCGGAGAAGCGCCAGGTGGCGCTGTTCTCGGCCACCATGCCGCCGGCCATCCGCCGTATCGCGCAAACCTACCTGAAGGACCCGGTCGAAGTCACCATCGCGACCAAGACCACCACCTCGGCCAACATCCGCCAGCGTTACTGGTGGGTGAGCGGCATGCACAAGCTGGACGCGCTGACCCGCATCCTCGAAGTCGAGCCGTTCGACGCGATGATCGTCTTCGCGCGCACCAAGGCCGGCACCGAAGAACTGGCCAGCAAGCTGCAGGCCCGTGGCCTGGCCGCTGCCGCCATCAACGGTGACATGCAGCAGGCCCAGCGTGAGCGCACCATCGCCATGCTGAAGGAAGGCAAGCTGGACATCCTGGTCGCCACCGACGTGGCCGCTCGTGGCCTGGACGTGGAACGCATCAGCCACGTGCTGAACTACGACATCCCGTACGACACCGAAAGCTACGTTCACCGCATCGGCCGTACCGGCCGTGCCGGCCGCAGCGGTGAAGCAATCCTGTTCGCCACCCCGCGCGAAAAGGGCATGCTGCGCCAGATCGAGCGTGCGACCCGCCAGCCGATCGAAGAAATGCAGCTGCCGAGCGTGGAAGCGGTCAACGACAACCGCATCAACAAGTTCACCTCGCGCATCACCGAAACGCTGGGCCAGGGCGGCCTGGACTTCTACCGCCAGCTGCTGGAGCGTTTCGAGTCCGAACAGAACGTACCGGCCATCGAAGTGGCCGCCGCACTGGCGAAGATGATGCAGGGCGATACCCCTTTCCTGCTGCAGCCGCCGGTGCGTGCACCGCGCGAAGAGCGTGCGCCGCGCGAGCGTTTCGAGCGCACTGAGCGCCCGGAACGTGGCGACCGCAACGAGCGCGGCCCGCGCTTCGAGCGTGGCCCGCGTCGTGACGATGCCGAGGGTGGCTTCGAGCAGCGCCCGCGCCGTGACGTGCCGCCGCGCGGTGCACCGGAGCAGGGCATGGAGACCTACCGCATTTCGGTCGGCCACCAGCATGGCGTGAAGCCGGCCAACATCGTCGGCGCCATCGCCAATGAAGCCGGCCTGGAAAGCCGCTTCATCGGTCGTATCGACATCCACGACGACTTCTCGCTGCTGGATCTGCCGGCACAGATGCCGTCGGACGTGCTGACCCACCTGCAGAAGGTCTGGGTGTCCGGCCAGCAGCTGCAGATGCGCCCGTTGGCCGCCGGTGAAGAGGTCAATCCGGCGCCGCGTCCGTTCAAGCCGCGCTTCGACAAGCGTGGTCCGGGCGGTCCGGGTGGCCCGGGAGCTCCGCGTCGCAGCGGTCCGGGTGGCCCCGGCGGCGACCGCGACAGCCGTCCGCCGCGTCGTGATGGCTTCAACAAGCCACGTGGCCCGCGCAGCTTCTAAGCCGCGCTGAAGTAGACGAACAACGCCAGCCTCCGGGCTGGCGTTGTTGTTTGCATGGCGCCAGGGCGGCCCGGCCGCCGCTGCCGATCACCGGCCGGGTCCGGTTTCGCATGGCCCACACATCTGCGGTTCTAGGCTGGCGCGGTTCCGTAGGAGATTGTCACCGCAGCACATTCGGGGGATCCAGGATGGGTAGAAGTGGCATGGACCAACAGCGTCGACGGGTACCGATGACCCGCGGGCTGGGACTGCGATTTGCGCTGTTGACGGGCATGGCGATCGGCTTGGTCGCGCTGTCGGCTGTGATCCAGGAGCTGCAGGCGGCATCGACCGCATGGATCGCAGGGCAGGGCTACTGGTCGCGGGGGCAGCAGGACGCCACCGCAGCGCTCAGCCGTTACCTGGCGCGTGGCCATCTGCAGGATCTGCAGGATGCCCAGACGGCACTGCAGGTTCCGTTGGGTGACCTGCAGGCCCGCAAGGCGCTGGAGCAACCCGAACCGGACGAGGCGAAAGCCCGCGCCGGTTTTCTGCGTGGGGGCAATGCCCGCGCCGACATTCCGCGGCTGATCTTCTCGTTCCGCCATGCGCGCAACGTCGGAGCCTTCCGCGAAGCCACCTGGTTGTGGCGGCAGACCGACGCAAACCTGCTGGCCATGCAGTCGCTGGCGGAGGAACTGCAACGGCGCCATGGCTCGGGACCGCTGGACGAGGCGACCGTGGATGACTACCTGCATCGGCTGCGTGGCATCGACCACCAGCTGCGCGGTCAGGCGCAGGCGTTCTCGCAGGCACTGCTGCGCATGGCCCGCGCGGTGCGCATCGCGACCCTGGCCGTGGGCGGCCTGTCGGTCCTGCTGATCAGCCTGATGGCGGTGGCTCTGGCGCGCCGGGTGGGCAAGGACCTGACCGAGCATGAGAGCCGCTTCCGGGCTGCCTTCTACCAAGCCAACGTCGGCATGCTCAAGCTGGATGCCGGCGGCCGGGTGGTGGAGGCCAACCAGGCGATGGCCGACATTCTCGACCATCGTCGGGACGTGCTGCTGCAGATGTCGCTGGCCGAGCTGCTGATGGAGGGCGAGCTGGTGATCGATGAGAGTGGCCACATCGACTGGGAGCGCCAGCTGCGACCGGGCGAGCTGCGCTTCCGGCGCCGCGATGGCAGCCTGGTGTGGGGGCGCTGGAGTGGTACCGGCGTGCGCACTGCCAGCGGCCGCCTCTCGGTGTTCGCCATCGTCGAGGATGTCAGCCAGAACCATGCCCTGGCACGTGAGATAGAGCACCACGCCAGCCATGACCCCCTGACCGGCCTGATCAATCGTCGGGAGATCGAGCGCCTGCTGGAAAAATCGCTGCTGCAGGTCCGCTCCGACGGTGGAACCCATGCCCTGGGCTACATCAACCTGGACCACTTCAAGCTGGTCAACGACAGCTTCGGCCACGCGGCCGGCGACCAGATGCTGCGCAGTTTCGCCGAGTACCTGGTCGGCGCGGTGCGCGATGGCGACTGGGTCGGCCGCCTGGGGGCGGACGAGTTCGCGGTGTTCCTTGCCCGCGCCAACCAGGATGAAGCCAAGCGTGTGCTGCAGCGGTTGATCCGCAACCTGGGCCAGGCCACGTTCCCGGTCAGCGAGGGCAGTCCCCAGTTGAGCTGCAGTGTCGGCGTGGTCGAAGTGACAGCCGAGGCGCCGGACGTGAACTGGTTGATGAGCGCGGCCGACAGCGCGTGCTATGCGGCCAAGCAGGCCGGTCGCAACCGCGTGCATTGCTTCAACGAGAACCGGCTGGCGCTGGAGGAGCGACGGCTGGAGGCCGAACGCCTGCAGGGCGTCAGTCGCGCCATGGCCGAGAACCGGATGCTGTTGTATGCGCAGCGCATCGCCAAAGTGGGTGATCCGTCCTACCTGCACTACGAGGTGCTGGTGCGCATGCGTGACAGTGACGGCGTGCTGCACCTGCCGGGCCAGTTCATGCCTGCGGTGGAGCGCTACGGCATGGCGGTGGTGCTGGACCGGCACGTGCTCGGCCTGCTGTTCCGCCACCTGCAGGTGTGCCCGGCGCACGTACGGCAGCTGGGCCTGTGCAACGTCAATGTATCGGCCCAGTCGATCGCCGAGCCGGGATTCCTTGCCTTCGTCTGTGACCTGCTGGAGCGCAACCGCGCGCTGGCGTCCAAGCTCTGTTTCGAGATCACCGAAACCGCGGCCATCGGTAACCTGAGCCAGGCGCGTGCCTTCATCGACGCGGTCAAGGCGCGCGGCTGCCGGGTGGCGCTGGACGATTTCGGCTCGGGCCTGTCCTCGTTCGGTTATCTGCGGCAGCTGTCGGCGGACATGCTGAAGATCGATGGGGCGTTCGTGCGCGACATGGACACCGATCCGGTCAGCCGTGCCAGCGTGCGCGCGATCAGCGAGCTGGGCCGCGAACTGCAGATGGAGGTGGTGGCCGAGTGGGTGGAGACCACCGAAATTGCCGAGGCGCTGGCCGGGATGGGCGTGCAGGGGCTGCAGGGTTATGCCATCGAACGGCCGCAGCCGTTGGAACGGCTGACCCTGGCTGACCTGCGACCGATGCGGTTGGCCGGTACGCAGGGGCCATCGGCTGTCGGCTGAAGGTGCTGCGGCCGGGCTGCGCCCGGCACCCTCAACCTCAACAGCAACAGCAACAGCAACAGCAACAGCAACAGCAACAGCAACAGCTGCATTCCGTGGGATGGCGGGGTGGGTCCGGTTGCGGGGGACGCCGCAAGTACGTCCCTGTAGGCTCGGTCGCGCCATCCATGGCGCTCACGCCCCCGCAACCGGACCCACCCCGCCTTCGACAGATTCCGGCTGCTGTTGGTGGGTGTCGACCTTGGTCGACACGTAGATCCACGCCATGCGTGGATGACATCCAATCCATTCATTGATTTCGAAACGGTATGAACATCCATCCACGCACGGCGTGGATCTACCAGATGGCGGGACACTGTCAGGGGTGGGGCGGTATGGGCAGGCAGGACCGTTGGCGCCATGGGCCCGAGGCATGCCCTCGGGCGGGTTGGGCAGGACGCCCAACCCCGGTCTTGCCGTGTGCGCAGGACGGCGCACACGAGCAAGGCGCCATCGAGCCCCCATGGATGGGTTTACGGCGTGTCCTGCCTGCCCATACCGCCCCGCCCAGCTCGGTAGCCCGCAGTTGCTGTTGCTGTTGAGGTTGCCGGCCAGCGGCCGGCACTACAGCGGGTGCCGGGCGGCAGCCCGGCCAATACCCCCGCCACTTTGGTCTACACATCGGTGGTGCATTCCGCTGCGATAATGCCGCCAGGGGCGACGCGCAGTGGGCGCGGACGTAAGCAGGAACAGGACGTGGCGTGGGCGGCAGGCAGGTGCGTTTGGAAACAGGGGCGGTGCTTGTCCTGCTGCTGGTGTGGTTGGCGTTGCCGTGGCTGGGCCATGCGCGCAGCGTCGACGCTGGCCGCGATTACCTTCTGGTCGGCACCGCGACAGCCGAACCTACGCCCCATCGCGCGTGCACGCCGGAGATGCTGGCCGGGCCGCGCCAGCAGACACGGGTGAATGCACCGCCAGAAGGCTGGTCCGGCGAGCCGCAGGCGCTGGATGTCTTCAACATCTTTGCCGGCGAAGTGCGGCTGCAGCACGGTGATCGCGAGATCTGCGGCAACATGCAGGATGCCCGCACCCGCGATTCGCGCTTTCGTGCGGGCATCGGCATGGTGGCGGTACCCGCTGCCGGCAGCCACGAGCCCTTCCTGGTTTCCTGGCAGACGCCGCTGAAGGCGCGCTGGGTTCCCACATTGCAGCTGGGTGCGCCCAGCCCGGTGCAGCAGAACGACACTGCCCGGCTGCTGGTGCGCGCCGCATGCATCGCCGTGGCAATCGCGCTGGCGCTTTCCGCGCTGATGGCCTACCTGACCACCCGCGACCGCAGCTTCCTGATGTATATCGGTGCCACCCTGGTGCTGGTGCTGTGGCAGTCGATCCTTGGCGGCCTCAGCGGCTATCCCGAGCCCTGGCTGCGCGTCGGCGGGCGCGGTGACTGGTGGCTGCTGGCGCTGACTGCAGCGACCCAGGCACTGGTGTTGCCGGCGCTGTGGCGCCTGAACGGCGGTGACCGCGTGCTGCCACGTTCGCGCGCGGGCCAGCAACTGGTGTTGTGGTCCCTGCTCACGCTGGCGGCACTGGTGCCGTGGTTGCAGCGCGATGGACTGGTCGTGGTCGCACAGGTCCTGCAGTGGAGCTTCATTGCCGGCTGTGCGCTGTCGTTGGCGATGGGCATCTGGGCCCGGTTGCGCGGCGATGTCTGGTCGCTGGCCGGACTGGCCGCACTGGCGCCGATGCTGGTGCTGATCGTGGCCGACGCCGCCAGCGCGCATTGGTTGATGGAATACCGGGTGGAGGCCCTGCAGCTGGCGGTCACCTGGCTGCTGATGATGGCGGCCTATGCGCTCAACCTGCGCCTGGGCCGGCTGCGCCAGCAGCGCGATGAAATGCGCCAGCTCGCCGAGACCGATATGCTGACCGGCCTGCCCAACCGCCGTGCCGGCCTGCAGCAGCTGGCCCAGCATCTGCAGGGCGGCGAGCGTGAGAGGGGGCCGCTGGTGATCGGCTTCCTCGATATCGATCTGTTCAAGGACATCAATGATCGCCATGGCCACGAGATCGGCGACCAGGTGCTGGTGGCCGTGGCCCGCGCGCTTCGCGCCGCTGTCCGCAGCGAGGACCAGGTGGTGCGGATGGGGGGCGAGGAGTTCCTGCTGCTGTTGCCGGGCATGCCGCGTGAGGTTGCGGCCACCCGCATGGAACGCCTGCGCCAGCGCATCACCGAGACCTGCCGGGACCTGCAGGTGCCCGCTCTGGAGGTGACCGCGAGCATCGGCATGGCACAGTGGCGACCGGCCGAAGATGACCTGGCCGCGCTGCTGCGGCGCGCCGACCACGCCATGTACGTAGCCAAGCGCAGTGGCCGCAACCGGGTGTTTGATGGCGAAACCGAAGATCCGTTGACCACGGCATGAGGCGGGAAGGGCGGTGATGCCGGATAATGGGGCGATGACCAGCCGACTCAACAAATACATCGCCGACACCGGCTTCTGCTCCCGACGCGAGGCCGATCGCCTGATCGCCGCCCGCCGGGTCACCGTCAATGGCCATGCCGCCGGCACCGGCGCGGTGGTCGGCGAGGATGACAAGGTGCTGGTCGACGGCCAGCCCCTGCGCGTGCGCACTGCCCGCAAGCCCGGCGCCCGCCGCCACGTGTACATCGTGCTGAACAAGCCGGTGGGCGTGACTTGCACCACCGAAAGCACGGTGAAGGGCAACATCGTCGACTTCGTCGGCCATGAACAGCGCATCTTCCCGATCGGCCGCCTGGACAAGGAGTCCGAAGGCCTGATCCTGATGACCAGCAACGGCGACATCGTCAACCAGATCCTGCGCGCCGAGAACGGCCACCAGAAGGAATACCTGGTGGCGGTTAACAAGCCGGTCACCGACGAATTCCTGCGCGCGATGGCCCGTGGCGTGCGCATCCATGACCAGATGACGCTGCCGTGCAAGACCTCGCGGATCGCCAAGTTCGGTTTCCGCATCATCCTGCAGCAGGGCCTGAACCGGCAGATCCGGCTGATGGCGGCCGAGTTCGGCTACCGCGTGACCCAGCTGCGCCGCGTACGTATCGACAACATCAAGATCGGTGCACTGAAGCCGGGCCAGTGGCGCAACCTGACCGAGCAGGAGCTTCACGGCCTGTTGCCGCAGCAGCAGGACTGGTAAGCAACGACCAGTAGTGCCGGCCGCTGGCCGGCAACTGCACGGTGCTGGCAATGAACATCAGGGAGCCGACCAACGGCCGGCACTACCGGAATGCAGATTGGCCGCCCGCATCCGCTAGACTTTGCGGCGCCCTGCCGGAACGTGACGCTGCATGATCAAGCCCGACAAGCCCGCCAACGAAGCGCTGCGCCTGGAGGCGCTGTACCGCTACCGGATCCTCGATTCCGAGCGCGAACGCTCGTTCGATGACCTGGTGGCCATCGCCAAGGCGGTGTGTGGCACGACCATGGCGGCCGTGACCCTGATCGACGTCGAGCGCCAGTGGTTCAAGTCGATGCAGGGCATCGCCGCGACCGAGAACCTGCGCAGCGAGTCGATGTGCGGCCACGCGATCCTGCAGCCGCAAGAAATCATGGTGGTTGAGGATGCATTGCAGGACGTCCGCTTCCACGACAATCCGGTGGTGACCGGCGACCCGCATGTGCGCTTCTATGCCGGTGCGCCGTTGATCAGCAGCGACGGCCTGCCGCTGGGAACCCTGTGCGTGTTCGACGCGCGGCCGCAGCAGCTGGCGACCGACAAGGCCGAAGCGCTGGCCGCGCTGTCGCGGCAGGTGATGGTGGTGATGGAGCTGCGCCGTTTCGCCCTGGATATCCAGCGGCACATGCTTGAGCGCAACGATTACGAACGCCTGTTGTCCGAGTATCACGATGTGCTGCTGGCCCAGAATGCCGATCTGGCCGAACAGAGCCGTACCGACGCCCTGACCGGCCTGCCCAACCGGCGGGCACTGGCAGCGGCGCTGGACGAGGCGGTGATTGCCGTCGATGGCCGCGACCGGCAGACCTGCGTGGCCCTGCTGGACATCGATCATTTCAAGCACATCAATGATTTCCAGGGCCACGCGACCGGCGACCGGGTGCTGGCCGAACTGGGGGCGCTGCTGCGCTCGCACTTCGCCGGTGGGGGGCTGGCCGCGCGCTATGGCGGCGAGGAATTCGTGGCACTGATGCCGGACGCGGACCTGCGTACCGCCGAACTGCAATGCGAGTTCCTGCGGGTAGCCGTGTCCAACCTGCCGCTGGGCTTCCCGGTGACCATCAGCATCGGTGTGGCACAGCACCAGCCCGGTGAAACGTCTGACCAGACCCTGGCCCGTGCCGATGCCGCGCTGTACCGGGCCAAGGGCGCCGGCCGCAACCGGGTGGAAGTGGCGCCCTGACCGCCCGCGCGGCTGCGGTGGATCCACGCGATGCGTGGATGGCCCGGGCCTTTGCGTGCAGTCGCAGCCATTGCGATACCCGTACGGCACCCTCAACGTCTCACCGCAAGGACGTCGACCATGCTGCAGACCCTGGCCATCGCCAATTACCGATCGCTGCATGCGCTGGTGCTGCCGATGCAGCGGCTCAACGTGGTCACCGGCGACAACGGCAGTGGCAAATCCAGCCTGTACCGCGCGCTGCGCCTGCTGGCGGAAACCGCGCAGGGCGGTGTTGCAGCGGTACTGGCGCGGGAGGGTGGATTGGGCTCGGCGCTGTGGGCCGGTCCGGAAAAGATCGACCGCCGCGTGCTGTCCGGTGAGATCCCGCTGCAGGGCGGGCCGCGCCAGGAATCGGTGGGGCTCAAGCTGGGCTTCGCCACCGATGAATTCGGCTACGCCATCGACCTCGGATATCCGCCACCGAGCCGATCAGCTTTCGCGCTGGACCCGCAGATCAAGGCTGAAGCGATCTGGGCAGGGCCGTTCCTGCGCAGCGCCAATCTGCTGGTCGACCGCCGCGGTGCGCTGGTGCGGCAGCGGCACGCACGCGGCTGGGACCTGGTGGATGATCGTCTTTCACTGTTCGACAGCCTGTTCACCCAGGTGGGCGATCCGCAGCGCATGCCGGAAGCCATCACCTTGCGCGAGTACATCCGCCGTTGGCGCTTCTACGACCACTTCCGCAGCGATGCCGATGCACCGGCGCGACAACCGGCGATGGCGACCCGCACCCCGGTGCTGCACCACGACGGCCGCGACCTCGCCGCCGCCTGGGTGACGATCCTCGAAATCGGCGATCCGCAGGCGCTGGCACGGACGATCGAGGATGCATTTCCGGGAGCGACGGTCAGCTTCGAGGAACTGGATGGCCGACTCGCGCTGCGCTTCCACCAGCCCGGTCTGCTGCGGCCACTGTCGATGGCCGAGCTGTCCGACGGCACGCTGCGGTTCCTGTTGCTGGCCGCGGCCCTGCACACGCCACGGCCGCCGCCGCTGCTGGTGCTCAACGAGCCGGAGACCAGCCTGCATCCGGACCTGCTGCCGGCGCTTGCACGGTTGATCATCGCCGCCAGTGCACGCAGCCAGGTCTGGGTGGTATCGCACGCCACGCGCTTGATTGCCGCGCTGGAACAGGCACCGCAGTGCCATTCAATGCACCTGCACAAGGAACACGGGCGTACGCTGCTGAGCGGGCAGGGCCTGCTGGATGCACCGGCCTGGCATTGGCCGCAGCGCTGAGACGGGTGCCGGGAAGATCCACGCAATGCGCGGACGCGCTCAATCGGCGATGTTGCGCGCTTCGGATGTTCCGAGGATTTCCGGATGCTGCACGCGCTTGCGGCGGTTGAGCAGCGGATGCAGGAACACGGCACCGACGATGATCGCCACGCCCAGATAGAACCACGGGGTGACTTCGTGCTGCTCGCGCAGCAGCACCACGGCCAGCAACACGGCGTAGACCGGTTCCAGGTTGGTGACCAGCTGCACGGTGTAGGCGCTGAGGTGGCGCAGCGCGACCAGGGCCAGGGCGAACGGCAGCAGCGTGCAGACACCGGCCAGCACCAGCAGCAGGATGCCGTCGTGCAGGTCGGGAACGATCCACAACGGGCTGGCCAGCGCTGGCAGCAGGTACGGCATCAGCGGTGCCAGCAGGGTGAGGGTGAGCGTGCCCGCGCCAAGTTCCAGCGCGGTGACCGTCAGCGGATCGGCATGGCTGACCATGCGCTTGTTGAGCGAGCCGAACACTGCCACCAGCAGGGCCGAGAGCGCACCGATCAACACGCCCAGGCGCATGCCGTCGGGCACGCCACCCACCACCAGCGCCACACCGGGCAGCACCGCCAGGCCGAAGGCCAGTTCGCGCAGCTGGAAGGGACGCTTGGCCACCCAGGGCTCGATGATCGAGGTGAACACCGGTGCCAGGGCGATGCAGGTGGCGGCAACCGAGGCATTGGCCAGCTTCACCGCGCCGTAGAAGGTCAGCCAGTGCAGGGCCACCAGCGCGCCGATACCGGCATAGCCGGCGACCAGCCGCAGCGGCAACGTGCGCAACCCGCGCCAGACCCGCGGCAGCAACGCCAGCATCGCCACCACCAGCAGCATCCGCCACCACACCAGCGGCAGCGCCGGCAGGGTGATCAACTTGCCGAGGATGGCGGTGACGCCCCACAGCAGGACACAGAAGTGGATCTGCCAAAGCGCTTTGCGGGTGTCGGGTGTGCTCATCGGCGTATTGTGAGGCAAGCCGCATCGGCGGGCGATGCCTGTGGCATGCTCGCGGCGTTGCCACGAGGGAGCCGTGCATGCCTGCTGCCCGTTTTCTTCTGCTGCGCGGCTGGGCGCTGTTGACCGCGCTGGTCGCGGCAGCATCGCTGCTGCTGCAGTTTGCCCTGCTGATGCGCGGCATCGGCGCCAGCCTGGGACCCGGCGTGGCGAGCCTGCGCTTCTTCAGCTACTTCACCATCCTCAGCAATCTGGCCGTGTGCCTGGGCTGCCTCTGGCTCTGCAGCGGCCGCGCACTGCGACCTACGGTAGCCGCCACCCTGGCACTGTGCATCGGCGTGACCGGCCTGATCTATCTGCTGGTGCTGCAGGGGCTGTGGCAGCCAACTGGCCTGCAATGGTGGGCCGATGCCGGCTTGCACTACGTGGTGCCGCTGCTGTATCTGGCCGGTTGGGCGGGGCTGCTGCCACATGGTGGCCTGCGCTGGCGTGCGTTGGGTGTGGTCCTGCTGGTGCCGCTGGCCTACCTGGGCTGGGCGATGCTCACGGCCTCGTGGCTGGGCAGCGCACCGTATCCGTTCCTGGAAGTACAGCGGATCGGTTCGCGTGCATTCGGCCTCAGCGTGCTGCGCGTCGGCGGGGTGTTCGTGCTGGGCTGGACACTGCTGTGGGCAGTGGACCGCTGGCGCCGTCGATGACCCGCTGCAGTGCCATCGCCGCCGCCGGATTGCGCACCTTGCCGGCGCCGATGCACAGCAGGTAGACCTCGCGCGGCGCGGCCGGGGACGGTGCGGCCAGGCAGGGCAGGTCGTCCACCGCCTCACCCCGGGCCCAGCACCGCGCGCGCGTGGCCCAGCGCTGCTGCATCGGCTGGGGAAGACCTTCGGCCAGTCGGGCCTGGCTGCGTTTGATCCGTGCATAGACGAAGCCCGCGGTGATGTCGCCATGCAATGGCGATTCGTCGCTGTCTTCGATCACCAGGGCCACGCCATGCCGGCGCGCCGCTTGCACCAGTTCCGGCCCATGGACGCTGGCGTTGCGCACCTCCAACGCATGCTGCAACCCCGTTCCATCCAGCTGCCTGGGCAGCTGTGCCATGAAGGCATCCAGTGCCGCGGCATCGGCCGGGTGCTGCGGGTCGAACTGCCAGAGCAACGGGCCCAGCCGGTCGCCCAGCGCGAGGGCCGCCTGCAGGAACGCGCTCGCCGCCTCGATCGTGGACGACAGGTCGCGACGCTGCACCAGATGACGCGGGGCCTTCATCGAGAACCGGAAACCTTCCGGCGTCTGCGCTGCCCATTGCGCGCACTGGGCCGCTGTCGGGGTGCGGTAGAAGGTGCCGTTGATCTCGATGCAGCGCAACGCACGACTGGCATAGGCCAGCTCTTCGCGCTGGATCAGCCCTGGCGGATAGAAGGCGCCACCACGCCATTGCGGGAACACCCAGCCGCCGATACCGCAGCGGACCGGCGCTGCAGACGCTTGCCGTGCCGTCATTGCGTGTGTTCCGCCCGCCACGGATCGTAACTGCCGAACCACCACAGGTAGCCTTCCGGGTCGGCGCAGGCATAGCCACGTCCACCGTAGGCCTGGTCGGCAATGTCGATGACGATGCGCGCACCGGCAGCCGTGGCCCGGGCATAGTGGGCGTCGACATCGGTGACGATCACGCAGGGACTCTGGGTCTGCCGGCCGCCGACTTCATCGGGCATCACCGCCAGCTTGGCCCATTCGCCGCTGTTGCTGGCAGATCCGAGCATGATCATGCCCTGGCCGAACACCAGCTGCGCGTGATGCACTGTATCGCCGTCGGCATGCACGGCCTGCGCGTGGAAACCGAACGCGCGCTGCAGCCAGTCGATGGCCGCCAGCGCATCGCGGTAGCGCAGGCACGGAATGATGGTGGAGCCGTTGTTGCTCTGGCCGTTCGCACCCATGGCACCCCTCCTATGGCACAGGGCAGGCTGCACCCGGGGCCGTTACCATCGCGCGAAACCCCGGTGACGGCCTGCACATGGCCGCTACCCCTGTTCGGAGATGGTGCTGGATGAAAACCTGGATCGGAGGAGCCGTGCTGCTTGCGTGCACGACCATGGCCACTGCGGCGACCCCGCAGCAGCTGCAGGACCTGGATGCGACCGTGGAGCGCGTGCGCGCGCAGTTCGACGTGCCCGGCATCGCCGTGGCCGTGGTCAAGGACGGGCAGGTGGTGCTGGAACGCGGCTGGGGCGTGCGTGAGCTGGGCAAGCCGGCGCCGGTCGAGGCCGATACCCTGTTCGCCATCGCCTCCAACACCAAGGCCTTCACTGCCACCTCGCTGAATCTGCTGGCCGAGGACGGCAAGCTGAAGATGGACGACAAGGTGATCGACCACCTGCCATCGTTCCGCATGTCCGATCCGTTCGTGACCGGGCAGATGACGATCCGCGACCTGCTTTCCCACCGCAGTGGCCTGAGCCTGGGCGCAGGCGACCTGCTGTTCTGGCCGACCACCTCCTACAGCAACGCCGAAGTCGTGCAGCGCCTCGGCCAGGTGCCGCTGAAGGGCGGTTTCCGCGAGCGCTATGCCTACGACAACATCCTGTATGCAGTCGCCCAGCAGGTGATCGAGCACGTTTCGGGAATGAGCTACCAGCAGTTCCTGCAGACACGCATCTTCGACAAGGTCGGCATGGCCGGCACGCGCTACAACGCCGATCACCTCAAGGCCGGCGACAATGCTGCGGTCGGCCACGCCAAGTACGATTTCAAGGACCTGCGCACCGTTGCACCGTTGACCTGGTCGAACAATGCCGGTGCCGGTGGCATCTATTCCAGTGCCCACGACATGGCACGCTGGATGCAGGTGCAGCTGGCCGAAGGCAAGCTGGCCGATGGCACTGCGCTGTTCACCGCCAAGAGCCAGCAGCAGATGTGGCAGATGATCACGCCGCAGACGATCCCGGCGCCGAGCGTGCCGGAGCTGGCGCCGGCGCGGGCCAACTTCGCCGGCTATGGCGAGGGCTGGAGCCTGAGCGACTATCGCGGGCAGAAGCTGGTCTGGCACACCGGCGGCTGGCCGGGCATGGTTTCGCGGCTGACCCTGGTGCCGGGCGAGAAGCTGGGCGTGGTGGTGCTGACCAACCAGGAAGTGGGGGCCGCCTTCAATGCGATCACGCTGAGCGTGCTCGATGCCTACCTCGGCGGTGAAAAGCACGACTGGGTGGATGCCTATGCCAAGGGCGTGGCCAAGGGCCAGGACAAGGCCGACGAAGCGTGGGCCAAGCACCAGGCCGAGCGTGACAAGGGCAGCAGGCCGTCGTTGCCGCTGGCCGGGTATGCGGCCACCTACCGCGACCGCTGGTATGGCGACATGGTGGTGACGGCAGAAGGCAAGGGCCTGCGCCTGCGCTTTGCAAAGACCGCGCAGCTGAGCGGCCGTCTGGAGCACTGGCAGCACGACACCTTCATCGTGCGCTGGGACGACCGCTCGCTCAATGCCGATGCGTTCGTCAATTTCAGCCTGGACCCGGACGGAAAAGTGCGCGAGGTGCGCATGCAGCCGATCTCGGACCTGACCGATTTCAGCTTTGATTTCCAGGACCTGCTGTTCACGCCGGTGAAATGACGCCGCCGGGCGCGGCGCTACCGTTTGGCCGAGCGGACGGGTAGCGCCGGACCACGTCCGGCGAGCGCGTAGCGCGGTTGCAGGCGATCCGCCGGGCATGGCCCGGCGCTACGCGGAACCGGTGGTGATCGTCGGCCGGCGTACACACGCGGCGTGGGATACTCCGCCGGCTATCGATGGCGGGGGAATGCGATGTTCCGTTGGTTTGAATCCCTGATTCCGGTGTTTCCGCCCATTGACGGGCGCATGCCGCCGCGCACCGTGGTGCCGTTCTACCTGCACTACCTGCGGCCGGTGTGGCCGGTGCTGCTGGCCACCCTGGTCGCCGGCCTGCTGCTGGCGCTGGTGGAAGTGGCGATGTTCGATTTCCTCGGTCGCATCGTCGACATGGTTGCCGAGCAGCCCGGCGCGGACTTCTTCCAGCGCCATGCCGATACCCTCGGCTGGATGCTGTTCATCACCGTCATCGCGCGCCCGATCCTGGTCGGCCTGCACAACCTGCTGGTCAACCAGGCCATCGTGCCGGGCCTGAGCAATCGATCGCGCTGGCTGATGCACAACTACGTGGTGCGGCAGAGCCTGAGCTTCTTCCAGAACGACTTCGCCGGCAGCATGGCCAACCGGGTGATGCAGACCGGTACCTCGCTGCGCGAGTCGGCGGTGCAGATGGTCGATTCGCTGTGGTACATCGTGGTCTATACCGGCACCGCGCTGTACCTGTTCGCGCAGGCCGACTGGCGGTTGATGGTGCCGCTGATCCTGTGGCTGCTGGCCTACGTGGTGATCATGATCTACTTCGTGCCACGCGCGAAGGAACGGGCCTGGATCGCCTCGGAGGCGCGCTCCAAGGCGATGGGACGCATCGTTGATGGCTACACCAACATTCCCACGCTGAAGCTGTTCGCCCACGGCGGCCGCGAGCAGGCCTATGTCGCCGATTCGATCCAGGAGCTGGCGGTCAAGCACCGCGCGCAGACCCGGATCACCACCGGCATGGACCTGACCATCGCCATCGTCAATGGTTTCCTCATCGCCGGCACCTGTGGCCTGGCACTGTGGCTGTGGAACGGCGGACACATCACCGTCGGCGCGATCACCCTGGCAACCGGCCTGGTGATCCGCATCCACAACATGTCCGGCTGGATCATGTGGACCATCAACGGCATCTTCGAAGACATCGGTACCGTGCAGGATGGCATCACCACCATCGCCCAGCCGCTGACCGTGCAGGACCGCGAGGATGCGGTGCCGCTGCAGGTGACTCGTGGCGGTGTGCACTTCCAGGATGTCCATTTCCATTACGGCAAGAAGGGCGGCGTGATCGCCGGCCTGGACCTGGTGGTGAAGCCGGGCGAGAAGATCGGCCTGGTCGGCCCCTCCGGTGCCGGCAAGTCGACGCTGGTGAACGTACTGCTGCGGCTGTACGACCTGGAAAGCGGTCGCATCCTGATCGATGATCAGGACATCGCCTACGTCACCCAGGAAAGCCTGCGCCAGCAGATCGGCGTGGTCACCCAGGACACCTCGCTGCTGCACCGTTCGATCCGCGACAACCTGCTGTACGGCCGTCCCGATGCGACCGACGCGCAGCTGCGCGCGGCCGTGGCCAAGGCGCGCGCGGAGGCCTTCATCGACACGCTGGTCGACGGCGAAGGGCGTCGTGGCTACGACGCACACGTCGGCGAGCGCGGGGTGAAGCTGTCCGGTGGCCAGCGCCAGCGCATCGCCATTGCCCGTGTGCTGCTGAAGGACGCCCCGATCCTGGTGCTGGACGAGGCGACCTCGGCACTGGACTCGGAAGTGGAAGCGGCCATCCAGGACAACCTGGACGAGCTGATGGGCGGCAAGACGGTGATCGCGATCGCCCATCGCCTGTCGACCATCGCGCGCATGGACCGGCTGGTGGTGATGGACCAGGGCCGCATCGTCGAGACCGGTAGCCATGCCGAGCTGATCGAGGCAGGTGGACTGTACGCGCGGTTGTGGGCACGGCAGACCGGTGGTTTTGTCGCCGCGGAGCAATGACCAACGCCGCACGGTGGATGCGCAACAGTAGATCCACGCCATGCGTGGATGCTGTGCCACACGGATAGAGAAACGGCCCGGGTTTCCCCGGGCCGTTTCCATTCAACTCACACCCGATCCATCACTCGATCGGCTGGTCCAGCATCAGCTGGCGTGCGAAGCGCACCGGCGGTGCGCCGTAGGACAGCATCTGGTCGTGGTAGGCCTTCAGCTTGAACTTGTCACCCAGCTTGTCCTGCATCGCCTTGCGGGTGTCGAAGTGTTCCTGCGCACCGACGAAGTAGGTCGGCAGCTGAGCCGAGGTCAGCTGCGCGCGCACCCACTTGCCCGAGGCTTCGCTTTCCTGCTGGAAGGCGTCGTGGGTCATCAGGTGCATCGCCTTCTCGCGATCCCAGTTGTCCACGTGCACACCCTGGTCGAGGATCGCGTTGGAAATCGTGCGCAGGTAGAACTTCAGCTGCACCAGGTGGAACAGCGGGTCGTTGTTGAGGTACCCCTGCTCCTGCATCATGCGCTCGGTGTAGACCGCCCAGCCTTCGGCAAACAGGCCCGAGCGCAGCACCGCGCGCAGGGTGGAGGGGAACTTGGCCGAATGCCAGCCTTCCAGATAGTGTCCCGGGGTGCCCTCGTGGATGCTGAGCAGGTGGATCATGCGCGAGTTGTATTCGCGCAGGAACGAATCAACCTGCTTGTCGTTCCAGTCGTCCGGAATCGGCGAAACCGCGTAGAAGGTCTTCAGGTTCTTGTCCAGCGGGCCCGGCGAATCGCAATAGGCCACGGCCACGCCACGCTGGAATTCCGGCATCAGGATGATGTCCACCGGCGCGTCGGGCAGGGTCATCAGGTCGTGCTCGCGGACGAACGCAGTGGACTGCTCCAGTGCGGCCTTGGCGTCGTCGACCACCTTGTCGCGCGCCGGCTTGTCAGCGTAGGCCAGCTCCAGCGCGGCCTCGATCGCCTTCTGCTGCTGTTCGTCGGTCGGCTGCGCCGGCATTTCCGGTGCGCCCGGCTTGTCCTTCAGCACGGTCTGCGCGATGCCGTACATGTCCTCGCGCACGCGCTTGAGTTCGGCGCGTGCACGCTCACCGATCTCCTGCCGCGACAGCGAGGAATTCAGCGCGAACTTGAGCTTCTGGTCGTACTTTTCCGCACCGATGCGGAAGTCGCCCTTGGCGTTCGGCACCAGGGTCTTGTCCAGCCAGGTCTGCTGTTCGTCCACTGCCTTCTTCAGGCCGTCGATGGCGGCCTGCAGGCGCTGCTGGTCGGCCTGCGGCAGCTCGCCGATGTGCGGGGTGATGAAGGTATCGACGATGCTGAGGATGCCCTTGTTCTGCTTGGCCACCGTCTCGGCATGGATCTTCGGCACGCGTGCCGGATCCAGGTTTTCGCGGGCCTGGGCGAAGATCGCCGGCAGTTTCTCCATGCGCGCGGTGGCGGCCTTCAGGCGCTCGGGCAACGGCGCGAACTCGCGTGCCATCAGGCCGTAGATCGCGCTGCCGGCAACGCCGTTGTACAGCTGCGGATCCCACTTGCCGGACTGCATGACCTCGGCATTCCAGATTTCCGACTGCAGCTGGTTGCGCAGGATCGCTGCATCCACCTGGTTTTCGCGGCCCAGCTTGGCCACCTCGATCTTGTCGAGCTCGCCCAGCAGGCCCTTGTAGGCGTCCACGGTCTTCTGCTGGCCGGCAGCGCTCAGGTCGTCGATCTCGCTGTCATAGCGGTGGTCGCCGATCTGGGTGGCGCTGACCGGGGACAGCTGCATCCAGGTATCCAGGGCACGCTTGGACAGGTCGGCGAAGGCGGCGTCGACCGCCGCATCTCCGGCCTGCTGGCTGGCGGCCGGGGTGGAACCGCTGGTCGGGGCATCGGCCGGCTGGCAACCGGCGAGGGCGGCGACGAGGGCGAGGGCAAGAAGATGCGGGCGCATCGGCATTCCTGTACGGGGTCAATCCTCGAGCATAGGCCCCCGGGGCTGCTTTGTCCCCGTGCCATAGGATTACCATGGGCGCATACAAGGACTCTCCAGCGGAGCGCGGGACATGGAATACCAGGGAAGCTGCCATTGCGGCAGGATCGCATTCACCGTGCAGGCCGACGCCCCCATCAAGGACGTCATCGACTGCAACTGCTCGATGTGCCGCCGCCGCGGCAGCCTGCTCTGGTTCGCCCCGCGCGAGGCGTTCCAGCTGGGCACCGATATCGCCGACGTGGCGACCTACCAGTTCAACACCCATAACATCGATCACCATCACTGCCGCGAGTGCGGCACCGCGCCGTACAGCGAGGCGGTGGATCCGCGCAGCGGCCTGCCGATGGTGGCGATCAACGTGCGCTGCCTGCCACAGGTGGAGCTGGGTGGATTGTCGATCACCCCGTTCGACGGAGCCTCGCGATGACGGCGCCTCGCGTGTGGACGCGCGTGGTTATCGTGCCGGCATTGCTGCTGGCGCTGGCGGCCTGTGCCAAGAACGGTGAGCGAGCGCAGGAGGCCGGCGCAGTCGCTGCCGATGCCGATGCCGCTGTCGCTTCGCCGGAAGGCGCTTTCCTGGCCTACGAGCACGATGTGCAGGTGCAGCTGGAAGCAGCGCAGATCGCCCCGCGCATCCAGCAGGTCGCACAGGCGTGCCAGAACGCGAAGTTCGGTGAGTGCGCGGTGCTGCAGGTGGATCAGCGCAGTGGCGAACAGCCCAGTGGCGAAGTCAAGGTACGCATCGCGCCGAAGGGCGTGGAATCGCTGATCGGCCTGGCCGGCGAGGGCGGCAAGCTGCAGGCGCGCAACACGCGTGCCGAGGACCTGGCCCAGCAGGTGGCCGACACCGCGCTGACCAAGGCTCGGCTGGAGAAGGAGCACGCGCGGCTGCTGTCCTACCAGGACCGCAGCGATCTGAAGATCGAGGATCTGATGGCGATCACCACGCGCCTGTCGGAGATCGAGGCGGGTGTGGAGCAGGCCAACAAGGACGCCGCCCAGCAGCGCAGGCGCATTGATACCCAGCTGGTGACCATGCACTTCGACACGACGTCCGGCCAGCGCAGCCGCAGCGAGATCGGCGAAGCCCTGAGCGAGTCGGGCAGCATTCTCAGCACCAGCGTGGCATTCCTGATCCGTGCCGCGGCCGCTTTGCTGCCGGTGGGCGTGGTGGCGCTGGTGATGGCCTGGATCGTCCGTGCGCTGATCCGTCGCCGACGCCGCAAGCCCTGATCGAACCGCGCCGCGTATTCGCCGGGCATGGCCCGGCGCTACTGGCACAGACGGCGCATGGCCGGCGTTACCGTGGTGCCTCGAGCATCGGGTAGCGCCGGGCCATGCCCGGCGGACGCTCAGCCTTCGTCGGTCTCGTATTCGACGAACACATCCAGTTCCAGTGCCAGTTCCTGCACCGCATCGCGCACTTTCTGCGCGGTGCTCTCGTTGCCTACTTCCACTTCCAGTTCGTGGGTGCCCGGGCCGATGTCGTCGGACAGCCCGGCCGAGCTGGAGTCATCGTCGTCCATGTGCGGCATCAGGTCGTCGGTCTCTTCGACGTGTTCGATGCCTTCCAGGCCGAGCAGCAGGTCGCTGATCGCGCGGGCATCATCTTCGGTTCCGGTAATTCTCAGTCGCAGCAGGGCCATGGCGGAAGCACGTTGTGGGGTTCGCCTGCAGCCTAGCCAGCGCTGGGCAAAGATCGGGTGAGGGCGCAGTCAGCCGGGTGTGCTCGGGCGGCCCAGCAGGCTGTCCGGCAACGCCGGCACCGGCGTGCGCTCATCCGCTGCCTGGCCCAGCAGCCAGTCGATGAACAGCCGTGCGGCGGGGCTGGGCGGTCGCCCTTCGGCATGCACCACGTAATAGGCATAGCGTGCCTTCAGTGCAGGGCCAGGCAGGCGTACCAGCTCATAGCGCTGCAGGTACGGCTGGGCGACGTGGGTGCGCGCCAGCACCGCGCCCATGCCGTACACCGCCGCGCGCATCGCATCGGTACTGTCGGCAAAGGTGTGCATTGCCGGCAGCGGTGACGGCGGACGCACGCCGGCATGGCGGAACCAATCGCGCCAGCCTTGTGGTGACAGATCGCTCAGCAGCGGCAGCTCGGCGATGCGTGCCGGGTCCTGCAGTACTTCGACTCCCGGCAGCGCGGGGGACGCGACGGGAAACAGGTTGTCGTCCATCAGGTGCTGCGCATGCAGTCCGGGCCATTGGCCCAGTCCGTAGCGGATGCCGACCTCCGGGCCGTTCTCGTCGTAACGGTCCAGGCCACTGCCGGTGTGCAGCTCGATGCGGATGTGTGGATGGGCCTGGGTGAAACGCGGTAGCCGTGGCAGCAGCCAGCAGTACGACAGCGAGCGCAGCGTCGCGATCCGCAGCGGCACGCTGTCCGCGTCCGGCTGCAGATGGTGGGCGACGGCGGCGACATCGGTGAACGCCGCGCTGGCGGCGTCGGCCAACTGCCGGCCTTCGGCGGTCAGGCGTACCCCGCGTGCATGGCGCAGGAACAGGCGCGTGGCCAGCACCTCTTCCAGGCGCCGCACATGGTGGCTGACCGCGCTGGCGGTCAGATGCAGTTCCTGCGCGGCCTGGGCGAAGTTCTGATGGCGCGCAGCGACCGCGAAAACGGCCAGGGCGGGAAGCAGGGAAGGGCGTAGCAGCATGTCCAGCCTCAAACCATATTTGTGGCTGGCAGCGATACTACGCGCTTGTGCAGCGGACGTCTGCGGCTGATCCTGTGTGGCCGGAACAGCGCCACGATGACGAACGGACACAGCACATGAATGCGATACCCCAAGCGACCGAGCGTGATTGGCGCACACCGCTGGAATTGACCCTGCTCGGCGCGATCTGGGGCTGCTCGTTCCTGTTCATGCGGGTGGCGGTGCCTTCATTCGGGCCGTTCGCCCTGGTCGAGGTACGGCTGGTGCTGGGCGCACTGGTGTTGCTGCCGTTCCTGTGGCGCGCACGCGCGCAGTTCCCACCGCGCCGCTGGTTGTGGTTGGCGCCGATCGGCCTGGTCAATTCGGCGTTGCCGTTCGTGCTTTTCGCTTACGCCGCAGAGCGTGCGCCGGCCGCGATCGGTGCGATCTGCAATGCGATGACGGTGCTGTTTGCCGCACTGATCGCCTTCCTGTTCTTCGGCGAGAAGATCGGTGTACGCCGTGCCGGCGCGCTGCTGGTGGGGTTTGCCGGCGTGGTGGTGCTGGCCACGGCCAAGATCTCGGGGCTGAGCATCGGCACGGCCGTACTTGCCGGTGCCGCCGCCTCGCTGCTGTACGGCTTGGGCGTGAACCTGGTGAAGCGGCACATGACCGGTCTGCCCTCGGCTGCGGCCGCCGCTGCCACGTTGTCGTGCGCCTCATTGTGGTTGTTGCCGATGGCGCTCACTCATCTGCCGCAGGGTCCGATCCCAGGCAAGGCATGGGGCGCGGCGATCGCGCTGGGCGTGGTCTGCACCGGATTCGCCTTCCTGATGTTCTATCGCCTGATCGGCCGCATCGGCCCGTCGCGCGCGTCAACGGTGACCTACCTTGTTCCGTTGTTCGGTGCTGCGTTCGCCTGGTTGTTCCTGGGCGAGCCGGTGACGCTGCAGATGCTGATTGCGGGTGCGTTGATTCTCGGTAGCGTGGCGGTGAGTCAGAAGGGCTGAGGGCGCCGACGCACCGTCGTCCGACACACTGGTAGTGCCGGGCGCTGCCCGGCAGCCTTTTCCCGCGCCTGCGGGGAGGCGTCACTTTCTTTGCTCGTGCAAAGAAAGTAACCAAAGAAACACGCCGCCAGGTCGCGAGCCGGTGCTGCGCACCGGTGCCCTGCGCTCCTCGGCCCGTCGAGGGGCGGCGCGCAGAAGTCAGCCGACTAACAGTCGGCTCTACAGGACATCGGCGCCTCTTCGCCCTCGCCGGACCTGCGGTGCTCGGCTCGCTCAAGGCGGACGGGAAGGTCAAGACCAACAGCAAGAGCATCCACGCATGGCGTGGATCTACTGGGTGCAGCTGCGGCCTTTGATCTGGGTCCGCCTTGAGCGAGCCGAGCATCGCAGGGGACCGACGTGCGAAGCACGGCGGCTCGCGACCGGCGGAACGTTTCTTTTGGTTACTTTTCTTTGCGTACAAAGAAAAGTAACGCCTATGAACGGTGAAGCACCTTCAGCACGCGTCACGCGAGGAAAGCATCACCGCACCGGCACCGGAATATTGCACAGGTCGATATGCCCGGCCGGGCGCTTGTAGAAATCATCCACGCGGTTGCGCCGCGCTTCGACCGTATCGGCGAAGGTCTTCGAGTCGGTGCGCAGCACCTGGATCGGCGTGCGCTCAGCCGCGGGTATGTCGCTGACGCGACGGATCGACACGATCGGTGTGCGCAGCTTCGGGTCGGCGTAGAAGCCCATCGGTGCCGGTCCGCGCGGGATCGCGCTGAGCAGTTCCATGCCCTTCAGCACGCGGCCGACCAGGGTGATGTTGCGGTCCAGCTGGCGCGGCGATTGGCCAGTCACCACGTAGAGTTCTGCACCGATGCTGCTGTCTTCCTCGTTGCTGCGGCCCGCACCCAGCATGCCGTAGCAGTGCGCCAGCCAGGCCTTGCCGGCCTGCGGGTCCTGGCCGACCGGGAAGCCGTCGACGAAGCCGGTCTGTGCTGCCCAGCCATCGCGATCCGGCAGCACGCTCACCTTCAAACCGCGGTTGGCACGCTCGAATTCGGCCGGCAGCTTGCGCTGGGCGCTGCCGAACGGCTTGGCCTTGGCTGCATCGTCGGCGTCGGCATCGCCGAACTGCACCACGAAGTTGTCCTGCGAACGGTAGATGCTGGTGCCGTCCCAGAAGTGCTCGCGGGCGAAGGTCTGGATGTTGGCGACATGGCGCGGGGCGAACTGCGGCGCCAGCTCGATGATCACCCGCCCGGCTGGCAGGTCCATGTACAGCAGGTTGGCCGGGTCCGGCGTGCGCCAGTCGCTGGCCGCGGAGGCATCGAGGATCTGCTGCGGGCTGCGGTAGGGCGTGGCTGCGCTGGCCATTGCGGGCAGCAGGCAGGCCAGGGCAAGGGCGGTCAGGGCAAGGCGTCGACGGTGCGGCATGGGATCCCCGGAACATGAACGAGGTCTCGATTCTGCGCGAGAGTGCGTGCCTGCGCCACGGTCGCGTGCTGGCCGTGTCCATGTACGTGCGGCACGATGGTCATTCTCCTTAATGGAAGCAGATGATGTTGATACCGCATCCGGAGGCCCCCGAAGCCGCACTGAGCGCCAGAATCGACCAGATCCTGAAGGCGTTCGTCGATGAAGGGGGGAATCGTGTGCATTGGTTGCAGACGTTGTCGCCACGTGGGCTGTTCGATCTTGATGAGCGTCGGCGCAGTTGGTGGGCTGCCAACGATGATGGCCTGCTCGCCTGCCTGAAAGCCTGTGCAGCGGCGCCGGCTACTGTGCAGACGGCGGCACTGTTCCTTGCGGGCTCGGATGGCAATGGCCGCACGCGTGAGGCCGCGTTGCAGATGATGCGCTCGGTGCCCAGCCATTTGACGTTGTCCTGTGCCTTGCTCCGCTGCAATGACTGGGTGGCTGAAGTGCGTGCGGCGGCGCAGGATTGCGTGATGTCCCTGCTCGGGCAGTGCGCGGTGCAGCACGTACTGGCGGCCTGGCCGGTGGCCGTGCGCCTGCGCCATTCCCAGCGCGTTGACCGGGCGTGGCTCGAGGGCACCCTGTTCGCCTGGTTGTCATCGCCCTCCAGCCGCATAGTGCTTGAAGGACTGCTGGGCCATCCCGACGCACGCACCCGGCTGATGGCCTACGCTGTCGCCCTGCACAGTCATCCGGATCGGGCAGCGTTGCGCGTGCGCGCGATTCTGGACAGTGATCCGCACATCTCGCACTTGGCACTTGCCGATCTTCTGCACCACGGCGAGCCTGCGGATGTCGAGGCGAAGTGCGCGCTGGCATTGTCCGCGCCTGCGAGCGGGGTACGTAGTGCCGCGTTGCGTGCGCTGGTCGAGCGCGAGGTGGCCGGCTTGGATGCGCACATCGAAACCGCGGCATTCGACCGTTCGAGAGGCGTGCGCCGGTTGGCGATGTGGCTGCTCCAGCAGCGGCAGGCCACGCCGGCCATCGCGTTGTGGCGAGACGAGCTCAAGCACCGTCGACGCGCGCGATGGCGCGAAGCATTGGAAGCGCTGGCCGATCACGCCGAGGCAGAGGATATGCCTGCATTGCGCGCCTTGTTGCCCCAGGTATCGGCGCGCCATCAGCGCAACTGCCTGCGCGGCTGGGTGCGGGCCGAGGGCGGTGCCCGTCTGGCATTGCTGCGCGAGGCACTGGAAAAGCCGGGGCGGACCGTGAATGCGTTGCTGGCCAGCGCCACCGTGCTATGGGCGGCAGAGCTGGACCCGCCGCGCCTGCTCGCCTTCTGCCACGACGGTCCTTCGCCGGTGGCACAGGCTGGCCTGCTCGGGCAGCTGACCCGGCTGCCCTTGTGGCAACACCTCGACCTGCTGCTGGATGCGGTACCGCAGCGCGAGGATGAACGTGCCTGGCACCTGCGGCTCGTGCATGGCTGGCTTCGGGTGAGCGGGCAGTACTCGCCGCTCGGGGCCGCCCGTCGGCAGGCCCTGCTCAGCCGGCTTGAAGAGGGCAGGCACGCTTTGCCGCAGAACGTTGCGGCCCAAGTGCGGGCGGCCGTCCATCATGCCTGAAGGCCCCTTTCCGCACGGCAGGATGACTAACGACACATTCGCTATACCGAACTTCGCACTACTGTGGACTTCAACGTAGTGGAGGGCCGGTCATGTCCGAGGACGATGTCCACCTGAAGAAGTTCCAGAAGGAGCTCAGCGCCGGCACCGTGTCGCTGGCCCTGCTCGCAGTGCTGGCCCGCGCCGGTGAGCCGCTGTACGGCTACCTGATCGCCAAGGAGCTGGAACGGGTGGGCGAGGGCGTGCTCAGTGGCAAGCAGAGCGCGCTGTACCCGGTGCTGCGCAACCTGGAGGGCGCCGGCCTGCTGGAGAGCCATGTGGAGCCGTCCAGCAGCGGGCCGCCGCGCCGCTACTACCGCATCAACGCGCGTGGCCGGGAGGTGCTGCAGCAATGGCGCCAGGCCTGGCGCGACACCCGTGATTCCGTCGATTCCGTGTTGGAGGGGGTACCGCAATGAACGACCTGGACCTGGCAGGCAACCGTCTGCCCAGCACCATCCCGCAGTACCTGGCGCAGCTGCGTGCCGCGCTGGACGGTGCCGATCCGGCGATGGTGCAGGACGCCCTGTACGACGCCGAGGAATACCTGCGCTCGGAACTGGCGGCGCAACCCGGCCGCAGCGAAGCCGAGGTCATCGCCGACGTCGCCGGCAGCTACGGCGCACCGGACGAGGTGGCGGAGATCTACCGCGAAACCGAGCTCACGGTGAACCGCGCGTTGCGCACGCCGCGGGCTGACACGGGCCCGGTGCTGCGTGCAGCGGCCGAGGCCAGCGGTGCTGCACCGGCGGCACAGCCCGCAGCGCCCGTGCAACGCTCGCTGCTGGCGCGTTTCTTCGGCGTAGTGACGGACCCGCACACCTACGGCGCGCTGTTCTACATGCTGTTGTCGCTGGCCACCGGCATCTTCTTCTTCACCTGGGTGGTCACCGGTCTGTCGCTGTCGCTGGGGCTGCTGATCCTGATCATCGGCGTCCCACTGACGGTGCTGTTCTTCGGCTCGGTGCGTGGACTGGCGTTGCTGGAAGGGCGGCTGGTGGAAGCGCTGCTGGGCGAGCGCATGCCGCGCCGGCCGCAGTACACCGACCGCAGCCGCAGCTGGCTGCAGCGTATCGGCGACATGTTCACCGATGGCCGCACCTGGCTGACCCTGCTGTACTTCGTGCTGATGCTGCCGCTGGGCATCGTCTACTTCACCATCGCGGTGACCCTGCTGTCGCTATCGCTGGGCTTGATCTGGGCGCCGGTGGCGGCGATCTTCAGCGGCGACATTCCCGGCATCTACATCAACGACGTGAACGTGCTGCCGATGGCAGCCTCGCCGCTGGTGGCGATCGTGGTAGCAGCGGTGGGTGTGTTGCTGCTGCTGCTGACGATGCACCTGGCACGCGGCATCGGCAAGCTGCACGGCATGCTGGCCAAGAACCTGCTGGTGCGCCTGTAAGGCAGCGATTTTTTCTCTGGTGGGTGCCGACCTCGGTCGGCACTTCGCCATGGTAGGTGCCAACCTTGGTTGGCACGAACCATCAGGTGTCAGTACGCTTGAAAGAGCGCCAATCAAGGTTGGCATCTACCGAAAGCACCA
>NZ_JBYTEK010000005.1:0-37525 GCF_058783335.1 Stenotrophomonas sp. FW305-C-20-S1 | reverse complement strand
AACCAAGGTTGGCATCTACCAGAAGCGCCAACCAAGGTTGGCATCTACCGAAAGCGCCAACCAAGGTTGGCATCTACCAGAAGCGCCAACCAAGGTTGGCATCTACCGAAAGCGCCAACCAAGGTTGGCATCTACCGAAAGCGCCAACCAAGGTTGGCATCCACCAGGGACGTGCTACCCCGCCTTGCGGCGCAGCGGGGTGACGTTGCTCTTCTTCTTCGTGGCCTTCGATGCCGGGGCTTCAGCATGCGCGGCGAAGAAGTCACGCACCTTCGGGTACACCACTTCGCGCCAGCGGCGGCCGCTGAAGATGCCGTAATGGCCGGCACCATCCACGATGAAGTGTTCACGGCGTTCGGCCGGTATACCGCTGCACAGTGCCTGCGCCGCTTCGGTCTGGCCGAGGCCGGCGATATCGTCCAGCTCGCCTTCGATGCTCAGCAGCGCGGTATCGCGGATTGCCGACGGGTCGACCTTTTCGCCGTTGACCACCCACTCGCCACGCGGCAGCAGGAAGTCCTGGAACACCACGGAGATGGTGTCCAGGTAGTACTTGGCCGGCATGTCCAGCACCGCGTTGTACTCGTCGTAGAAGCGACGGTGCGCATCGGCATCCTCCAGGTCGCCCTTCACCAGGTCGGTGTAGAAATCCCAGTGCGAGCTGAAGTGGCGGCTGGGATTCATCGACAGGAAGCCGGCGTGCTGCAGGAAACCGGGATACACGCGGCGGCCGGCACCGGGATAGCTGGCCGGCACGGTGTGGATGACATTGTTCTCGAACCACGACAACGGGTTCTGCGTGGCCAGGTTGTTGACCGCGGTCGGGCTGCAGCGCGCATCGATCGGGCCACCCATCATCACCAGCGTGCGCGGCGTCGGTTCGCCGCGGCTGGCCATCAATGAAACCGCGGCCAGCACCGGTACGGTCGGCTGGCAGACACTCACCACGTGCAGGCGCTCCACGCCAAGATGGCGGATGAACTCCTGGATGTAGGCGATGTAGTCGTCCAGCCCGAACTCGCCCTCGCTGCCGGGCACCATGCGCGCGTCCACCCAGTCGGTCACATAGACGCGATGGTCGCGCAGCAGCGTGCGCACGGTGTCGCGCAGCAGCGTGGCGTGATGACCCGACAACGGCGCCACCACCAGCACGAACGGCTGGTTGAGCATGGTGTGCAGCTGGTCGGCTTCATTGCTGTGGCGCTTGAAGCGCAGCAGCTTGCAGAACGGCTTGCTGAGTTCCTCGTGCACCACGATCGGCACGCGCTCGCCCTCGACCTCGATTTCGTTGATGCCCCATTCGGGCTTCTCGTAATCCTTGCCGATGCGATGGAACAGCTCATTGACCGCCGCCAGACGATCAGCGCCGGGCATCTGCGACCACCAGTGTCCCTGGTTGGCGAAGAACTTGGCGTTGGCCTGGGCCTGGTGCACCCAGGGGGCGAGCAGGTTGCGGGTCAGTTCGTGCAGTTGATAGAGCATGCCGACCGAATATGTATGGTCTTATGTTGCCGCGCAGCATAGCGCATCCGACTGTCCCGGACGTTAAGCAGACGCACTGATCGTATTCAGCGGGCCGCCTGCTCCAGTGTGGCCGCTTCATCGGCCAGTGCTGGCCCCAGCCAGAGGTGGGACCCGACTGCCTGCAGGCCTTGGCGCGTCAGCTCGCGCCGGTACCAGCGGGCCGGACGCGACTGGAAGCCGTCATGGTCGCCCTCGAATTCATCTTCGGCGGCGAAGGTCTCCAGGAACGCAACGCCTGCGGTCAGCTCGGCGACACCGGCCAGGCCTGCGCGCAATTCGCGGTTGGGCACGTAATGCATCACGTCCGAACAGATCAGCAGGTCGACCGGGGCGCAGGGCCGCAGCCAGGCGAAATCGCCAAAGCTGGCCAGGTGCAGGTTGCGGGTGCGGCCGTAGCGGCGCACAGCGTACTCGCTGCTGTCGAAACCGAGGTATTCGACCTTCGGACGCAGTTTCAGCAGCGGTGCGCGCCACGCACCTTCGCCGCAGCCGATGTCCAGCACGCTGCGGATCGGTCGTTCCAGGTAGTACTCGGCCGTCGCCACGGCGAGGGCGACCTTGCGCGCCAGGCGCGCGCTGCCGCCGATGTCGGCGTGCCGGTACCAGCGCTGGAAGTAGGCGGCGTCGTAGGTCTTGTCCATGGCGGTCCGGTGCAGTCGTGAAATCGGCGCCTATCGTACGGCGTTGCAGCACGTCATGCGTCGATGTGTCGCGGCGGTTGCACGTGAGGTGGCCTCGTCAGCGCATGCGAGAATGGCGGACATCCACGCCAGCCGCCGGAGCGAGCGCATGCAGAGCTATTACTGGGTCAAGACCTTCCACATCGTGTTCGTGGTGGCATGGATGGCCACGGTGTTCTACCTGCCGCGCATCCTGGTGAACCTGTCCGAGACGGCGGGGCAGCCGGCGGTGGTCGAGCGCCTGCAGCTGATGGGCATGCGCTTGTACCGCTTCGGCCATTCGATGTTCGGCCTGGCGTTCGTGCTCGGCCTGGTGCTGTGGCTGGGCTACAAGGTGATTCCGGATTTCCCGACCATGGTCGCCCCGGGTGGCGCGGGATGGCTGCACGCCAAGCTGGGCCTGGTGGTGGTGCTGCTGGCGTACTTCATCTGGATCGGGCGGCTGCTGAAAGGCGTGGCCAAGGGCAGGGCCCTGCCATCCTCGCGCGCGCTGCGCTGGATCAACGAGATTCCGCTGCTGGCCTTCATCCCGATCGTCTGGCTGGTGCTGGCCAAGCCGTTCTGAGGGGGCGTCATTTGCCTCTGGTAGATCCACGCCATGCGTGGATGCCGCGCGAGGCACAAACAAAAAGAGCCGGGCATCTGCCCGGCTCTTTCGTTTCTGTAATCCCCTGCATGTTGCCGGCCAGCGGCCGGCACTACCAAGCTTGTCTAGCAGCTGGCAGCACGGGGCTTACGCCGCTTCGTAAGTACCGTAGCTGCGCAGGCGCTTGTAGCGCTGGTCCAGCAGCTCTTCGGTGGACAGCGCATCCAGCGCGTCCAGCTCGTTCAGCAGCACGGCCTTCAGCCGCTTGGCCATCTGCGTCGGGTTGCGGTGGGCGCCGCCGGTCGGCTCGCGCACGACCTTGTCGACCAGGCCCAGGCCCTTCAGGCGCGGCGCGGTCAGGCCCAGCTGCTCGGCAGCATCCTTGGCCTTGCCGGCATCCTTCCACAGGATCGAAGCACAGCCTTCCGGGGTGATGGTCGAGTACACCGCGTATTCCAGCATCACGGTACGGTCGCCCACGCCCAGCGCCAGTGCGCCACCGGAGCCGCCTTCACCGATCACGGTGCAGATGATCGGCACCTTCAGTTCGGCCATTTCGATCAGGTTGCGCGCGATCGCTTCGGACTGGCCGCGTGACTCGGCATCGATGCCCGGCCAGGCGCCGGCGGTATCGATCAGGGTCAGCACCGGCAGGCCGAAACGCTCGGCCATCTTCATCAGGCGCAGCGCCTTGCGGTAGCCCTCGGGCTTGGGCATGCCGAAGTTGCGCTTGATCTTTTCCTTGGTGTCGCGGCCCTTCTGGTGGCCGATGACCATCACCGAGCGGCCATTGATGCGGGCCAGGCCGCCCATGATCGCCTTGTCGTCGGCGAAGGCACGGTCGCCGGCCAGTTCCTGGAACTCATCGCAGATGATGCGGATGTAGTCGGCGGTGTACGGGCGCGACGGATGGCGGGCCAGCTGCAGCACCTGCCACGAGGTCAGGTTGCGGAAGATCTGTGCGGTGCGCACGCGCAGCTTGTCCTGCAGCGCATGCACTTCGGCCTCGACATTGACCGCCGGCCCGGCACTGGCGTTGCGCAGTTCCTGGATCTTGGCTTCCAGGTCGGCGATGGGTTGCTCGAAGTCGAGGTAGTTCGGATTCATCGGAAGCCGTCGTGTAAAGAAGAGGGGAATTCTAGCCGAATGCGCAGGAACGGCCCGTACGCCTTCGTCTGGAAGCCGACGGTAGCGCAGTGGGGGCCGGCGGCGCCAGTCGGTCCGCCGGCCGCCGGTTCAGGGCAGGACCAGCGCGCTGCGGGCCATTTCGGTACTGCGGATCGTCACAAAGTCGTTGTAGGCCTGGTTGGCCGCCACCGGCAGCTTCGCGCCCAGCGTCATGGTGGCCTGGGTGAAGGCCATCTGCGCCTGGAAGTCTTCCTTGCGCAGGGCCTTCTGCTCGCTGGCCGTGGTGGCCTTCAGCCAGCGGGCATAGATGTCGCGCACCGGACCGGCATGGGCCTCGAAGGCCGGGTCCAGCGCGGGCAGCGCCGGCGCCGGTTCCAGCGTGTAGGCCGGGGCCACGTAGCCGGCGGGCTGCTCGCGCTTGTAGGCACCGGGTTCGCCCATGCTGGCCTCGATGTAGGTGATGAACTCGGGCGCGGTGAAGATCTTGGTGCTGATCCGGCCGCCGGTCGAGTCCACGTGCGCAACCACCTGCTCCTCGGGGAACGGCTCGCGCACGCCGAAGTTCCAGGTCTTGTCGATGAACAGGCCGTGGTGCTTTTCGAACGGTCCCTTGAACTCGACGCCGCCCAGCTCGATGCCCAGGCCGCTGACACCGAAGTTCTTCAGCTTGTCCTCGCCGGTCACATAGATCTCGCGCGCCGTCACGTACTCGCTGAGGCTGGGATTGATCAGGCCGCCGCGGCCGTCGGCGTAGACGATGAAGCGCACATCGCCCAGGCGGTCGGTATGCAGGTGATGCTCACCGGCAGCCAGGCTGATCGGTCGCGACGCGTGCGCGGCCACCGGCAGGTCCTTGCCATCGATGCTGATCGCCAGCGGCGCATCGGTCGGGTTGTCGATCTCGAAATCGACCTTGGAGGAACAGCCGGCCAGCGCGAGCGCGGCCATCATCGGCAACAGCAGGTTCTTCATTACGGGCAATCGTCCTTGACGTATGCAGCGGGAAAGCGGAAACGGGGTGGGGCCAGCCTCAGCTGGCCCATGGCGGGCTGTAGCGCACCTTCAGCGTGCGCACTGCCGGTTCGGCGCGCAGCGCCTCCATCAGCTTGGAATCGACGCGCACCGCGCTCTGCCCGGAAACATCGAGCATGCCGGCGATGCCGCCATCGGGGCCCTTCAGCAGCAGGTCCAGGCGCAGGGGCGTGCGGCCGGGGCGATGGCGGTCGAGCAGGGCGTCGATGCGCTCCCACACCGGCCGCTGATGGCGCAGGTCCAACCGCAGCGACAGGCGCGTGGCGTAGTTCGCACAGACCTCGTCGAAGTCCCAGCACTGGCGGATGCGCAGTGCGAAGCCGCCATTGAATTCGTCTTCGCGCAGGCCGCCCTTGACCACCAGGATACGGTCCTTGGTCATCAGGTGGCCGAACTCGGCCATGGCATCGGAGAACGCGCTGCATTCGACGCGGCCACGGCCATCTTCCAGCTGGATGAAGATCTGGCTCTCGCCCTTGCGGCGCACGCCGACCACCTGGCCGGCAAGCACGGTCTGCACTTCCGGACGCCAGCGCTTCTCGCCGCCACCACTGTTGCTGTTGGCACTCCAGATCTTTTCCACCGAGCCGAGGTCGGTACCGACCAGATCGCGCACGTCATCGCGCCACGGGTCGAACGGGTGGCCGCTGAGGTAGAAGCCCAGCGTGTCGCGCTCGCCGTTGAGGCGCTGCAGCAACGGCCATTCGTCGGTTTCCTGCAGCTCCAGGTGGATGGCCTGCACGCCCGGCTCGGGGCCGCCGAACAGCGAGTTCTGGCCGGACGCACGCTCGCGCGCCATCTGTTCGGTGGCCTTGATCACTTCCGGCAGCTGCAGCATCAGCGAGGCACGGTTGTGGCCCAACTCATCCAGCGCACCGCAGTTGATCATTGCTTCCAGCGTGCGCCGGTTGAGCTTGGCCGAACCGATGCGGGTGCAGAAATCGAGCAGATCGGTGTAGTCGCCGCCGCGAAGGCGTTCGTCCACCACCGCTTCGCAGGCACCCTGGCCGACGCCCTTGATCGCCCCCAGGCCGTACTGGATCGTGTCCGGCGTAGACGCTTCAAACATGAAGGCGGACTGGTTCACCTTCGGCGGCAGCACGGTCAGGCCGAGGTTGCGCACCTCGTCCAGGAAGCCGACCACCTTTTCGGTGTTGTCCATGTCCGAAGACAGCGTCGCGGCCATGAACTCGGCCGGATAATGGCGCTTGAGCCAGGCCGTCTGGTAACTCACCAGCGCGTAGGCGGCGGCGTGCGACTTGTTGAAGCCGTAGCCGGCGAACTTCTCCATCAGGTCGAAGATCGCATCGGCCTTGGCTTCGCCGACGCCGTCCTTGGCCGCACCTTCGCGGAAGATCTCGCGGTGCTTGGCCATTTCCGCCGGCACCTTCTTGCCCATCGCACGGCGCAGCAGGTCGGCGCCGCCCAGCGAGTAGCCGCCGACGATCTGCGCCATCTGCATCACCTGCTCCTGGTACACCATGATGCCGTAGGTGTCGCGCAGGATGCGCTCGGTGCGCGGATCGGGATACTCCACGTCTTCGCGCCCGTGCTTGCGGTCGACGAAGGAGGGAATCAGGTCCATCGGGCCAGGTCGGTACAGCGACACCAGCGCGATCAGGTCTTCGAAACGGTCGGGCTTGGCGTCCTTCAGCAGGCGGCGCATGCCCGAGGATTCGAACTGGAACACCGCGCCGGTATTGCCCGAGGCGAAGATGTCCTTGTAGGTGGGCGCATCGTCCAACGGCAGCTGGGTGATGTCCACCGGCGGAATGCCGGCGCGCTCATGGCGCTTGTTGATCGCCTTCACCGCCCAGTCGATGATCGTCAGCGTGCGCAGGCCGAGGAAGTCGAACTTCACCAGGCCGACTTCTTCAACGTCGTTCTTGTCGAACTGGGTGACCGGATTCTTGCCGCGGCCGTCTTCATCGTGTTCGGCGAACAGCGGGCAGAACTCGCTCAACGGCTCGGGCGCGATCACCACGCCACCGGCGTGCTTGCCGGCGTTGCGGGTCAGGTCCTCCAGCTGCCGCGCCAGGTCGATCAGGTCGCGGACGTCGTCTTCGCTCTGGTAGCGCTGGATCAGCTCGGGCGAAGCCATCTCGCTGTCCTTGCCCTCACCCATCGCATCCTTCAGCGAGATGCCGAGGATGTTCGGGATCAGCTTGGCGACGCCGTCGACCAGGCCGTAGGGGAAGCCGAGCACGCGGCCGGAGTCGCGCACCACCGCCTTGGCCGCCATGGTGCCGTAGGTGATGATCTGGCTGACCCGCTCGCGGCCATATTTGCGCGCAACGTAGTCGATGACCTCGTCGCGGCGGTCCATGCAGAAGTCGATGTCGAAGTCGGGCATCGACACGCGTTCGGGGTTGAGGAAGCGCTCGAACAGCAGGTTGTACGGCAGCGGGTCCAGATCGGTGATCTGCAGTGCCCACGCCACCAGCGAACCCGCACCCGAACCACGGCCCGGGCCGATCGGAATGCCCTGCGCCTTGCCCCACTGGATGAAGTCGGCCACGATCAGGAAGTAGCCGGGGAAGCCCATCTTGATGATGGTGTCCAGCTCGAACTCGAGGCGGTCGCTGTAATCCTGCGCGGTCATGCCGGGCGCGATGGGATTCTTTTCCAGGCGTGCGGCCAGGCCCTTGCGCGACTCGCTGCGGATCCAGCTGTCCAGCGTCTCCTCGTCGGGCACCGGATAGTCGGGCAGGAAGTAGGTGCCCAAGCGCATCTCGATGTTGCAGCGCTCGGCCAGCGCCAGCGTGTTGTCGATCGCATCGGGGATGTCGGCGAACAGCGCACACATCTCTTCGGCCGACTTCAGGTACTGCTGGTCGCTGTACTCGCGTGGGCGCTTGGGGTCATCCAGCACGCGGCCGGTGGAGATGCACACGCGGGCTTCGTGCGCGCTGAAATCGGACGGTGACAGGAAGCGTACGTCGTTGCTGGCGATCACCGGCAGGCCACGCTGGCCGGCGGCCATCAGCGCGAACTGGTTGAAGCTCTCTTCGCCATCGCGGCCGGTGCGGGTCAGCTCCAGGTGCAGGCCGTCGCCGAACACGCGCTGCCAGTCGGCCAGCTGCTGCTCGGCCAGATCGTGCTTGCCATCCAGGGCCAGGCGCCCGGCCAGGCTGTCACGGCCGGCCAGGGCGAACAGGTTGGCGTTGCCGGCCTTCAGCCAGTCCGGATGCACCGCCACGCCGCCCTCGGGGCGATGGCCTTCCATCCATGCCCGGGTCAGCAGACGCGACAGGCTCAGGTAGCCCTCGCGGTCGCGGCACAGCAGGGTCATCCGCCACGGGTCCTGGCCTTCTTCGGCGATCATCACGTCGGCGCCGGCGATGGGCTTGATGCCCACGCCTTCGGCGGCCTTGTAGAACTTGACCAGGGCGAACAGGTTGTTGAGGTCGGTCACCGCCAGCGCAGGCAGGCCGAGTTCGACCGAGCGCGACAGCAGGTTGGCCTGCTTGGCCTTCTTCGGGTCAGCCTGGTCCGGCTTGGCCGGCACGCGGATGGTGGAGTCCGCCAGCGAGAACTCGGTGTGGACGTGGAGATGTACGAAGCGGGAGTTGGACATGCCGGACCAGGTTGGAGCGCGCAGGCCCCGGGTGCAGACGCGGGAATCGTCGCCGGGGTCGGGAAGCGCTGGAGTGCCCGGTCAGGGTAGCGAGGGCAGGGGGTTGCGACAAGGACTTGACGGTGCGCGATATCGCCAATGCCGCCGGGCATGGCACGGCGCTACCGGGGACGTTCATGTTGCCGTGGTAGCGCAGGGCCATGCCCGGCGAACGTTCAGGCGATCGCGATGGCGGCCGCCCCAGCCGGCGGCGCCTCCAGGCACTCGCGCACCGGGGCGAAGCTGCGCCGGTGCTCCGCGCATGGGCCGTGTTCACGCAGGGCGGCCAGATGCGCCGGGGTGCCGTAGCCCTTGTGCTGGTCGAAGCCGTACTGCGGGTGGCGTGCGTGCAGGTCCAGCATGTAGCGGTCGCGCGAGACCTTGGCCAGGATCGAGGCCGCCATGATCGCGCGGTCGATGCCATCGCCGCCGACCAGCGCCTGCGCCGGCAGCACCAGCCCCTTGGGCACCACGTTGCCGTCGATGCGGGCGAAGCCGGCCACGTGGGCCACCGCCGCGACGACATCGCGCATGCCCTGCAGCGTGGCTTGATAGATGTTCAGGCGATCGATGGCTTCCACGTCCACCAGCACCACGTGCCAGGCCAGGGCGCGGTCGAGGATGCGGTCATGCAGCTGCTCGCGGCGGGCTGCGGTCAGCTGCTTGGAATCATCCAGGCCGTTCAGTCGTGGCCGCTGTGGATCGAACACCACTGCTGCCACCGCGACAGGGCCGGCCAGCGGTCCGCGTCCGGCTTCGTCGACACCGGCGATGCGGTGGCCGGGGTCGATCACCGCGGCACCATCGAACAAGGCCAGGCTGGCGGCTGCGGCGTGGCGGCGGCTCATGCCTTTTCCTGGCCGCGCACCAGCAGCTCGCCAACGGCATCGGCTGCGCGCGCCGATGCATTGCGGCGCAGGCGTTCATGCAGGCGCGCGTAGGTGCCCTGCAGGTCGGCGATCCGCTGCGGATGGTCGAACCACTGCTGGATGGCGGCGGCCAGTTTTTCCGGCGTGCAGTCGTGCTGCATCAGCTCTGGCGCCAGGTCCTGGCCGGCCAGGATGTTGGGCAGGGCGAAGCGGTCGACCTTGATCAACCCCAGCGCCTTCACCAGGCGGTACGTCAGTTCGTTGACCCGGTAGCCGACCACCATCGGGCGCTTCACCAGCATCGCCTCCAGGGTGGCGGTACCGGAGGCCAGCACCACCACGTCGGCGGCGATCATCGCGTTGCGTGCCTGGCCGTCCAGTACATGCGAATAGGCCACCGGCAGCGCCGAGCGTGACAGCTGCTCTTCGATCAGGCGCCGGCAGGCCGCATTGGCCGCCGGCACCACCACGTGCAGGCCGGGAATGCGCTCGGATACCTGCCAGGCGGCCTCGAAGAAGGCTTCGCCGAGCTTGGATATCTCGCCCAGGCGGCTGCCGGGAAGCACGGCCAGCACCTTGGCCGAGGCGGGCAGGCCGAGCTCGATCCGGGCCGCTTCCCGGTCGACGTGCAGCGGGATGTCATCGGCCATCGGATGGCCGACGAAGCGCGCGTCGATGCCGTGCTTGGCGTAGATCGGCGGTTCCATCGGGAACAGGCACAGCACCAGGTCGGCGCTGCTGCCGATCTTCTCGGCACGCTTCTCGCGCCATGCCCACACCGAAGGGCTGACGTAGTGCACGGTGCGCACGCCACGCTGTTTCAGCCAGCGTTCGATGCCCAGATTGAAGTCCGGAGCGTCGATGCCGATGAACACATCCGGTTGCCACTCCAGCGCACGCTGGCGGAAGGCCGAACGCAGCTTGAGCAGGCGCGGCAGATGACGCAGGACTTCGGTCAGGCCCATCACCGCCAGTTCGCTGGCATCGTGCCAGGTCTGGCAGCCGGCGCTGCGCATGGCATCGCCGCCGATGCCAGCGAATTCGGCATGCGGGAAGCGGGCCTTCAGTTCGCGCACCAGGCCTGCGCCTAGCAGGTCGCCGGAGGCTTCACCGGCGACCAGGGCGATCCGCAACGGGCGCTCGCTGAGCACCCGGTGTGCAGGCACGCTGCCGGCCATCGAGGCCAGCGAAATCACCTCGGCGCCGGCCGGCGCCTGGCCGGTCGCGCTGCTCATCGCAGCAGGTGCCTCTCGGTGTGCTCGATGAAGTCCAGCATCGACTTGACGTCGTCACTGTCGCGCGCCTGCTCGGCCAGCTGTGCCTTGGCTTCGGCCAGCGGCAGGCCCGCCACGTACAGCGTGCGGTAGGCACGCTTGATGGCGGTGATGCGTTCGGGATCGAAGCCGCGACGCTTCAGGCCCTCGCTGTTGATGCCGCGCGGGCGGCCCAGCGAGTCGGTGCCGACCATGGTGAACGGCGGGACGTCGCCATTGGTCAGCGCGCCCATGCCGAGGAAGGCATGTGCACCGATGCGGCAGAACTGGTGCGCACCGGCGAAGCCGCTGATGATCACGTAGTCACCCACGGTCACGTGCCCGGCCAGCGTGGTGTTGTTGGAGAACACGCAGAAGTTGCCGACGTGGCAATCGTGGGCCACGTGCGTGTAGGCCAGCATCCAGTTGTCATCGCCGATGGTGGTGATGCCACCGCCGCCGCCAGTGCCACGGTTGAGGGTGACGAACTCGCGGAACACGTTGCGGTCGCCGATCACCAGTTCGGTGCGTTCACCGCCGTACTTCTTGTCCTGAGGTTCGCCGCCGACCGCGACATGGCCGATGAAACGGTTGTCGCGGCCGATCCGGGTCGGGCCATGGATGCTGCAGTGCGGACCGACGTCGGTGCCGGCACCGATCTCGACGTCCGGCCCGATGATCGTGAACGCGCCCACGCGGACATCGTCGGCCAGGCGCGCCGACGGATCGATCACGGCAGTGGGGTGGATCAGGGGGGCGTTGTCGCTCATCTCGGACCTCCAGCCAGGGTCATTCGCGGGTGCCGGCGCACAGCACCTCGGCGCAGGCGACGACTTCGCCGTCGACCTTGGCCACGCAGTCGTACACGGCCATGTTGCGGATCACGCGCTTGATCTCCACGTGCATCTCAAGCACGTCACCGGGCACCACCTGCTTGGTGAAGCGGGCCTTGTCGACCTTGACCATGTAGAACAGCTTGGACTGCGCATCGCGGCCCAGCGTCAACTGGGTCAGCACGCCGCCGGCCTGGGCCATGGCTTCGATGATCAGCACGCCGGGCATGATCGGCTGGCCCGGGAAGTGGCCCTGGAAGAACGGCTCGTTGATGCTGACGTTCTTGGTCGCGACGATCGTGCGCTTCTCATAGTCGATCGACACCACCTTGTCCACCAGCAGGAACGGGTAGCGGTGCGGAAGCAGCGTCTGGATCTGCGCCATGTCCGGCAGGGTCTGGGTGTGGCTCATTCTTTCTCCTTGCTCACAGACAGGATGCGACGGGCCAGGGCATCGAGCTGCTTGAAGCGCGCGGCATTCTTGCGCCACGTGCGGTTGTCGGTCAGGGGCGTGCCGGAGGAATACTCGCCCGGCTCGGTGATGGAGTTGCGGACCACCGATTTGCCGGTGATCACGACCTTGTCGCAGATTTCAAGATGACCGACGACGCCAACGGCGCCGCCGAGCAGGCAGTAACGGCCGATCTTGGCGCTGCCGGCAATGCCGGTGCAGCCGGCGATGGCCGAGTGGGCGCCGATCTGCACGTTGTGTGCGATCTGTACCAGGTTGTCCAGGCGGACGTCCTCGGCCAGCACGGTGTCTTCCAGCGCGCCACGGTCGACACAGGTGTTAGCGCCGATCTCGCAGTCGTCGCCGATGCGCACGCCGCCAAGCTGCGGCACCTTGATCCATTTGCCAGCGTCCATGGCCAGGCCGAAGCCATCGGCGCCCAGCACGGCGCCGGGATGGATGCGCACGCGCTTGCCCAGCTTGACGCGGGTGACCAGGGTGACGCGGGCGATCAGTTCACAGCCGCTGTCGAGGGTGCAGTCTTCGCCGATGATGCTGCCGGCGCCGATGATGCAGTTCTCGCCGATGACGCTGCGTGCGCCGATGGTGACGAACGGACCGACGTGGGCGCTGGCGGCGACCTGCGCCTGCGGATCGATCACTGCGCTGGGATGGATGCCGGGCGGGCGGGTCGGGGCGATGTCGAACAGCGCGCCGATCTTGGCAAAGGTGGTGTAGGGGTCCTTGGCAACCAGCGCGGTGCCGGGAGCCGCGTCGGCATCCTCGGTGCGCAGCACTACGATGCCGGCCTGGCTGTCGGCCAGCTGGGCGCGGTAGCGCGGATTGGCAAGGAAGGTCAGCTGGCCGGCACCGGCATGGGCGAGGGTGGCCACGCCATGGATGGCGGTGCCTGGGTCGCCATGGACCTGCAGGCCGAACTGATCGGCGAGTTGCTGGGCGGTGTAGGTAGGAGTATTCACGGCGGGAGTTTAACGTGTGACGCCATTGCGGTCATGCGGGAGCAAAAGCCGGCGCCTGGCTGATCCGTGGGGCGATGGCGCAGGGGGCTGCCCAGGACACGCCGTAAACCCATCCCTGGGGGCTCGATGGCGCCATCCATGGCGCCAACGGTCCTGGTCAGCCCCCTGCGCCATCGCCGGATAGTCTTCCGCGCGCGAGCGGATCCAACGTCCACAGTCGCCTGCAGCACCGAGCCATACTCGGCTCACCGGGCGTCAGCGTGCGCTTCAATAACGAAAACGCCGGGCAATGCCCGGCGATTCGAGACCCGTCTGGTGGAAAGCCCCCCTTCTGTTAAGGGGGGCGCGCCAGCGGCGCGGGGGATAGGTGAAATGCGCGGGCAATTCACCGGAGGTGGATCAGTTCTGAGGAACGTCGTTCCTCAGAACTGGCCACCGAACGTGAATTGCAGACGTTCGATCTCGTCGCCGTCCTTCTTCTTCAGCGGGAACGCATAGCTGATCGAGATCGGGCCGACCGGGGCGCGCCACAGCAGGGCTACACCGGTGGAGACGCGCAGCTCGTTGGCCTTGAAGTTGTCGGTGCCGTTGTAGACGTTGCCGAAGTCGACGAAGGCCGACACACGGGCCGACGGGCTGTCGAACAGGCGCGGGAAGTAGGCTTCGACCGAACCGACGGTCTTCAGCGAACCACCCAGCGGCTGGCCGTTCGGGTAGCCGTTGGTGACTTCGCGCGGGCCGAGCGTGTTGTCCTCGAAGCCACGAACCGAGTTGGTACCACCGGCGTAGAAGTTCTCGTAGAACGGCAGGCCCGACGCGGTCACCGAGCGCAGGTTGCCATCCTTGTCCGGCACCATCGCGGTCTTGTCATTGCCATAGCTGTCGCCGTAGCCAACTTCCGCGCGGGTGTTGATGACCAGCGAGGGGATGATCGGCCAGTACTTGCTGATCTGGTAGTTGAGCTTGTAGTACTCGACGGTCGAGCCGGGCAGCGTGGTTTCCAGGCCCACGCGCTGGTAGGTACCGCGGGTCGGCATGAAGTAGTCGTTGCGCGAGTCGCGGGCCCAGCCCAGCTCAGTGCGCCAGGAGTGGAACGTGCGGCGCCCGATCACATTGATGTAGTCGATGATGGACTGCGGGGTCGAGCCCGCGTACGTGGTGATCTGGTTGCTGTCGATGCCGAACATCAGCGAGACGGTGTCGGTCTCGGTGATCGGCACGCCGAATACCACCTGCGCCGAACCGTTGGTGCTGTTGTACTGCGCGGTGTTGAAGTCGGAGTAGTCCAGTTCGCGCCAGGACAGGTTGTAACCCAGCGAGACGCCGTCATCGGTGAAGTACGGGTTGGTGTAGCTGAAGCCGTAGCGCTGCAGGTAGCTGCTGCGCGAAGCTTCGACCGACACGCGGTTGCCGCCGCCCAGGAAGTTGTTCTGCGACAGCTGCACCGAGGTGGTCATGCCGTAGGACTGCGAATAGCCCAGGCCGAACACGAAGCTGCCCGAGGTGGTTTCCTTGACGTTGTAGACGACGTCGACTTGGTCGTTGCTGCCGCTGACGGGCGGGGTTTCCACTTCCACCGCCTCGAAGTAACCCAGGCGCTGCAGGCGGATCTTGGAACGGTCGATCGCGGCCTGCGAGTACCAGCTGTTCTCGAACTGGCGCATTTCGCGGCGCATCACCTCGTCGGAGGTGCGGGTGTTGCCCTTGAAGATGATGCGGCGGACGGTCACGCGCGGGCCGGGCACGACCTGCATGTTGACCGCCACGGTCTGCTCGGCGCGGTTGGTGGTCGGAATCGGGTTCACCTTGGCGAAGGCATAACCGATGTTGGACAGCGAGTTGGTGATCGAGTCTGAGCTGAATTCCAGCAGGGCACGCGAGAACGTGTCGCCGGACTTCTGCACGACCATGCGCTCGACGTCTTCCTGCGGCAGGATCGTATCGCCGCTGACCTTGATCTCGGAGATCTTGTACTGGTCGCCTTCGGTCACGCCGGCGGTGATGAACATGTCGCGCTTGTCGGGGCTGATCGACACCTGCGTCGAGTCGATGCTGAAGTCGACATAGCCGCGGTCCAGGTACCAGGAGTTGAGCTTCTCCAGGTCGCCGGACAGCTTTTCCTTGGAGTACTGGTCGTCACGGCGGTACCACGACGCCCAGTTGTGCTCCTTGGACTCCCAGTACTCCAGGATGTCCTTGCTGTCGTACTTCTCGGTGCCGACGATGTTGACATGGCGGATCTTGGCCGCCTTGCCTTCCTTGATCGCGATGGCGATGTCGACACGGTTGCGGTCCAGCGGGCTCACGGTCGGGGTGATGTCGACGGTGTATTTGCCACGATCGTTGTACTGGCGGCGAAGTTCCTGGGTCACGCGATCCAGGCTCAGGCGATCGAAGGTGCCGCCTTCGGTCAGGCCGATGTCGGACAGACCCTTGAGCAGCTGGTCGGACTTGATGTCCTTGTTGCCGGTGACGGTCAGCTTGTTGATCGCCGGACGTTCCTTGACGGTCACTACCAGGATGCTGCCCTGGCGATCCAGCTGCACGTCTTCGAAGAAGCCGGTCTTGTACAGGGCGCGGATGGTCTCGCCGACCTTGCTGTCGGTGACCGTCTCGCCACGCTCGACCGGCAGGTAGGTGAACACCGTACCGGAGCTGATGCGCTGCAGGCCGTCGACGCGGATGTCGCTGACAGTGAAGGGCTCGGCTGCCTGGGCCAGGGCGGGAGCGCCGGTGACGGCGGCGAGGGCGAGGGCCAGCAGGCGGCGATTGGGGAGTCGCGTCATGTCACGTCCGGTAGGAAGGTCGATTTCATTGGTAAGGGATGCCGACGCTGTAGACGGCAAAAACATGGAAAAGTTCATCGCGGGACCAGGCCGAGGATGTCGTTGTAGAACGCCAATCCCATCAGCCCGGCCAGCAACGCCAGGCCGATGTATTGGCCGGCGGCGACGGCACGCTCGCTCAGCGGGCTGCCCTTGACCAACTCGATAAGGTAATACAGCAGGTGGCCGCCGTCCAAGATGGGGATCGGCAGCAGGTTGATGATGCACAGGCTCAGCGACAGCAGGGCGAGGAACTGGATGAACCAGTCCACGCCACGTTTGGCCGAAATATTGGCGACCCGGGCAATGGTGACCGGGCCGGAAACGTTCTGCAGCGAGGCTTTGCCGGTCACGATCCGGCCCATCATGGCCAATGAGTCGGCGGCCATCCTGCCGGTTTCACGCACCGCCACCGTCACGGACTGCAGTGGGCCGAACTTCAGCAGGGTGTCGTAGGCGGGGCTGTAGCTCTCGGCAAACCCCGCGCCGATCTGCCAGGTGGGCTGGCCCTTGCCGTCCTTGCCCTGGCGCGGGGTGATCTCCAGCGCCAGGCGCTCGCCACCACGCAGCACCTCGATCATCGCCGGGCCACCGCGGCGGCCGAGGCTGCCCACTTCGCTGATGGCCTGTTCGACGCTGTCGATGCGCTGGCCGTCGATCGCCACGATCAGATCGCCGGCCTGCAGGTGACCCTCTGCAGCCGAACCCTTCACGATGGTGTCCACCAGCGGCGGCTGCAGCCACGCACGCCAGTACACGCCGGCCAGGATCGGAACCCGGCGTTCATCGAAACCAGCCGGCAGCTGCGACAGCGGCAGGGTGCGCGAGCGCAGCTGGTCTGCGGGGTCGAGCACCTGCAGGGTCACGTCGCGACGATCCATCGCCGCCGCGGTCAGGGCCATGCTGGCCTCGCCCAGAGTGATCACATCGCGGCCGTCGACGCGCAGCAGGCGGTCACCACTGCCGAGCCCGGCCGTGGCGGCCATGCCGGTAGCGCGGCCGACGGTTGCCGAATAGTCCTGCTTGCCGATCACGAACATCGCCCACAGCAGCAGGATGCACAGCAGCAGGTTGGCGATCGGGCCGGCCGCGACGATGGCGATGCGCTGCCACACGGTCTTGTGGTTGAAGGCCTGGCCGCGCTCGTGCGGATGGACCTCGACTTCGCGTTCGTCGAGGAATTTCACATAGCCGCCCAGCGGGATGGCGGCGATGGCGAACTCGGTGCCATGGCGGTCGCGGCGCGACCACAGCGGACGGCCGAAGCCGACCGAGAAGCGCAGCACCTTGACCCCGCACAGGCGCCCAACCCAGTAGTGCCCGAATTCGTGGAAGGTGACCAGCAGCCCAAGGCTGACGATCATCCACCAGACCGATCCGATGAAGTCAGTCATGCAGGTTCACATTGGCGGACACGGGCGGCGGCGTCATACGGGATGGGTGCGCTGTTCAGGTGGCGGCGATGGCGTTCAGGGTCAGCTGGCGGGCCCGCTGGTCGGCGGACAACAGAACCTCAAGTGTATCGGCTGGTTCGGTCGGCAGTGTTGAAAGAGCGTTAGCAACCAGCGCCGGAATGGTCAGGAAGCCTATGCGGCCCTGAAGAAACGCTGAAACAGCCTCTTCGTTGGCAGCGTTCAGCACGGCCGGGGCGGTGCCGCCGGCGCGCATCGCTTGCCACGCCAGGGCCAAGCAGGGGAAGGCGTCGGTATCGGGGGCCTCGAAATCCAGCCGGCCCTGGGCGAGCAGGTCCAGCCCGGACACGCCCGATTCGATCCGTTGCGGCCAGCCCAGGCCTACGGCCAGGGTGGTGCGCATGTCCGGCAGGCCCATCTGCGCCAGCGTGGAGCCGTCAACGAACTCCACCAGTGAATGCACCAGGCTCTGCGGGTGTACCAGCACCTCGATGCGTTCGCCGGGGATGCCGAACAGGTGGTGGGCCTCGATGACCTCCAGGCCTTTGTTCATCAACGTCGCCGAATCGACCGAGATCTTCGGCCCCATCGACCACTTCGGATGCGCCACGGCCTGGGCCGGGGTGACCTGCTGCAGTTCGGCGCGGCTGCGCCCGCGGAATGGGCCACCCGAGGCGGTCAGCAGAATGCGGCGCACGCCGGCACCGTCGAGGCTGGCATCCCGTGAACGCAGGCACTGGAAGATCGCGCTGTGCTCGCTGTCGATCGGGATGATCTCGGCGCCGGCACGTTCGGCGGTGCGGGTCAGCAGTTCGCCGGCCAGTACCAGCGATTCCTTGTTGGCCAGCAGGATGCGCTTGCCGGCCGCAGCGGCGGCCAGGGTCGAGGACAGGCCGGCGGCGCCGACGATCGCGGCAACCACGGTGTCGCAGGCGTCGCTGGCCGCCAGCTGGTCCAGCGCGGCATGGCCGGCGTGGGCCTGGGTGGCCAGGCCGGCTTCGCGCAGGCCGTCGCGCAGTTCGGCATACAGGGTTTCATCGGCGATCACCGCATGCGCGGGCCGGTGCTGCCGGCACAGGGCCAGCAGCGCCTGTACCTGGCGGCCGGCGGCAAGCACGGTGGCCTGGTACCGCAGCGGATGGCGGGCGATCACGTCAAGCGTGGAGGCACCAATCGAGCCGGTGGCGCCGAATACGGCGACCCGGCGCAGGTCTGCAGCAGCTTCCATGGTCAGAACCCGAAGATTTCCTTGCCCAGTGCGAACACCGGGATGGCCGCCAGCACGCCGTCGACGCGGTCGAGCACGCCGCCGTGGCCGGGGATCAGGTGGCCTGAATCCTTGGCGCCGGCATGGCGCTTGATCAGACTTTCGAACAGGTCGCCCAGTACCGAGGCGAATACGGCCACGACCGAGGTAACCAGCAGGCCGGGCAGGTGCGCGGCATCGATGCCGGCCAGCCAGCCCAGGCCGACGGCCACCGCAACGCCGGCGATCAGCCCGCCGACGAGGCCTTCCCAGGTCTTGTTCGGGCTGATCCGCGGTGCCAGCTTGTGCTTGCCGAAGTGACGGCCAGCGAAGTAGGCGCCCGAATCAGCGGCCCAGACCAGTGCCAGTGCGGCCAGCAGCCACAGGTGGCCCTGATGGCCGGGCGGGTCGCCGCCGGCATGGATCAGCACCAGCGCAGCCCACGCCGGCACGATGGCCAGGGTGCCGGCCAGCAGCTTGAGGATGCGCGCCGGACTGCCAGGCTGCGCGCCGAAGTTGAAGAAGCGCAGCCACACCAGCGCACCCAGCCACCATGCCACGCCCACCAGGGTCGCGATCTGGAACAGCACCAGGGTGCCGGCATCGGCCCACACCAGCAGCACCATCAGCACCAGGTTGAGGACCAGCAGCACGGTGCGGGCGAGGGTGTCTTCGACGTCGGCCAGCTTCAGCCATTCCCACAGGCCGATCAGCAGCACGGCAGCGGCGGCGGCGGCCAGCCATTGCGTGGGCAGCAACAGGATCGCCGCAATGGCGACCGGCGCCATGATCAGCGCGGCGAGGACTCGGGTCTTGGTCATGGGCTGGACGTCTCGGTGGCCAGGGCGGCGATCTGGGCGCTGGTCAGGCCGAAGCGGCGCTCACGGCTGGCGTAGGCATCCAGCGCCAGCTGCAGCTGCGCGGCATCGAAATCCGGCCACAGCGCTTCGGTGAACCACAGCTCGGTATACGCCAGCTGCCACAGCAGGAAATTGCTGATGCGGGTATCGCCGCCGGTGCGGATGAACAGGTCCGGTGGCGGCAGGTCGGCCAGGGCCACCTGTCGCCCCAGCAGGGATTCGTCGATCTGCTCGGGAAGCAGGCGGCCGGCTGCAACTTCAACGGCCAGTGCGCGCGCGGCACGGGCGATGTCCTGACGGCCACCATAGCTCGCGGCGATAGACAGGGTCAGGGCGCGGTTGTCAGCGGTGCGCTGTTCGGCCAGCTGCATGCGGCTGACCAAGGCAGCACCGAAGCGCTCGCGTTCGCCGATGAAGCGCACGCGCACGCCGCGCCGATGCAGCTCGTCCACTTCGCGGTCGAGCGCGCCGAGGAACAGCTTCATCAACGCATCGACTTCTTCCTGCGGCCGGCCCCAGTTCTCGCTGGAGAACGCGAACAGGGTCAGCGCCGGAATGCCCAGTTCCAGGCAGCGCTCGATGGTGCGGTTGACCGCGCGCGCGCCGGCACGATGGCCGATCACACGGGGGCGACGGCGCAGCTGTGCCCAGCGCCCGTTGCCATCCATGATGATGGCAACGTGGCGCGGCAGGGCGGCCGGCAGGGGAGGCGGGACTGAAGGCATCGACTTCAGACCGACATCAGTTCCTTTTCCTTGTCGGCAACGACTTTATCGACATCCTTGATGTTGCTGTCGGTCAGCTTCTGGATATCGTCTTCGCCGCGCTTCTTGTCGTCTTCGCTGATCGCCTTGTCCTTCAGCAGCTTGGCGATTTCCTTGTTCGCGTCCTGGCGGATGTTGCGGATGGCGATCTTGGCGCCTTCGCCTTCCTTCTGTACCTGCTTGGCCAGTTCCTTGCGGCGCTCTTCAGTCGGCGGCGGCAGGTTGACGCGGATCGAGGTGCCGATGGTGTTCGGGGTCAGCTCGATGTTGTACAGGCCCTTTTCGATCTCCTTGATCATGCTCTTGTCGAAGGGCGTGACCAGCAGGGAGTGGGCATCGGCGTTGGAGATCGACGCAACCTGGTTCAGCGGGGTGCTGGCGTTGCCGTAAGCATTGACCGTGACGCGGTCCAGCAGGGCCGGCGTGGCGCGACCGGTGCGGATCGAAGTGAGGGTGTGCTTAAGAGCGTCGATGCTCTTGGCCATGCGCGTCTGCGCGTTGTTCTTGATGTCGTTGAGCATCGCCAGGGTCCTGGATGTAACTGGAATCGGGCGATTATAGGCGAATACGGGACGCCGCCGGGCCTGAATCGGCCCGGAGGTCGCCTTGCGCTCAGCCTCAGGCCGGATCGCGGCCCTGGACGAGGGTGCCGATGTTCTCGCCGTGCAGGATCTTCAGCAGCTCGCCCGGCTGGCCCATGTCGAACACGCGCATCGGCAGGTCGCTGTCACGGGCCAGGGCGAAGGCGGCGGTATCCATCACTTCCAGGCCACGGCGGATCACTTCGTCGTAGCTCAGGCTGTCGAAGCGGACAGCGTCGCTGTACTTGTTCGGATCCTTGTCGTACACGCCATCGACCTTGGTTGCCTTCAGCAGCAGGTCGGCGCCGATCTCGATCGCGCGCAGGGCGGCGCCCGAGTCGGTGGTGAAGAACGGGCTGCCGACGCCAGCGGCGAAGATCACCAGGCGGCCCTTTTCCAGGTGGCGGATGGCGCGGCGGCGGATGTAGTCCTCGCACACGTCGTTGATCTTGATCGCGCTCATCACGCGGGCCTTTGCGCCCACTTTCTCCAGCGCATCCTGCATGGCCAGCGCGTTGATGACCGTGGCCAGCATGCCCATCTGGTCGCCGGTGACGCGGTCCATGCCGCCAGCGGCCAGGCCAGCACCGCGGAAGATGTTGCCACCACCGATGACCAGGGCGACTTCGGCGCCGGCCTGCTGGGCCTCGACGACTTCACGGGCCAGGCGGTTGATGATCTTGGGGTCGATGCCGTAGTCCTCATCTCCCATCAGCGCCTCCCCGGAAAGTTTCAACAGGATGCGGCGATAGGCGAGCTTGGACATAGGGACCTCGGGTGCGTGGAAATCGCGGGCGATTCTACGCGCAAGCGGCGCGCGGCCAAAGCGTTTTGTGCACTGCGGCGCAAAATACCGGTGTGCCCCGTGCATCCGGGGCGCACCATTCAGCCCAGCTCGGCGCCAGCAGTGGCAGACAGTTCATCATGCCCCAGTTCGCCGGGAGAGCGTGCGATGACCCGGTTGCGACCCAGGTTCTTGGAGCGGTAGAGCACGTCATCGGCGGCGCGCAGCAGGTCCTGCACGCCGGCAAAGCGCTCGTAGCCGCCCTGGGTGGCCACGCCGGCCGAGAAGGTGATGAACAGCGGGCCACCTTCCAGTTCCGCCATCGGGGTGGCGACGATGTTCGCCAGTACCCGGCGGATCACGTCCAGGGCCACCGATTCACTGGTATTGGGCAGCAGCGCGACGAACTCCTCGCCGCCGAAGCGGGCCACGGTGTCGCTGTTGCGCAGCTGCCCCTGCAGCTTGCCGGCAAAGGCGCGCAGCACCTCGTCGCCGGTCAGGTGGCCGTGTGCATCGTTGATCTTCTTGAAATCGTCCAGGTCGATGAAGGCCACCGACAACGGCCAGCCATGGCGGCCGGCGCGCAGGAATTCCTGTTCCAGCACGGCTTCGAGCTGGCGGCGGTTGAGGACGCCGGTCAACGCGTCGCGATGGGCTTGGTCGGCCAGGCGCTTGGCGCGGGCCTCGAATTCATCGGCGCGGCGGCGGGCCTGGTCGGCATCCTGCAGTTCGCGCAGGTTGCGCAGGGTGGCCAGTTCCTGGGCGTGGTCGATCAGTTCACGCACGCGTGCCGGCGAGTTCAGGCCGTTCTCGAACAGGCTGGCGATGTCCGGCAGCGCTTCGCTGATCCGCGCCAGCACCTGGTCGAAGCGGGCGCTGTCCATCTGCAGGCGGTCGTGGACCTGCTGCAGGGCGCGTTCGCGTGCGCCATCGGCGTCTTCATCCAGCCAGATGTCGGCGACCGCGCCAGACAGCTGTACGCAGGCCTGGAACGGATTTTCGGCGGTGCCTTCGTCTTCGCTGTGGCGGATGCTGTCCACCAGGTAGCGCGGCAGGCCCCACTCCTCGGCCACCCATGCACCGACGTCGGCGTGGCTGCAGCCGAGTTCCTGGCGCTCGCGCGCGATCAGGTCGGGATTGTCGCGCGCTTCGCGCAGCAAGGGCAGGTAGCGTTCGGATTCGGCCTGGGCCAGGCACAGCACGCCCATGTCCTGCAGCAGTCCGGCCAGCATCAGCTCCTCCAGCCTGCGCAGGCCGCGCGCTTGGCCGAGCTGGCTGGCCGCCAGCGCGCTGAGGATGCTGCGCTTCCAGGCGCGTTGGCGCAGATCGTGGTCGGCGCCGCCTTTGCCGGTCAGGCCCTGGGTGACAGTGAAGCCCAGGGCGAGGCTGATCGTAGCGTTGAGCCCGAGCATGGTCAGCGCCTGGCCGAGGTTCTCGATCCGGCGCCGGCTGGCATACAGCGGTGAATTGGCGATACGCAGCATGCGCGCACTCAGCGCCATGTCGATGGCGATGATGTCCGCAGCGGTTGCGATGTCCGCCTCCGGGTCCTGGGCCAGTTCGATGATGCGCAGGGCAATACCGGGCGGCGAGGGGAGGTTGCGGCAAAGCGCCAGTGCAGCTGTCAGCTCGGGAGGCATGTCGGGTCGTTCAATTCCATTAGGACAAGAATACCTAGGAATGCATCACAGTCTGCGAATTTCGTTCCTGTTATGTGACTGCAGGTTCCCTTTGCCGAGTATCGGCTTGATTCGCTTGCAACGCAAAGGTGTCGGTGTGCGCACCAACGGTGCGCACCCACAGATTCGGCCACCCACAGGTGAAGGGCACCCGCAGGCCCACCGGCATAAAAAAAGAGCCGCGGTTTCCCGCGGCTCCTTCTGGTTTCATTGCAGCCGTGAGGCTGGAATCAGACCTGCATCGCCTTGGCAACTTCGGCGGCGTAGTCTTCCACCACCTTCTCGATGCCTTCGCCAACGACCAGCAGCTGGAAGCCAGCCACGTCGGCGCCGGCGGCCTTGACCACCTGCTCGACGGTCTTGTCGCCGTCCAGGACGTAGCTCTGGCCGTACAGGGTCACTTCGCTGACGATCTTGTTGATCTTGCCGCTGATGATCTTTTCCAGGATGTCGGCCGGCTTGGACTTGTCCTTCTCGGACATCTTGGCCAGTTCGATTTCCTTTTCCTTTTCCACGAACTCGGCCGGCACATCGGCAGCCTTGTTGTGCGGCGGCTTCAGCGCGGCCACGTGCATGGCCAGGCCGCGAGCCAGTTCGGCGTCGCCGCCGATCAGGTCGACCAGCACGCCGACCTTGCCGTTGGTGTGGACGTAGGAACCGACGTTGCCGGTGGTGTCCAGCTTGACCAGGCGACGGATCTGGATGTTCTCACCCAGGGTCTGCACGGCGGTCGCGCGGGTTTCTTCGACGGTCTGGCCGGTCGGCAGGGTGGCCGACTTCAGGGCTTCCACGTCGGCGGCGCCCGATGCCAGTGCAGCGGCAGCGACGGAATCGACGAAGTTCTTGAAGTTGATGTCGTTGGCGACGAAGTCGGTTTCCGAGTTGATCTCGACCAGCACGGCCTTGCCGCCGTCCTGGGCCAGGCCCAGACGACCTTCGGCGGCCACGCGGTCAGCCTTCTTGTCGGCCTTGGCAGCGCCGGACTTGCGCAGCGCTTCAGCAGCGGCGTCGATGTTGCCGCCGGCCTCGGTGAGCGCCTTCTTGCATTCCATCATGCCGGCGCCAGTGCGCTCGCGCAGTTCCTTGACCAGGGAAGCAGTGATTTCCACGGGATTACCTCACGAAAGAAAGGGGTTGGGCCGGCATGGTGGCCGGCCCGTGTGACAGTTTCCTGTCGTCGCGCCATCGGCAGCGGACAGGAAAGGTGGGCGCGTGGCGCCCACCGGGGCCTGGATCAGGCCTGGGCTTCGCCCTTGTCGGCAGCAGCCTTCTTGGCCGGAGCGCGGCGAGCCGGCTTGCCTTCTTCGGCCGGAGCGTCGGCGAACTCTTCTTCACGGACGGTGGCAGCGTGCGGTGCAGCAGCCTTGCCTTCCAGCACGGCGTCAGCAGCGGCGCGTGCGTACAGCTGCACGGCACGGATGGCATCGTCGTTGCCCGGGATCGCGTAATCCACCAGCTCCGGGTTGTAGTTGGTATCGACGACGGCGATCACCGGGATGCCGAGCTTCTTGGCTTCCTTGATGGCGATGTCTTCGTGGCCGATATCGATGACGAAGATCGCGTCCGGCAGACGGTTCATGTCCTTGATGCCGCCCAGCGAGGCTTCCAGCTTGTCGCGCTCGCGACGCAGGCCCAGCACTTCGTGCTTGACCAGCTTCTCGAAGGTGCCGTCGGATTCACCGGCTTCCAGTTCCTTCAGGCGGGCAACCGACTGCTTGACGGTACGGAAGTTGGTCAGGGTGCCGCCCAGCCAACGCTGGTTCATGAACGGCATGCCGCAACGCTCGGCTTCTTCGCGGATCGACTCACGCGCGCTGCGCTTGGTGCCCAGGAACAGGATGGTGCCGCGCTTCTGGGCAACCGACGAGATGAAGTTCATCGCGTCGTTGAACAGCGGGACGGTCTTTTCCAGGTTGATGATGTGGATCTTGCCGCGGGCGCCGAAGATGTACGGAGCCATTTTCGGGTTCCAGTAACGGGTCTGGTGGCCGAAGTGGACGCCGGCTTCCAGCATCTGACGCATGGTGACCTGGGGCATTGCAGAACTCCTGATGGGGAACCGGCGATTCCGCCCGCGGGATAGGTATGCGGGACGCGTGGAAGCGCTGAAGGTTCCGGGGTTGGGCTTCCCTGTTGCCTCCGTGGCCGAACTCCTTGCGGAGCACCCCGGCACGGATGGGGGCAGCAGGTGTGGATTCACCGGTGACGTCCGGTGTGGACGGTGTCCCGCGCACGGGGCGGCAGGACATCCGGGCAATTATAGCCTGCTTGGCTGGCTCGCTGCAATTGCGGGTGTCTGTGCCGCCAGGATCACCTCTGTGCCGTCCTGCAGGCGGGCGTGGAACCTGCCGCCTGCATAGCCATCGGCGCGCGGCGGCAACTGCCACTCGCGCTGGCGCGCCGCCAGTACGTAGCCGGCAAGACCGGGCAGCAGCAGGCTGCGCTGGCCGCCAGCCGTCTCATAGGCAAGGTCGCTCAAGCGCGCGTGACGGGTGCCACTGTTCAACAGTCTCAGCATGAATTGCGACCCGTTGACCACCAGCTCTGCCTGCAGGCAGGGGGACGCTGGGCCGGCCGGTTCGCTGCGGAACAGGGGCAGTGAATAGCGCGGCATGGCCGGTTCTGCCGGTGCCAGGATGATACGGAATGCCTGTTCAGCGGCCACAGGCGCGGACGACGCCGGCAGCAACCACACGCGCTGGCGGGCGCCGGCCGGCAGATCCAGCAGGGTCGGACTGGCCAGCACCTGCGCACTGCGTTGCAGGTGTTCGGCGCCCGGTTGCTGGTCCCACGCCCAGATCTGCACCTGGCCGCGCCAATGCCCGGGGCCAGGATTGCGCAGCCACAGCTCGGTCCGCCCCTGTGCAGCAGGCAGGTGCAACGTGGTCGGCATCAGGTCCAGCGCCTGCAAGGGCATGGGCAGCAGTGCCATCAACAGGGGCAGCAGCCGGTGCATCAGTAATAGGTGGTGGGTGGTTCGGATGCGGCACGCCCTTGCTCGTCCTGCGCTGGCGGGGCCAGTTCACGGACCTGGGGCGGCAGGTGACCGCCGTCGCTGTGCTGCTGTGGCACCGGGCAACGTGGGCCGCCCCCCGTGCCGACGCAGCCTTCAACCACGGTCAGGCGGATCTGCATTGGGACGGGCGCCGGGTCGGCCCACGCTGTCGTGCTGGCGATGGACATCACTCCGATCAGTACTGCCCGAACCACCTGCGATCCACCGTGTTGTCGACTTGATGCGCGGTATCGGCCGACAGGGGGAATTCTGTAGAGCGGGCTCCCCTCAGTAGGTGATCGTCACCTGCACCAGGTCGTTGTAGGTGCCCGCCGGAGGCTGTCCGGCAACGGGAGGCACACGCCCGAATATGTTCAGTGTCTGCGCGCTGCCAGTGCCGACGCCGCTGAAGGTGTCCACGGTGAGCGTATTGCCCCAGCGCTGGCTGCGCGCAGCGTCCCGGTACAGCTCGTAGGTCAGGTAATAGCTGTTGCCGCCGATGGTGGTGCGCATGCGCCGGGTGGTGGTAAGGGCCGGGTTGTTCTGACCGTTGTTCAGGCCGACCTGGTAGGCGGTGCGCTTGAGGCAGGTCAGGGTGAGGGTGGCGGTCTGGTCGATGTTGGCGGGAATGCCGCCGGTGACGTTGCCGAAATCCATGGTGGTGGTGAGGTAGCTGCCGCATTGCGGCAGCACGGTGGCAGTGGCATTGAAGGTGAAGGCATTGCTGGCGGTGTTGGTGCCGGTAGCGCCGCCATTGCAGGTGGCCGGTACGGTGGCGGTGCCCAGCAGCACCTCGTTCCAGGCCCAGGTGAGCACCACGTTGGCCCCGGTGAAGGTGCTGCTGTAGTTGCCGGAGGCCAGCACCTGGTTGGCCGGGATCTGTGCGAACAACTGCGTGGTACGGCTGCCGGAGCCGCCGATCAGCGGCACGTTGTAGGTCATCGTCAGCTCCTGTGCGGGAGGTGTGCCGCGCGGTGCCAGGCCGGTGACTTCGCTGTAGTTGGCGACGTTGTATATCTGGAAATTGAGCGGATCACTGCTGCCGTTGACCATTGTCCGCCACGGCGAGGTACTGGTGCCGCCGGTGCCATTGCCCAGGCCGATGCAGACGCGGATGCCGGTGGTGGCGACCAGGCTGAGTGCGGCGGTGGAGCAGTTCACGGTGATGTTCAAGGTGCCGGGGGTGGCGCCTGCCGCGCCGCTGCTGACGTTGCCGAAGGGCAGCAGCGCGTCGGCGGTGGCGGTGCAGGTCGCGGCCGCGCGTGTCGGTGCACTGGCGATCAGGCCGGCCAGAAGCAGCAGGCCGAGCAGCAGCATCCTCATGGCGCCACCTCCGGCACGCATTGCAGCGGGACCGGGCGCGCGCTGGCCCCGACGGCGACCACCTGCGGTGCCGGCACGCGGACACGGCACTGGCCACCGCTGCTGGTGATGTACAGCACGCTGCCAGGTGCAACGTCCTCCAGGTACAGCAGGCCGTCGTAGCCGACGGTGGCCTGGCGGCCATCGGGCAGCTGCACTTCGCTGCCCACCTCCAGCGGTTGCCCCCGCATGTCCTGCAGGATCAGCCGCAATGACGCGCGCGAACGCAGGTTGAAGGTCAGGCCGGTGCCGGCGCGCTGGCGAGGTGTCACCCAGTCCTCGATGCGATCAGCGCGCATGTCCGCCGGCAGGTCCAGGGTGTCGATGGAGACGCGGTTGCGCTGCCAGGATAGAAGCGGGCTGATCAGCAGCAGGCCACGCTCGTCGGTGGCACCGATCAGGCGGTTCTCAAGCCGCACCGGCACACCGCCAACGCCATTCGTGCTGACCACGGCGAAGGCGTCGGCGACTTCGCGGGCGGCGAAGGTGTGCCCGGCCATCCACACCAGGCTGCCGCTGGCGCTGCCATAGGCGTAGTTGAGGCCCGCCTGGCGGGAGGCACCGAAGGCGTAGCGGCCGACATCGTTGAGGATGCCGACTTCGGCCAGGCCGCCGCTGCCGCCGTCGCCGTGGCGGACCTGCGCGCGCCAACCGATACCGCCTGCGCTGCCGTCGCCCGGGACCGGCTGGGTGACATCGGCGACCCAGCTCTGGCGGTCGCCATTGCGCTGGCTGGACAGGCTGGCCTGGCGGTTGTTGCCCAGGCTTGCGGTCAGCGACAGGTAGACGCTGCGGTCATCACTGTCGTCCAGGTTCTGGTTGACCGACAGGTAGGCCGACCAGCGCGGGCTCCAGCTGCGTGACCAGAACAGGCTGGCATAACGGTTGTCATCGCCATCGGGGTAGCGCAGGCGAAGGTAACTGGCGCTGAGGGTGCCCAGGCGCAACAGGTCCAGGCCGACCGTGGCCTGCTCGCTGATGCTGGGCGGCAGGTTGGCCTGCAGCGCGCCCAGGTCGCGGTAGTCGCCGTGGCTGCGCACGCTGCGCAGGTTGAAATTGAAGCGCCGGTTGTTCCAGCTGTACCCCAGCGCCCACTGTCCGCCCTGCAGGCCCTGGTAGCGGCTGTGCGCATAGGCGGCATTGAGCACGCCGGCGCCGCCCAGCAGCCACCACCCACCCACGCCGGCCTGGGCCAGGCCGCCGCCGCCCTCGGCATGTGCTTCGCCGGTGAATGTGTCGCTGACGCCGCCGCGCCAGCTGGCGCTTGCCACGGTACGGTCGTCGTAGGCGAAGGAGCGTTCGCCGAACTGCTCGCGCAGCTGGCCGACGCCGAGAGACCAGTCCGACAGGCCCTTGGCCAGCAGCTGCTGGGTGCCGTAGAAGCTGAAATCCAGGGTCTGCATGCGGCCGAAGGCATCGGTAACCACCACCTGCGCGCTGCCGGTACCGCTGATGCCCGGCTGCGCCGCCAGCTGGAACGGCCCGACCGGTACCTGCCCGCTGTATTGGCGCAGGCCATCGACATACAGCTCGACCGTGGATGGCACCACCGCCTGGCCAAGGAAGGCAGGAGTCGGGGTAAGGACACGGTACGGCTGCAGTCCGTAATTGCGACCGATCTGGATGCCGCCCAGGCGTACCGGCCGGCTCCAGTCGACAAACCCGCTGTAGAAATCGCCCACCTCCAAAGTCAGCGCCTTGTCCGGGAAGTCCAGCGTCCAGCGCGTATCGAGGCGTACGCTTTCGCTGCGCCAGTGGCGGTCGCCGGTCTGGTAGCGACGGCTGACGGCGGTGTTCTCGAAGGTGCCGGTACCGATGCCGAACACTCGCAGTTCAGAGCTCAGGGTAAGGTTGCCGAGGCTGTCGACACGGCTGCCGTACAGGTCGTAATTGAGCAGGACGCCGGGCGAGGCGCTGCCGCGGGAAGCGCGGACCTGCGGGCGGCTGAGCACGGTCGTGGGCAGGGTCAACTGGTCCAGCGGCACGTCCAGCGCGAGGGTCTGCAGGTGCGCGTCATAGCGCACCACCGCACCGCTGATCTGGTCGAGGTACACCGGGGCATCGCCGCTGGCGTTGAAGCCAAGCTGGCGCAGGATTTCGGGGCTGGCCTGCAGGCGGCCACGGTTGTCGGTGAAGGGCAGCAGGCCGCGCGGCGTGCTGTTGAGGGTCACGTCCAGGTACAGCGTCTGGTTGGCCGTGAGTGGGGTTGGTGGCGGCAGCAGGGCATCGGCGGAGACCCCGGAGACATCGGCTGCATGAGCCGCCGGGGACACGGCCGCACCGAGCGCTGCGCTCATCAGCGCCTCAGCGAGCCGGTGGTGGCGGCAGCGACGTCTGTTCCGACTCGCCATTGAGCTTGGCCGTGATCTGGTCGTTGTCGCGGTCGATCGCCGTGCGCTCCAGCGGCCAGCGCATGACCTGGCCGGGCAGCACATAGCCCAGCAGGCCGGGATGGACGATGCGCGGCCGCTCCGGGCTGCCCAGAGCGAGGTCGGCGATCTGCGCATAGCTGTTGCCGGTATTGCCTACTTCCACGCCATTGCGACCGTCGTCCAGCCGGACCAGGCGGGCGTGCAGCTGCGGTGCCAGCCGGCTGCCAGCTCCGGGTTGCACGAATACCGGGATGGAATAGCGCAGCACGAACTGCATGCCTTCGGTGCGCGTGGCCAGATCGGGCACCTCGTCGACGATCAACCGGTAGTACTGCTGCGCAGCCGGTGCGTCGGCCGCGGCGCGCATGACCCGTACCAGCTGCTGCTGGCCGGCGGCCAACTCCTGCATCGGTGGCGTGGCCAGCAGATCTTCGGTGGGCAGCAGCTGTTCGTTGCCGTCCTGCTGCACCCAACGGAATACCCGGACCTGCAGCTTCACCGGCGAGGTGCCGCTGTTGGTCAACCACAGTTCGCCGGCGCGCTGGCGTGCCTCCAGCTGCAGGCTGGTGGGCGCGACCTGCAGGCTGGTCGCCGAGGCCGCGGTGACCCAAAGCAGCAGGCTGAGAACGAGCAGCGCCACGCCGGTGGCGCGCCACGGGCGGGATCCGGCCATGCGGGCGTGCTCCATCAATAGGTGATCGTGGCGGTAACGGTATCCAGGTAGTTGCCGGTCGCAGCGTTGGCCGTGCTCAGGTTGAGGATCTGGCCGTAGACGATGTAGGGCACCGCCAGGCCGGTGCCGATACCGGCCTGGGTGTTGGTGCCCGTGGTGGCGCCCCACACCAGGGTATGCGCGGCATCCTGGTAGAGCTGGTAGCCCACGTAGTTGTTGGCCGTCACTGCTGCGTTGGTGTTCTTCATCCGCCGCGTGGTGACGTCATTGGCCGTACCGGCATTGGCACCGGCGTTGAGCGAGATGGTGTACGGGGTCAGCGCCGAACACTGTGCGGTTACGGTGCCCTGGCCCAGGGTCGGGGTGGCGGTGGTGGAGGCGGCGGTACCGAAGTCGACGTTGGTGGCGGCGGCCGCAGTGATGGTGCAGGCCTTGGTGACCACCAGGGTGACGTTGAACGTAGTGGTGTCGGCGGCGGCGGCCGGGCCAGCCACCAGCAGGGCCAAGGCCCAAGCCCAGGGGGAACGAACGGTGGATCGCATGGACAACCTCCCTGACCCGAAGGTCCGTTGAACAGCGCGAAGTCGGCACGTTCGGCGCCGATTTGACGACAGTGGGGCCAGCGTAGGCACCGCAAGTGTCTGTATTCCGTGAGAAACAGGCGATCGAAAGGGTGTGGCCCATCACGCTTTCACGTTCCTTGCCGGATCCGTGCATGCCCCGGATCGCCAGTTGGGTGGCGTTCGTTCAGATTGCGGCCGGATCGGCGATAATGGGAGCCATGAGCGTGAATATCAAAACCCCGCAGGAAATCGAGATGATGCGCATCGCCGGCCGCCTGGCCAGCGAAGTGCTCGACATCGTCACCCCCCACGTCAAGCCCGGTGTCACGACCGAGGAACTGGACCGCATCTGCCACGACCACATCGTGAACGTGCAGGGCGCCATTCCGGCCAACGTCGGCTACCGCGGCTTCCCCAAGACCGTGTGCACCTCGGTCAACAATGTCATCTGCCACGGCATTCCCAGCGAAGGGAAGGTCCTCAAGGATGGCGACATCATCAATATCGACGTCACCGTCATCAAGGACGGCTGGCATGGCGACACCAGCCGCATGTACTTCGTCGGCACCCCGTCGGTGATGGCCAAGCGCCTGGTCGACGCCACCTATGAAGCGATGTGGCGCGGCATCCGCGCGGTGCGTCCGGGCGCAACCCTGGGCGACGTCGGCCATGCGATCCAGAGCTACGCCGAAGGCGAGCGTTTCAGCGTGGTGCGCGAGTACTGCGGCCACGGCATCGGCAAGGTCTACCACGATGAGCCGCAGGTGGTGCATTACGGCCGTCCGGGCCAGGGCCTGGTGCTGCAGCCGGGCATGACCTTCACCATCGAGCCGATGATCAACGAGGGCACCCGCTACAACAAGGTGCTGCCCGATGGCTGGACCGTGGTGACCAAGGACCGCAAGCTGTCGGCACAGTGGGAGCACATGATCGCGGTCACCGAGACCGGCGTGGACGTGCTGACCCTGTCGCCGGGCGAGTCGCAGGTCTCCTGACGATGCTGCCGGCGAGTTCGCTGCTGGACACGCCGGCCGCGTCGCTCAACGACCCGGACTGGGCTGCTGCCGCGCGCGACGCGCTGCAGCAGGCCGATACGCGCCTGTACCGCCGCTTCGACCAGGGCGACAACATCGAGCGCCTGCTGGCATTGCGCGCGCGCGCGGCCGATCACCTGATCCGCCATGCGTGGCAGCGCTGCCTGCCGGCCGAAAGTGGCCTGTCGCTGTTTGCGGTCGGTGGCTATGGGCGCGGTGAACTGTTCCCGCGCTCGGACATCGACCTGCTGGTGTTCGGCGATCCGCAGGCGCAGCTGGCCCATGAAGAGGCGCTCGCGCGCCTGTTCGCGCTGCTGTGGGATTGCGGCCTGGCGGTCAGCCACGCGGTGCGTTCGGGCGGGCAGTGCAGCGAGGCTGCGGCCGACCAGACCGTGCTGACGGCGTTGATCGAAGCGCGCCCGCTGATGGCCGATGAGGCGGCGCGGCGTGCGCTGCGTGCGGCAGTGGATGACCGCGAGCTGTGGCCGCCGCGTGCGTTCTTCCTGGCCAAGCTGGAAGAACTGCGCAACCGCCACCAGCGTTTCGGCGACACCGCCGACAACCTGGAGCCGGACCTGAAGGATGGCCCCGGCGGCCTGCGCGATCTCAACACGCTGGGCTGGATGGCGCTGCGTGCGTTTGGCGTGCGCGATCTGGAAGCGCTGGTCGGCCTGGGCCACCTGGGCGCTGACGAGGCCGCAGCGCTGAAGCGCGAACGTGCGGTGCTGGCGCGACTGCGCTTCGGCCTGCACCTGGTGGCGCGACGCCCGGAAGAGCGCCTGCGCTTCGATTACCAGAAGACCCTGGCCGCGCGCCTGGGCTTTGAGGACGATGCCGAGAGCCTGGGCGTCGAGAAGATGATGCAGGGCTTCTACCGCGCCGCTTCGGTGGTGCGGCGGATCAGTGATCGTCTCCTGCAACGTTTCGAGGAACAGTTCGATGGCGAGGCACAGCCTGAGCCGCTGACCGTGGGGTTCGCGCTGCGCCGTGGCTATCTGGCGGCCAACGATGCCGACTGGCCGAATGCTGACATCGGCCAGGTCTTCGCGTTGTTCGCCAGCTGGGCGAACAATCCGCAGATCCGTGGCCTGCATTCGTTGACTGCGCGCGCGCTGGCCGAATCGCTGCCGTTGCTGCCTGCCTATGACCAGGCAGACCCTGACGCGCGCGAACAGTTCATGGCTCTGCTGCGTGGCCAGCGCCCGGTCGACACGCTTTCGCGCATGGCGCGGCTGGGCGTGCTCGGGCAGTGGATTCCCGCATTCGCCCAGGTCAGCGGGCGCATGCAGTTCGACCTGTTCCATGTCTACACCGTCGACCAGCACACGCTGATGGTCCTGCGCAACATGGGGCTGTTTGCTAGCAGTCGCGCCGATGAACGTTTCTCCATAGCCCACGAAGTCTGGCCGCGCCTGCGCAAGCCCGAACTGCTGCTGCTGGCCGGCCTGTTCCACGACATCGCCAAGGGGCGCGGCGGCGATCATTCCGAACTGGGCGCGGTCGATGCACGGGCGTTCTGCCACGCGCAGGGGCTGAGTGGTTCGGATACCGAACTGGTGGCCTGGCTGGTCGAACAGCACCTGCGGATGTCGGTGACCGCGCAGAAGCAGGACATCGCCGATGCGGACGTGATCCATCGCTTCGCGACCCTGGTCGGCAGCCGCGACCGCCTGGATTACCTCTATCTGCTGACCTGCGCCGACATCGCCGGCACCAGCCCGAAGTTGTGGAACGCGTGGAAGGACCGGCTGCTGGCCGATCTGTATTTCGCTACCCGCCGCGCGCTGCGCGAGGGCCTGGAGCATCCGGTGCCGGCGGCCGAGCGCGTGGCCGAAGCGCGCGACAGCGTGCGTGCGCTGGTGCGCGAGCAGGGCTACGACGATGCCACCATCGACCGCCAGTTCGCGGTGATGCCTGACGAAGGTTTCATCCGCCTGCGCCCGGAACAGTTGGCCTGGCAGGCTGCCGCACTGGTGCCGATCAAGCAGGGCCAGACGCTGGTGAAGGTACGCCGGATCAGCGTTGACGACCCGGCGCTGGAAGTGTTCGTGCACTCGCCGGACCGTGATGGCCTGTTTGCCGCGATCGTGATGACCCTGGACCGCAAGGGTTACGGCATCCACCGCGCACGCGTGCTGGATGGTCCGTCCGAGACGATTTTCGATAATTTTGAAGTCAGCCCGGCCGATACGTTTGCCGATGGCAGCAGCGCCAACCTGGAAGCGGCCCTGCGCGAGGCGCTCAGTGGCGACCTTGCGCGGCTGCGTCCCTCGCGCCGGGTGGTGCCACGCCAGCTGCGCCACTTCCGTTTCGCCCCACGCATCGAGTTCCGCGATGAACCCGGCGCGACCCGCTTTGCCCTGGTCGCGCCCGACCGCCCCGGCCTGCTGGCCGACGTGGCGTTCGTGCTGCGCAACCAGGGACTGCGCGTGCAGGACGCGCGCATTGCCACATTCGGCGAACGCGCCGAAGACACCTTCGTGATCAGTGACGAACACGACCTCCCCCTGACTGAATCCGCCCGGCAGCAGCTGCATGACGCAATGCTGGCCTGCCTGGACCCTGATCGAAACGCCGGAGACCCCGCCTGATGGCCACCAAGCCTGCAAAGAAGACTGCCGCGACTGCCAAGAGCGCCGCGGCCAGAAAGACTACTGCCGCTGCCCCGGCTGCGAAGAAAGCTGCACAACAGCCGAAGGCGGGCCAGACCGCAGCGGTGAAGAAGGCCGCCGTGCCGAAACAGGCTGCAGCGAAGAAGGCGCCGGCAAAGAAGGTCCCGGCCAAGACCGCCGAAGCTGCGCGCGCCGAGAACATCGCACGCAAGTCGCTGCGCAAGCCGGCCGGGCCGGGCGTGGAAGAACTGAAGTTCGGCATCGAAAGCGCCTTCGAGCGCCGCGCCACGCTGACCCTGCACGAACTGGAAGGCTCGACCCGGCCGCTGGTCAACCGCGTGATCGATGGCCTGGAAAGCGGCGAGTTCCGCGTCGCCGAACCCGATGGCCATGGTGGCTGGAAGGTCAACGAATGGCTGAAGAAGGCGGTGCTGCTGTATTTCCGCGTCAACGACATGGCCGTGGTCGATGCACGCCCGGCACCGTTCTGGGACAAGGTCGAATCGCGCTTTGCCGGCTATGACGAGGCGAAGTTCCGCCGTGGCGGCGTGCGTGTGGTGCCGGGTGCGATCGCCCGTCGCGGCACGTATTTCGGCAAGGACGTGGTGCTGATGCCGAGCTTCACCAACATCGGTGCCTACGTCGGCGAAGGCACCATGGTCGACACCTGGGCCACCGTCGGTTCCTGCGCGCAGATCGGCCAGCACTGCCACCTGTCCGGTGGTGCCGGCATCGGTGGCGTGCTCGAGCCGCTGCAGGCCAGCCCGACCATCATCGAAGACCATTGCTTCATCGGCGCGCGTTCGGAAGTGGTGGAAGGCGTGGTCGTCGGCCATCACAGCGTGATCGGCATGGGCGTGTTCCTCAGCCAGAGCACCCGCATCTACAACCGCGCCACCGGCGAAATCAGCTACGGCTACATTCCGCCGTACAGCGTGGTGGTGTCCGGCTCGCTGCCGAGCAAGGACGGTACCCACTCGCTGTACTGCGCGGTGATCGTCAAGCAGGTCGATGCCCGCACCCGCAGCAAGACCAGCGTCAACGACCTGCTGCGCGGCCTGGCCGACTGACGGGGCCGCGCGCATGAGCACCACCGTCCATGGTCTGAAGAACTGCGATACCTGCAAGAAGGCGACCAAGTGGCTGGACCGCTTCGGCGTGCCGTACACCTTCGTCGACTACCGCGACAACAAACCCAGCCCGGAAACGCTGCTGGAATGGGCCGCCCAGCTGGGTGGCCTGGCGGCGATGGTCAACCGGTCCTCCACCACCTGGCGGCAGCTGCCGGACAACCGCAAGGCCGCCGATTCGGAGGCGGAATGGAAGCTGCTGCTGCGCGAGTACCCGCAGTTGATCAAGCGGCCGCTGGTGGTGACTGCCGACGGCAAGGTCAGCCAGGGTTTCAGCGACAACGGTTTCAAGGCGCGCTTCGGCGTGGGCGGCGCGTGAGCGCCGTCCTCGACCTGGCCTGCGATCTGATTGCACGGCCGTCGGTGACCCCGGACGATGCCGGTTGCCAGGCGCTGATTGGTGAACGTCTGCAGGCGGCCGGTTTCACCTGTGAGCACCTGCGGCTGGGCGAGGTCGACAACCTGTGGGCCACGCACGGCAGCGGCGCGCCGGTGCTGGTCCTGCTGGGCCATACCGACGTGGTGCCGCCGGGCCCGCGCGAGGCGTGGCAGAGCGATCCGTTCGCGCCACAGATCCGCGATGGCGTGCTGTACGGTCGCGGCACCGCCGACATGAAGGGCAGCGTGGCCGCGTTCGTGATCGCTGCCGAACAGTTCGTTGCGGCCCATCCGCAGCACGCCGGTACGCTGGCGGTGCTGCTGACCAGCGATGAGGAAGGCGATGCGATCGATGGCGTGCGCCATGTCGCGCGGCTGTTCGCCGAGCGTGGCCAGCGCATCGACTGGTGCATCACCGGCGAGCCGTCCTCCACCGCCACGCTGGGTGACCTGCTGCGCGTGGGACGTCGCGGCAGCCTGTCGGCCAAGCTGCGCGTGCAAGGCGTGCAGGGCCACGTGGCCTACCCGGACAAGGCGCGCAATCCGATTCATCTTGCCGCGCCCATGCTGGCCGAACTGAGCGCACGGCGCTGGGACGAGGGCTATGAGAGCTTCCCGTCGACCAGCCTGCAGATCTCCAACATCCATGCCGGCACCGGTGCCAACAACGTGATTCCCGGTGAGCTGGAGGTGGATTTCAACATCCGCTACAACCCGCACTGGGATGCAGCGAAGCTGGAAGCGGACATCACTGCGCTGCTGGACCGCCATGGCCTGCAGTACACGCTGAAGTGGCACCGCAGTGGCGAGCCGTTCTACACCCCGGAAGGTACGTTGCGCGCAGCGGCGCGCGCGGTGCTGGCCGAGCACACCGGTCGCGCACCGGAAGAGAGCACCGGTGGTGGCACCTCCGATGCGCGCTTCATCGCACCCCTGGGCGCGCAGTGCATCGAAGTCGGCCCGGTCAACGCCAGCATCCACCAGGTGGATGAGAACGTGCGCGTGGACGAGCTGGAAGCATTGCCGGGGCTGTACCAGCGACTGGTGGAGCGGTTGCTGGTGTGATCCGCGTCGCCGGGCACGGCCCGGCGCTACCGGGTGAGCGTGCGGATGCTGGTGTGATCCGCGTCGCCGGGCATGGCCCGGCGCCACCGGGGTGAGCGTGCGGATGCTGGTGTGATCCGCGTCGCCGGGCATGGCCCGGCGCTACCGGGTGAGCGTGGGGTTGCTGGTGTGATCCGCGTCGCCGGGCATGGCCCGGCGCCTGTCTCTTCTACCCCCCTGACGCTGCCGACGAAACAGA